>CAZGBL010000011.1:7555-21199 GCA_964523955.1 uncultured Oscillospiraceae bacterium | reverse complement strand
TCTGAGCCTGATCTTGTTTCTGTTGATTTCAATTGAGTCGTCGCAAATATTCTATTTTATTTCACCATTCCTTTCGTATATATTTTTACGTTATACGTTGCAGCCCAGGTCTATCTCTAAAGATAAATATCTTAAATTACGATATTACTTTTAAGATTAGTCACACGATCAGCCTGCAATTTTACTCTTAACAGATATGCGACTATATATCAATTCACATTATCAATCTTTATTTTCATCGTAGTAATTCTGACTGTTCAGTCAATGATATTGTATTTTAAAACATAACAAAATATTACTTTTAAAAAAATTAAAAACAGAGTAACGTCATCCTCAATATAGTCACATAAAAACATGAATCATGATAATCACCTTCTTTCTTATCTACATTTGTAGATCCCATTTTTATTCTACAATAGTAGATCTCGTATGTCAAGTATCAAATATACTCGATTTTTGTTATACGATCCTGCGCTGTATTCAACTGTCAAAATAATGTTAATAGATTACTTGGATTTAATGCGGAGCAGAGCTTCTGACAAGCTCACTTGTCAAGGACGATGCGAACGCTTGCAGCAAGCGCCAGGAGCTTTCGCTCCGCCGGGTTTCAGCGGGAGATTATTGTCCTGCCGCTGAAAGTTGGAAATGGAACCCGCCGCTCACAGAAGCGGAGGACTTCTGATGCTTGTTATAACAAGTAAAAATAAAAGATATATGCATATCTGGAAGGAAAGCTGAAGCTGATGATGAACGAAGACGACGGCTAATCGTCGCCTCCTACTCGGTTCCAAGCAGTCTCTTCGCGCCCCTCTCGCTCTTTGAGAACAGCCATGTCCTTCCATATTTTCTGCATTCACCATTCATTTTCTTCACTGTTAGAACGTGCGTTAGCCGGGCTCACTACAAAAAAGGCGATACCGTTTTCTGATATAACACAGAAAACGGTATCGCCTTTTTTTCAAACCAGAGAGAAAACGTAGCAGCTGGATATCCCTGACCTGTTACATCAAAGGATATTATTTAGGTGTTCCTGCTTTTGAGAAATACTGCGCTGCCATATAACCATATTGATTAGTTTTAATTCTGTATACATAAACCCAAGATGATGGCATTCCGTCAGGAGAATCTTGCAAATACAGTTTTTCACCTTTATAAATCAAGCCTAAAGTTACGCTGCTTGCATTTGGTTCTGACTTGAATTTTACACCATCGCCGGTACAATATCCTACACCTATCATTCCAGAAACAGAAGATAAAATAACGCTATTATTTGAATTTGTACTCGCTTTATTTATATCTGCAAATGAAAAGCAGGCCCCTACACTGATTACCATCGTCGTCATTACGGTCAAGCTAAAAATTCTTCTTATCTTCTTCATTTGAATAACACCTTCCTTTAAATCACCTTACATATTCCTCAGAAATCAAAAAAGCATTTGCTACAGGCATCAAATAACTTCCTGAAGCATCTTCCTTACTTATGTCCTCATAGTATCGGCTCATGGCAATAATAACCCTTTGATTGTCCAAATAATAATCGCCCACATAAACGGCTGTTGCATCCATCTTCACAATAGCGCCAGGAATCGACGGGTCACCGGAAACTATTTTAAATCCTGTGCCGTAAGATCCCGACATATCTGCGTCATCGATATAATCCTGAGATCTCTGCTTCAAATCGTACTTTATGAACTGCCTGAGCTGTGAATTCCTGTCTCCTTTGAAAACAGAGCAATAAGCATCCGCCAGATGATATACCGAAATTTTCATACACTCCCCACGTATACATGATACGATGCTGCTTTCACTCGTGGAATCAAAACCCACAAAGCCCTGATCCTCCAACATATATTTGAGACTCGGTATATCAGTCTTCAGAACAGCAGAAATCAGACCGGCCAGCGAGTGATGTGTCATCGCCTGTTTAAAGGTCATTTCTTCGGCTTCATCTCTCCAGTTCTGATAGGTTTCCTGTTCCCCCTTCTCATTGAAGCATAAAATAGAATTCCCCTTAACCATAGAGTCCCACTTTACTTTACCGTCTGCTATGATGTCAGCTGCAATCACCGGTACAGCTGCGACTCCAGGTATCACTTCTTCGTCGATGTTGCCTTTTTGCGCTAAAATACTTCCCGACTCATCGAGAATCACGATATTCATTTTGGAATCCTGCAAGCCAAGCGCCGCCAGTCTTTAGTCGAGATCTTCCTGACTTATCACCGCCTGATTCATATTCCTGTTTTTATCACTGTTTCCGTCATTCCATAACGAATTGTCATTTGCAGCCGCATACGCTCCGGTGCCTGCAGCTACGATAACGAGACAAAATATCAAAATACAGACAGGAAATACGATATTCCTTTTTGTGCTTTCCAGAATATTTTTTACTCTCTTTTTCAATACAGAAGCTCCTGACGAAAAATAGATAACATTTATTATTTTTTCTGTCGAAGCCATCTGCACAAGCAATAAAGAATACTCTTTCTTTTCGGAAATGCCGAGTTTTTTTGTAGTATGCTCATCGCAAAGCAGCTCCATATCCAGGCTGAGCTTCTGACAGGCAATCCAGAAAAATAGATTCATCCAAAACAGGATCCGTACTAATTTCGCCAGCAGAAGAACGATATGATGCTTATATTTGATATGGCACCGTTCATGAGCTGCAATCAGAGAGATCTCTTCTTCTTTCAAACCATAAGGAATATATATTTTCGCATGGAAAACGCCAAATACAAATGGAGTTATGTAACCATCCAATTCAAAGATGTTTTCCCGCAATTTTATCGCAAATCGTGTCGTGCGTTTTACGCGGATATATGAATACAGAAAATGGATCAGAAAAATCAATACTCCGGTAAACCAAACTCCAAAAAGTATCTGAATAAAGCGGACATCTCTCATCCATTCCTCCGAATGTGATATCTGCAGAAAATCCGGCGATATCGCTGCAATTTTATCCGTTAAACCGTGTCCGGCCATCGCCCCGCCATCCGAAACTGCAGGAGATGCGGATAAATCATTCAAAGCCGCCGCGCTGTCCGGGGACGTCTGAGTTCCTGCGTCATCTCTGACTATTGTTGTCTCATTCTGTCCAGATCTTCCAGATAAGAAGGAATATATCGCGCGGAGCGGAAACTGCAAAGGAGAAGCGAAAAAATATACCAGCCCGAAGCACACGATTCCCCATGCATAGTACGAAAATATCCTCGAATATTTTCTGAGCAACAAGCGCATCATGAAAACAACGAGGATGCAAGACGTTAAAATGATATTTGCTTGTATGAAATATTTCGATACAAAAGAGGCCATACTAAGAAATCCCATTGTTTTAGCCTTTCTTTCTTAATTTTATCTCGCTATCTGTCATTATTCCTATCGTCTGCGTGCTTTCTGGCATACTGGTCTATAATCTCCCTTATTTCACCTTCCTCTTTGTCACTGATGATAAAATTACCGAGAAATGTCGCTAAAAAATCAGGAAGTGATCCGGAAAACGCCCGGTCGATGAAAGCCTGAGCCTCCTCACGCTGACAGTCCTCTTTTGAGATCATAGCCGTCACAACTGCATTTTCATTTTTCACATATCCTTTGTCGATCAAACGCTTGATTACCGTATAAGTTGTAGATTTTTTCCATCCGAATTGCTCTCGGCATAACTCGGCAAGAATTCCCGATCCAACAGGCTGCTTTTCCCATAGAATCATCATGAAACGATAATCTGTATTACTTAAAAGAAATTTCATTCTTCTATCACCTCCTTTTTTATTTTACCGTTGTAGAACAATTTTTCAATAACATATCAAAAATTATCTTACGAATTTAAAGCGGAGCAGAGCACCTGACAAGCTCGCTTGCCAAGGATGACGCGAACGCTTGCAGCAAGCGCCAGGGGCTTTCGCTCAACCGGGTTTCGGCGGGGGATTATTATCCTGCCGCCGAAAGTCGGAAATGGAACACGCCGCTTGCAGATGCAGAGGGACATCCGGCGCTTGTTATATCATTTAACGTCTCATATCCTGCAGGAAGAATCCCTGACATTGGCATTAAGCGGATTTCATGATAGATGTCATGCAGCCTGCAAAAGATAAGATAGAAAGCTGAAACAAAATACATGAGAAAAATTATTCCAAAGAAAATATTTTTCAATATTTTTCTGTATTTCAAACTTTCGTTGATCTGATAAAGCAATACATAACTCATAAATGCCGTTATAAGCGTCAGAATATCCATTACAATCAACGTGTCCGTATCTATAATGTACTGACCTGTAATTAAATTCGGAAAAATTACAATCGAATATCCGATCAGAAATATCGGTATTAAAATCAATAATCCTCCATAAACACCACATACTTTTGATTTCACAATAATCTCCTTCTTTCTTTTAGAGTATTTTTTATTTTAATATTTGGGATGTTGTGTTATTATGAAAGATACAACTTCATATTTTAATTATATGAAGCCTTATTCCGTGAGGTATCATCTTATTATCCCTGCAAGGTGTATGATGATATCTCATTTTTTATTTTTCTTTAGGATGTATCAAAACGCATCATTTTATGGTTCACCTCCTAATATAACAAGCGCCGGATGTCCCCCGCTTCTTTAAGCGGCGATTCCATTTCCGATGAAAATTTAAGGCTTTTTCACCCTTACGGACGTGATAAATTTCTATAACTCAAATTATTTACTTGAGTGGAATTGCTATGCAAAATACCCTCTATATTTGCAATCCAATTTAATTAAATAAATTAACCATTTTAACTACTCACTTTTCGTTTTACAATTGTAGATCTCATTTTTATTCTACAACTATAAAACTAAAATGTCAACATTCTTCACAATATATTCGGGAGTTTGATAATTTAAAGAAGGGAAATTAGGCATTTTTGTTTTTAAATCGGAAATAGAACCCGCTGATACTTTGTAAGAGGGATATCTTCCGCGCCATACAAAAAAGAGAAAGGTCAGCTCTCTTTCCAGCTGCCTTTCTCTTCTCTCTCTCTGATTTAATGATTTTTATCTCCTACCGCTGACGAGCATCCTACAGCTCCAGATGGATCATATCAGCATACGTCTCCTTCTTTGCCGCGAGACGCGCTTTTCCTTCGCTGATCATGACGACGCCCGGCTTCGGAACACGATTGTAATTGCTCGCCATAGAGTGGTTATACGCCCCGGTACACAGCACGGCGATATGCTCGCCGCGCTCTAATTTCGGCAGCATCACATCCCACGCTAAAATATCGCCGGATTCACAGCATTTTCCAGCTATGGTAACTTTTTGATCGTACGGCTGCTCTTTTTTCTCCACCGCCTCTACTTCGTACTTCGCGTCGTAGAGAGCCGGACGAGGATTGTCGGGAAAACCGCCGTCGACGCCGATATAGGTGCGGCCCGCCGCGTTCGTCTTCACGGAACCCACTTCATATACCGTGATGCCGGCTTCGCCCACTACCCATCTGCCCGGTTCGATGGTCACCGTAGGTCTGGCAATTCCCTTTTCCCTGCAGAAGGCATCGATCTTTTCCATGACAGGATCCATGAAGTAAGATACCGTCGTCCGCTCCGGATCGCCTGCGTAATGCACGCCGAAGCCGCCGCCGCAGTTGATTTCACAAGCTTCGTAACCTGTGTCGTCCTTGAGCTGCGCCAGCATCTTCAGGATAATCTCCGTCGCCATGATATGAGAAGAATTATCGTGAAGCTGAGAACCGACATGATAGTGAAATCCTCTCAGATCGATATTGGAAGACTTCTGCGCCTGCTCTGCCACTCCTCCCAGAATTTCCTCCACAGCAAATCCGAATTTAGAATCCAGCTGACCTGTGGAAATATACTCGTGTGTATGGCTGTCTACGCCCGGCGTCACTCTGAGCAGTACAGACTGCACTTTTCCTGCTTCTCCCGCCAGCTCGTTCAAAAGAGAAAGCTCGGAAAGATTGTCCACGACGATAGTTCCTACTCCCGCTTCCAGAGCTTCTTTCAGCTCCTGTGTGCTCTTGGAATTTCCGTGAAACTCGATCAGCCCAGGATCGAATCCCGCCTGTAAAGCGGCATACAGCTCCCCGCCGGAAACGACGTCCAGACCCAAGCCTTCTGATTTCACGATTCGGAGAACCTCCAGAACCTGAAAAGCCTTACTTGCATAAACAGCCTTTGTATTTTCATATTTATCGAGAAAATCGCTCTTCATCTCTCTGCAGCGTTCTCTGATATAATCTTCGGAAACGACATAAAGCGGCGTACCGTATTCCTCCGCCAGCTTTGCGACGTCACATCCGTAAAAAGACATAGCGCCCATAAATGACCTTCTCTTTCCTATATATATTTCATATATTTCACAGATTTCACTTCATGCATTGCCAGATGCCCAACAAAACTTACTTCCATCTCCGCGCGATTCCAACGATAAACAATAAATAGATAAATAAGAATACATCTGAGATTCCTATCGGCCTTCTTTTACCGCAATGATCCTGCTTTTTCTCCTACTTTTTTACCTTTTTCGGATCTTCTGTCTTCGTAGGACGCTTCATCTTTTTAAGACAGACTCCGTCCAGCGGACACTCGCCGCATTTCGGATTTCTCGCAGTGCAGAGCATTCTGCCGTGCCAGATCAGACGATGGTGATTTACCGTCCACTGTTCCTCTGGAATCGCCTTCATCAGCGCCTTTTCCGTAGCCAGCACGTCCTTTTCATCCACCAGACCGATCCGATTAGATACGCGGAACACATGGGTGTCCACCGCGATGCGCGGATGACCGAAACCTACAGAAAGCACCACGTTCGCCGTCTTTCTGCCGACGCCCGGAAGCTCTTCTAGAAGCTCCTGCCTCTCCGGAACTTCTCCACCATATTTTTCCATAAGAGCGCGGCTCATGGCGATAGTATTTTTAGCTTTTGACTTATGCATGCCGATAGGCTTTAAAATTCGCTGAAGCTCCTCTTCATCGAACTCAGCCATCTCCGCCGCCGTAGGACAGAGCTGAAACAGTCCTTCTGTCACCTGATTGACCTTTTTGTCCGTAGTCTGCGCCGACAGCGCTACCGCTGTCAGCAGCTGATAATTACTTGAAAAATGCAGGGCGCAGCCTGCATCCGGATATGTCTCTGCGAGAAGCTCCAGAACTCTGGCCACGTCCTGTTTTTTTAATTTCTTCATCTTTTGCTGCCGATTTTTTACTGCCTATCTTAGCTGTTTTCGATGCTGCGTTTTTGTACTATACTTCATAGCTCTTGAATTCGCCGTAGCCCGCTCTGCCCTTAGAACCTTCAAGGTGCTTCTTGATAACGGCGATGCCGCGCTTTGCGTCTTTCGTTTCCAGAGACTGAAGAATTTCGTAATGCTCCTCTAAGAGTTCCTCCATATGATCATATTTCATCTCAGATCCTACCTGGAATTGCTTTGTATAGTACTGATAGCTGGTTAAAATCTGCGTTAAAAGCCTGTTATGAGAGGCTTTATAGAGAAGTTCATGGAAATGAATATTCTGCTCGGAGGATTTTTCGTACTCTTTTTTATGCGTATAAAATTCCATCAATTCATACACGTTTTTGATCTCTTCGAGTTCCTCCGGTGTGATTCTCTCGATAGACCATTCAAAAGCGAGAACCTCATACACCTTTCTCATCTCATACATATCGGCTACATCCTGATCGTCGAAGCCCGTAACGAAGGCTCCCCTGTTCGGTATCATGACGATCAGTCCTTCCTGCTCCAGCAGACGGAATGCCTCTCTGACAGGCGTGCGGCTGACATTATATTTGTTGCAGATTCTCTGTTCTGTGAGCTTTTCACCGTTCTGCAGCAGTCCCTGCAGGATCTCTTCTCTAAGCTTGATAAATATATTGATCGCAAGCGGAAGTCCCGATACTACATCATCTTTTGTATTCTTATAATACACTTCTATGCCTCCTTTTGCATTTGACAGATTTCTGCCGGCTAAAAACGCATACTGCGGAATGGAAAGCGGATTGAATTTTGACCGTCCCTCCATCATTTTATCCTTTATTATCTTGCGCTGCTGCATACCCGTATTCCGCTGCCTGCGGAAAGCATCTACAGCATCTACAGCGCTTTCAAAACAGCCTCTGTAAATTCCACTGTGGAGCTGCCCTCTCTTGTGCCCGTCATATGGAGTGACGGATCTTTTGCGGCTTGATCTACGGCATGTCTCAGTCTGTCCGCCTCCTGAGCGAAGCCGATGTGACGGAGCATGAGCTCTGCCGCTTTCATGAGACTTTCAGGATTGGCTCTGTCTTCGATGCCTTCTTCCACCATACGCGGCGCGCTTCCGTGAACCGCTTCAAACATCGCATACTGATTGCCGATATTCGCGCTTCCGGCAGTGCCGACGCCGCCCTGGATCTGAGCCGCTTCGTCTGTGATGATATCGCCGTAGAGATTCGGGAGAACGAATACCTGAAAATCCTTCTGCATATCTTCGTTGATGAGATTTGCCGTCATAATATCAATATACCAGTCTTCGATCCGAATGTCAGGATATTCTTCACCGACTTTATGTACGACTTCCAGGAATCTGCCGTCTGTCTTCTTGACGATATTCGCCTTTGTTACACATTCGACTCTGTTCTTGCCATTTGCCTTAGCAAATTCAAACGCCATGCGGGCGATTCGCTCTACGCCCTGGGTGGTCGTAATTTTAAAATCGACACACATATCGTCGCCTACATCGACGCCGTGGCTTCCCACGATATATTCGCCTTCTGTGTTTTCTCTGTAGAACGTCCAGTCGATTCCCTTTTCCGGAATACTGATGGGTCTTACGTTGGCGAACAGGTCGAGCTCCCGTCTGAGAGCTACATTTGCGCTCTCCAGGTTCGGCATATTCATCGTCTCATTCGGCGTCGTAGTAGGACCCTTTAAAAATACGTGGCACTGTTTGATCTGTTCCAGAACGTCGTCCGGCAGCGTATTGAGCTTCGCCACCCTGTTTTCCAGCGTCAGACCTTCGATGGTTCTCATCTCCACTTTCCCCTGCGCCACATCGTCCTCGAGAATCTGATCGAGAACGCGTCTCGTCTGTTCCATGATGACAGGACCGATGCCGTCGCCGCCTACGAAACCGATGATAATCTTGCCGAGCTTGGAGAAATCCGTAGCGGGAGGCTCGTTTTTCAGCCTCTCTACTCTCTCCAGCTGTCCCTTTACAAGTTTTTCAAAATCCTGTAAATAACTCATTTTCCCTTGCTCCTTATTCCCCTTATTCTTCATTTTTAAGCATGTTGATCTTTCCGCCGTTAAGAATCATTTTCTTTTCCAGATCGGAAAGATTTGGAACCATTTTATATTCTTCGCCTTGTGTTTCGTTCCTGACGGCGATTTCTTCGTTTTCCACCTGAGCGGCTGCGTTTTCGATGACCAGCTTATCGCCCAGCTTGATCTTGTCGTAATCCCCAGGCTCTGCAAATACGAGAGGGATGATGCCGCTGTTGATCAGATTGGAACGGTGGATACGGGCAAAAGACTTCGCCATGACGAATCTTACGCCCAGATAGAGCGGTACCAGCGCCGCGTGCTCTCTGCTGGAACCCTGTCCGTAATTTTCGCCGCCGATGACCGCGCCGTTTCCCGCCGCACGGCACCTTTCAGGAAATTGTCTGTCGATATTTTCAAAACAGTAGTTGGAAAGATGCGGAACATTGGAACGGTATGGCAAAATTCTGGAATCGGAAGGCATGATGTCGTCCGTCGTGATATTGTCTCCCGCGTGGAGCACTACCTGCGCTTCCAGCCTGTCTCCGAGAGCTACATTCAGCGGGAACGGCTTGATATTCGGTCCCATAGCTACCGGAGTGTTATCCTTATTGGAATCCTTTGGATATACGATGAAGTTATCGTTAAAATCGAAATCCACCGGCGCAATCTCCGCAAGGTCGGTTTCCATCCCTGTGGTGAGAACGCCTTCGATGGCGGAAATCGCGGCGGTTTCCGGACTGACGAGATAGATGTCCGCGTCCTTAGTACCGCTTCTGCCTTTGAAATTTCTGTTGAAGGTTCTCAGAGAAACGCCGGCGGATTTCGGAGACTGTCCCATGCCGATACACGGACCGCAGGCATTTTCGATGATTCTCGCTCCGGCGCTGATCATATCCGCAAGAGCGCCGTTAGAGGCCAGCTTTGCCAGAATCTTGCTGGAGCCCGGCGAAATGACGAGGCTGACATTTTCGTTGACCTTTTTGCCCTTGAGAATCGCCGCTACCTTCATCAGATCAGCATAGGAAGAATTCGTACAGCTTCCGATGGCGACCTGATCGATTTTAATCGGTCCGATATTCTTGACGGAGTCTACATTGTCCGGGCTGTGCGGCTTTGCAGCCAGCGGCTCCAGCTCGGAGAGGTTGACTTCGAGAACCTCATCGTAAACGGCGTCCTCGTCCGCAGTAAGCGGAACGAAATCCGCCCCTCTGCCCTGAGATTCCATAAATGCTTTCGTATTTTCATCACTCGGGAACACGGATGTGGTCGCACCCAGCTCCGCGCCCATGTTTGTGATCGTCGCACGGTCTGTAACAGACAGCGTCTTTACGCCTTCGCCGGTGTATTCTACGATCTTACCGACGCCGCCCTTGACGGTGAGCTGCTGCAGCACATATAAAATGACGTCTTTGGCGGAAACCCAAGGTCTGAGCTTTCCTGTGAGCTTCACGTTAATCACTTTTGGAGCGGTGAGAGAATACGTTCCCTTCGCCATAGCAACCGCAACGTCCAGACCGCCCGCTCCGATGGCGATCATCCCGATTCCGCCGCCCGTCGGCGTATGGCTGTCCGAGCCGAGAAGCGTCTTTCCCGGAATGCCGAAGTTTTCGATGTGAAGCTGATGACAGATACCGTTGCCCGGCTTGGAGAACAGAACGCCGTGTCTCTTAGCCACACTCTTGATAAATTCATGATCGTCTGCATTTTCAAAGCCTGTCTGAAGTGTGTTGTGATCTATGTAAGCGACCGAGAGTTCTGTCTTAATCTTTTCCACATCCATAGCCTCCAGCTGGAGATATACCATCGTACCTGTGGAGTCCTGGGTGAGCGTCTGATCGATCTTGATCTTGATTTCCTCACCAGGGGAAAGCGTACCTTCTATCAGATGATTTTCGAGTATCTTATAAGCTAATGTCTTACCCATTTTAAATAAAACGCCTCCTGAACGCAAATAATACTGGAAAGTGCAGATATTTCAGCGAAAAACTCCAGGAAAAAGCCGCCTGCTTCGGACTGCCGCAGCGCCCTGCCCGGCGATTCTGTTTCCCGCAGCAGGCTTTCTCATTCCTCAGAAAAAGATCGCCCTCTTTCACATCATTAATGAAAAATACGCGGCTCGTTCTGCCGCTGTCGGCTTCTGATCCCGTGCCGATAACCTTACAACCTTACTTTCCAGATAATACAATAAAGGCTATTCCCCCAGCTCTCGCTTCACCTCAAAGTCTCGGCCTGCACTTCCTAAGGGAATACGCATACGTGAAACCAGGCGCTCGTCTTCATCCTGCAGGACTTACTTCACGAGGCTTCACAGTAAACTCTATTGTCCTCAATACATGTTTTGTAGCATACATAATATACACGCCAGCTTATTGTATACAATTATATTTCATTCTGCTTCTTTTGTAAACACGTTGTTTCAATTTTTATCTGCTTCTTCGGTCTATCAGCGAATAATACAAGTTTTCTCCTGTACATATGAAAAAAACAAAAATTTTTTTGCTGTCTGATCTAAAATACAATGGTGAATGATGAAATACTGGCTGTCAGATATTATAATAGAATTGTAATAGAAAGGAACATTGAAATGAAACAATATATCGCTAATGCAGGCGGAAGCATTGTGAGCAAGTCGATTCTCAACAGGACATCTAAGCTGAAATGGCTGTTCAAACCGGACAGATCTTACGGAAACGGCTGGATCGCCTTCGGCGATACGGATACACAGGAATACGTAGACGATCCAAAAAATATGGAAAATCGTAGATTTTAACGTGCTTGCCGATATAGAACCGACCGTCGTTAATATCTTTTATATGCCTGTGGGAACAGATTTGGAATTTTGCTCCGATGAAACAGGATCATATTTTGTGGACACGAGCACCGGAAAAGAGATCAGAGAACGAGTGAAATCTCCGATGCAAATCGCTTTTGAAAAAAATCTTAAATTTATAAATCAGGAAAAATATCCAAAGGATTTTTTGAAGATCTTTTTTCTAAAAGTGACAGGATCGAACCATTTATTGCAGGAAGAGCTGATTTTCCAAGCGGTGAGGTTATACTCTCAGATCCTCTCGTATATTTGGGCAGTAAGTATGCCACTACTTTAGAAAAAAAGATACCGACGGGAAGCTATCCGGCAGAACTGTCCATTTGCCATTCCAAAATTGCAGGTCTGAGAATCGCAGGAGCAAGGCTGATCGTCAGTGACAGGGAAACTGTAAAATACGAACGGCGATGCCCAAAAGACATACCGTTGAAGATTTGGGAAAGCCCGGCGTATGAACCGTTTTTGACGCCGATGCCGGTCTGGCCTGCTTTTCAGATACAAAGGTTGCAGAAGCATACAGCGCTTTTATAAACGAGTGGCAAAACGAACATCCGGATAAAAACAAATATAATGACTATTTTGCTGCGCTTTTTCAGAAAAGTTACGAAGCGAATCCCGATGTCCAAAGAAAAAGAGGAAATCATTTAGTTTGGAACATACCGGAAACCGACGATACACTAATCATGTTTGAAAGCGGCTTAGGAGACGGCATCTACAGATGGTATTGGGGGCTTGACTCCGATGGGGAAATCACGCAGCTCGTCATTCCGTTTATGAATCCCGCATATTTTTAAAGCTGCAAGACTGCGAATTTCAAGTAAAACAGAGCTATTTGAAATCTCGTATAAGGGACTGTCCTGAATTACGTCTTCAGGACAGTCCCTACAATAGTCAATAAACAGTATTTTTATTTTCTCCGGCGGCCTTTTGAGGAGAATTTACCGCCCTTTCTCTTTCGATAAGCTTCCGCATTTTGGCGGGATCGGCTGTTGTTATCACGATCTGGTGAACCGATTCCGCTTTCCGCCCCATAGAAATCTTTAGGCTGCTGCTTTGTCTGTTTTTTCGACTTTTCTCTTACTCCGCCTTCTTTCCTTCTGCCGCTCTTCTTTCTGCCGGAAGCGCCGCCTCTCTGCTTTTTCGATGCGCGCTCGAAGGAGACGCCTCTGCCCTTCATACGGAATCCTTTCATGGAGGAAATAACTTCTTCCACGTATTCCTCCGGAATATCCACAAAGGAGAAATTCGTATGAAGCTCGATGCTCCCGATCAATCTGCCGGTAAGAGACGTTTTCGAAGCGATACTCTTGACGATATCCGCCTCTTTCAATCCATCCGTCCGTCCGGCGTTGATAAACAAACGTGTCATATTCATATCGGAATAGGAGAATACTTCGTCGTCAAAATCAGCTCTCTGATACGATTTTTCTTCCAGTTCACTGAATGCGAGCGAGAAAAGCGCCGCTGCGATTTCAGGATACGCAGAAGCGCTCAGAGCTTCAGCGTCTGCCGCGTTTGCCTCATTTGATCTGCCGTCAGATACGTCGTCAGCCTTGTCTGATGTCCCTCCTGATATGTCGTAAGTCTCTTCAA
>CAZGBL010000011.1:0-7455 GCA_964523955.1 uncultured Oscillospiraceae bacterium | reverse complement strand
GATACGTCGTCAGCCTTGTCTGATGTCCCTCCTGATATGTCGTAAGTCTCTTCAAAGGACTGCGTCCGGTATCCGACCTCTTTTTCCGGGCATGCCGCCTCGCTGTCCGCTGCTTTGACAAGCTGTCCGGAAATCTTTTCGATCACCGGAAGGAACCGCTGACCCGCTTTGGAGCGGACGAGCTCCGCTACCTTTTCCGCGGCGGCGTCGATGCGGACGGACTCCACTTCATCGATCGCAGGCGGCTTCTCCCTCGCAATCCGCGAACCGGTATATCTCATAATACCTTTGAGCTTGTAGATATCTCTGCCGAATACAAAAGAATAAGCTCTGCCTGTATTACCTGCTCTGCCCGTTCTGCCGATACGGTGAACATACTGTTCCGGATCCTCCGGAATATCGTAATTAAATACAGCCTGAACGCCGGATACATCGATACCTCGAGCCGCTACATCGGTAGCCACGAGAATCTGCGTGATACCGTGGCGGAATTTATTCATGACGCGTTCTCTTTCATTCTGCTTCATATCTCCGTGAAGCGCATCAGCCGCGTAGCCGCGATCCTGAAGGCGCGACGTAACCTGATCGACGCGCTTTTTCGTGTTGCAGAAGACGAGACACAGCGTGATGGCATTGACATCGACGAGCCTGCAGAGGAGCTCCGTCTTCGACTGTTCTCTGACTTCGATATAATACTGGTCCGTCAAATCGGTAGTCAGTTCTTTGCGGGCGATCTGGATGTAAACCGGATCTTTCTGGTACGTTTCCGTCAGCTTCATGATCTCCGGCGCCATCGTCGCCGAAAACAGCAGCATTTGCTTCTCTTGAGGAATTTCCTGAAGAATCGTATCGATATCCTCTCGAAAACCCATATTCAGCATCTCATCCGCCTCATCGAGCACCAGCATCTTCAGCTCTTCAAATCGCAGCGTTCTTCTGCGCATATGATCCATCACTCTGCCCGGCGTTCCGATGATGATCTGCGGCTTCTTTTTTAACGCTGTGATCTGATTCTCGATATTCTGTCCGCCGTAAATAGCTAAGATCCTCACACCATGCACAAATTTCGTCAGACGTCTCAATTCCTCCGCCACCTGAGACGCCAGTTCTCTCGTAGGGCAGAGTACGAGCACCTGCGGTGACGTGGCGCTGCGGTCTGTCATCTCCACAGCGGGAATTCCGTAAGCGCAGGTTTTTCCCGTTCCCGTCTGCGCCTGACCGATCAGATCCCTGCCCGTCAAAACCTCTGGAATAGCCTGTTCCTGTATAGGTGTCGCCTCGGAAAACCCCATTTCCTCTAGAGCTCTTAAAATTTCCGGCGAAATATTCAGATTTTCAAAATTCATACTTATATTTTTTCCTCTTTTTCTTTCGTTTTTCTCTGTTCCTTTTTTTAGCAATGCACGGCTGCTTAGAGCGGATACAAGATTTTGCACGATCTCCTGCAGCAGGGCGGATGATCGCCATTATGTCCGTTTTCGTTTCCACGGCTGCTCTGTACATCGTTGTGCGCTGCCATACACTGCGAATTCACACCGCTCCTGCGGCTGATCTCTTTTAGCTGCTCCATGAAAAGCAGCCTAAAGGTAAAAGGCAAAATAGGTTAGATATTATCCTAACTTAAATAATATCATTAATCAAGAAAAACATTTTTTTATTTCTATTTTCCTGCGAAAAAGACAGAATTTAAAGCGGCTGAAATCCATGAACCTTTCATAGATTTCAGCCGCTGCCAAATGACGAAATACTGAGATATAAAAAAATCATTTACTCAAATCGAACCGAACTGTAATCTCCGTGCCCTCGCCGATCCTGCTCTTAAGCTCGATTTCGGCATCGTGAAACGCCGCCGCGTGCTTGACGATGGCAAGCCCTAACCCGGTGCCTCCGACCTCCTTTGAATGGCTCTTGTCCACGCGATAAAACCGTTCAAAAATCCTCGTCTGTTCTTCTAAAGCGATGCCTATGCCGTTGTCCCTGACGCTGAGGGCGGCGCTGTCTCCCATCTTATGGAGCGATATGAGGACAGCGCCGCCTTCGCGGTTATACTTCACAGCATTATCGCAGAGATTGTAAATCATCTCCATAAGAATCTGCCGGATACCCTCTATCTCTATTGATTCCGTATCCGCAGTCATCTGAATATTTCGCTTCGACGCTTCAGGCGACAGCGTGTAAATAACCTCGTCTATCAGCTCCGAAAGATCTACCGTTTTACGTTCGTAAGCCAATTCCCTGTCTTCCAGCTCTGAAAGCTTGATAATATCCTCCACCAGATGGATCAGGCGCTGCGACTCCGTATAAATCTTTCCCGAAAAACGCGGAATGTCCTCTTCCTTTACCAGCCCGTCCCTCATGATCTCCGCAAAGCCTGAGATCGACGTCAGCGGCGTTTTCAGCTCATGCGATACGTTGGCCGTAAATTCCCTGCGCATTTTCTCACGCTCCTCCATCTCATGCTGAATCATCCGATTCTGAGAATGCAGCTTTTTTAAGAGAGGCTTTATTTCATCATAATCTTCCATTCCCTCTGTATCTTCCGGACATTCAAAGTCGATTTCATTCAACGGCCGGACGATCTTTTTCGCCAGCCGATAGGCCAAAAGACACGACAAAATCACAGCGATAGCCAACACGATAATGATCAGCTGAGACATGCTTTTAAGCAGCGCCCACATGGAAAACTGCGTCCCTGAAATCCGCAGAATCGTTCCATCAGAGAGAAGAAGTGCATAATTGATGGATTTCTCATCCATCGTATTGGAATAGCGCGCGCTATAGCCCTCGCCTTCTTCTATCGCTTCCTTTATTTCCTCCCGATCCGCATGGTTCTCCATCTCCGATGCGTCAGCCTTGCTGTCGAAAATGACAGTTCCGTCCTCCTTCACCAAAGTGATTCTCGTATCCGCTTCCGCATTCTCCGCCACCGTCTGCAGATAATCGGAACCGGACGCTTCCATCGCCGACGCAACATAAAAAGCCTCATTACGCAGGCCGTTTTTATATTCACCCTCAAAATACGTGTAAAGAACGCCCATGATGATGATCACCGCCGCCAGAAGAACGACTACCGCGACGGCGATAATCGACTGAAATATCTTCTTCGTCACTTTGCTCTCCCGCCCATCTTATAACCGATACCCCTGACCGTTTCAATCAGTGTGCTGCAGCGGCCCAGCTTCTGACGCAGAGTACGGACATGAACGTCCACGGTACGGCTTTCCCCGTTAAATTCATAGCCCCATACCTCGGAGAGAATCTGATCTCTGGTAAATACGAGTCCCTGATGTTTCAAAAGAAAGCAGAGGAGATCATACTCCTTGAGAGTCAGAGAAACGTCTTCGTCATCGACTCTTACAATATGTTCTTTGGGACTGACATAAAGAGCTCCCAGGCGGTATTCCTCTTTTTTCACAGAAGCGTCTTCCTTTCGTCTCAGAAGAGCTCTGACCCGCGCCATCAGCTCCATCATGCCGAAAGGCTTGGCCACATAATCGTCCGCGCCGGAATCCAGTCCCAGCACCTTATCGTATTCGCTTCCTTTCGCTGTGAGCATCATGACAGGCACTCGCTTTGTCATGGGATTTTCTCTCAGCTTTTTCAGTATCGCCAATCCATCCTCTTCCGGCAGCATAATATCCAGAAGAATGAGATCCGGCAGTTTCTCGTCCATCGCCTTCCAGAATCTAGAAGGAAGCTCAAACCCCCGGGCTTCGAGACCGGAATTGATGAGCGTATATATTACAAGCTCTCTGATACTGTCATCGTCCTCCACTAAATAAATCATTCCGTCTCCCCCCCCTCTTCAAAAGCAGCCCTAAAACAAAAATTTTGCTTCACTGTTATTTCTATTTTTCAGCCGCAGCAGGCGAAACGAACTCTTATTCCACCCGCTCATCTCCGTGAAGGCCTGTGATGGAATATTCCACCCATCCCGCGACATTTACAGCGTGATCCGCAATTCGTTCGAGATATTTCGCCGTCATCAGCAAATCGATACAGGCTTCCCCGTCGGAGTTGTCCGACTGAATGAGAGCGATAATCTCGTCCTTCACCTCCGTGAACATAGCGTCCACGATGTCGTCGTGAACGTAGACCTTCCGGCAGCCCTCGATATCCTTATTCACAAATGCATCGATGCAGTCGGTTACCATAGCCGCCGATTCTGAGGCCATGTCTCTGATCTTAATCTTCTGCGCCAGATCGGTGTGAACGATGTACTGAGCCAATTCCGCAATATCGGACGCCTGATCCCCGATCCGCTCCAGATCTGAAATCATTTTCAACACAGATGATACGATCCTGAGATCGGACGCCACCGGCTGCTGCCGCAATAAAATTTTCATGCACAGCGACTCCAGTTCCCGTTCCTTGTGATCGATTTCATCATCTGCAGTACGCACCTTCTCACACATGCGCTTCATCTCTTCAGCATCATCTCCGCTGCCGAACAGAGCCTCTATGGAACTCTGAATCGCTTCCTCACAGAGGACGCCCATCTTTATCATTTCCAAATTAAGCTGCTGCAGCTGTTCTTCCAGATGCATTCTCATCAGCCAAACCTCCCTGTAATGTAATCCTGTGTTCTCTTATCCTTCGGCATCGAAAACAACCGGTCCGTATCGTCAAATTCTATCACTTCCCCCAAAAGGAAAAACGCTGTCTTATCAGAGATTCTGGCCGCCTGCTGCATGTTGTGCGTCACCATAATCACAGTATAATCTGATTTCAGCTGCTCCGCAAGATCTTCGATCTTCGATGTAGATATCGGATCCAGCGCACTGGTAGGCTCATCCATGAGGATAACCTCCGGCTGCACCGCCAAGGCTCTGGCGATACAGAGACGCTGCTGCTGCCCTCCCGACAGTCCCAGCGCGCTCTTTTTGAGACGATCTTTCAGTTCATCCCAGATCGCCGCATCTCTCAGAGACTGTTCTACGATTTCATCCAGCTGGGATTTTCGGTGAATTCCATGAGTGCGCGGACCATAGGCGATATTATCATATACACTCATCGGAAACGGGTTCGGTTTCTGAAATACCATACCTACGCGCCTTCTGAGATCATTGACGTCGATCCCCCGATAAAGATCCACGCCGTCCAGCGTCACTTTCCCTGTTATCCTGCAGCCCTCCACCAGATCGTTCATCCGGTTCAACGACTTGAGAAGTGTCGACTTGCCGCAGCCCGACGGTCCGATAAACGCCGTTATTTCATTTTTCGGAAGATTCAGATTTATACTTTTCAACGCATGAAAATCGCCGTAATATAGATCGAGATTTTCTATCTTAATTTTATCCATTATTATTATCCCCTGATTTTCATTTCTTTCTATCGTTCTCTATTTCCAAACCTGCGAGCGATAAAGGCTGAGAGGGCATTGATCAGAATTACCATGACGAGCAGAATTACGGCCGTGGCGTTGGCCTCTTTCATATACAGGCCCTCCGAGAAGAGTGCGTACATATGAATAGCAAGGGTACGTCCGGAATCCATGATCGTATCCGGTATACCGGATACCGTACCTGATGTGTAGATCAGCGCCGCCGTCTCGCCGCAGATACGGCCGATGGCTAATATAATTCCAGCCAGGATGCCCGGAATGGCTGACGGCAGAACGATGCGAAATACGGTTCTGAGACGGCCCGCTCCCAATCCGAAGCTGCCTTCTCTGTAGGAATCCGATACCGCTTTCAACGCTTCTTCACTCGTCCGAAGAATCGTAGGCAGAACCATAATCGCCAGCGTCAGCGCGCCGGAAAGCATGGAATATCCCATATGGAGAGCGACGCCGAACATCAGACTTCCGAAGAGCCCGAATACGATAGAAGGAATCCCTGAAAGCGTCTCCGCTGTAAGACGGATCACCTTTACCAGCTTGCTGCCTCTGCCCGCGTATTCCACAAGGTAAATAGCGGAAAACAGACCCAGAGGCACTGCGATGGCCAGAGACATGGCCACCATAGTAAAAGTATTGATGATAGCCGGCATCATAGAAACATTTTCCGAATTGTATTCCCATTCAAACATGGACAGTCTGAGATTCGGAATTCCGCTGATGAGAATATAACCGATGAGCAGGAGCAGCGCCGCTATGGTGATAACAGCCGACGCTGCCACGAGAAGCAGCATGATCAGTGATCCGGGACGCTTCCGGTATTGCCTCATCCGCTCTGAACGCGTGACCACATTGATGGCCTGCATAGCCGCAATAGGCGCCGCCGCCAGACTTTCCTTTTCTATCCCGCTCATATATGCGGCCGAGCTTCTTTTCTTCTTATCCATGGATTAATTCTTTCCTTTCAGCGCTGAAAACGAGAGATTGATCATGAGGATAAACACAAAGAGAACGACGCCTGTAGCGATAAGCGCTTCTCTGTGAAGACCTTCCGCATATCCCATCTCCAGCACGATATTCGCCGTCATGGTACGGACGCCGCTGGTGATGCTTTCGGGAATCACCGCCTGGTTGCCGGCAATCATGATGACCGCCATGGTCTCACCGATCGCCCTGCCGATGCCGAGAATGACGCCGGCGAGTACGCCTGATTTCGCAGCGGGCAGCAGGACGAAAAACACGCTTCTCTCATGAGTCGCTCCCAGCGCCAAAGAACCTTCATAGTATTGCTCAGGCACTGAACGAAGCTGTGTTTCACACACTCCTATAATAGTAGGAAGTATCATTATTCCCAAAAGAAGAGACGCTGTCAGAAGCCCCTTTCCGCTGGTTCCGAAGATATCGTGTACCGCGGGAACGATGACGAGAATGCCAAAAAAACCGTAGACGATAGAGGGGATACCGGCCATCAGATCAATCGCAGGCTTCAGTACACTGTACAGCTTTTTTGGGCAGAAACGAGCCATGAACATGGCGCAGAGCAATCCCAGCGGAACTCCAACGATGATAGCCCCGGCTGTGACATACAGGCTTCCCACGATCATAGGGAATATTCCGAAAAGATCATTCAGCGGTTTCCAGGTAGTTCCGAACAGGAAACTGCCGAAACCGATTTCTGCCATTGCCGGAATACCGTTTGCAAATAAGAAAAAACAGATAAGCAGTATCGCCAGAATAGAAGCACAGGCGGACATTAAAAATACGATCTTCATAAAGACTTCAGTAAACTTTTTCATTTTTTCTCCTGCACTTTTTCAGTCAAGCGCCGCCGAAAACCCGGCGGCTCAAAAGATGATAAGTCATATTTCTTCTTTCCTTCGCCAGAATACGGCGGCTGCCCTGTGTTACTTGAGAATGTCGCCCCAGCTCGTCGCCTCGCCCGTGAAGACAGACTTGATCTGTTCGCTCGTCAGATCTTCTGCCGGATTCGCTTTATTTACGATAATCGCGATACCATCCATAGCGATCGTCAATGATGTGAGCCCCTGACTTTTCTCTTCTTCCTTCAGCTCTCTGGAAGACATACCGACGTCGCACATGCCGCTGGCTGCAGAAGA
>CAZGBL010000010.1:17145-22591 GCA_964523955.1 uncultured Oscillospiraceae bacterium | reverse complement strand
CATCGCCATCGCCATCGCCATCGCCATCGCCATCGCCATCGCCATCGCCCCAAATTATACTGTTACATATTGACATATGTCAATAATTAAACTGCAGCATTCTTCGGATGAATCCTGCACAGCAGGAAAAACGACAGCGGAATCGGCAAGAATCACAGCTGTTCTATCTTTTTCACCGCATCGAATACCGTTCCCGCCGGAAAACCTGCAGAAATCAAACGCCGTGTCAATTTCGCTTTCGCTTTTTCCCTGTAAACATAACGGGCATGACGGTCAGAGCGGATCGCCTCGTCTTTCGGTTCAAAAAATCCGACAGGCTCCGTTCCGCCTGTTTCCGTATCGTCGCTTGAAGCAGCCTTCCCACTTTGCGTAAAATCCGATACGGGAAGAATTTCTCCCTCTTCTGTCACTTCAAACCTATGGGAAAGGCTACAGATCACCAGAGCTTTCTTCAGACACAAGAGCTTTTCATCCTGCTCCTGAAAAATTTCCGTCATAGCGTCCTCTAAAACCTCAGCAGAAATACCCTTTTCTCTGAGCTTATTCGCAATATAGACGCGCCCCTTGCCAGCAGATAATTTAGATCTGATAAACCATTCTGCATAACGTCTGTCATCCAGCAGGCCGCAGCTCTGCAGGCTGTAAATCACACGCTCTATCGCTTCTCCGGGATATTCTTTTTCCAGCAATCGTTCCCTCAGTTCTTTTACACTGCGGTCTCGATAATCTAAAAGACGCAGAGCAGCTTCTCTCACGTCATCTGACATAACACTAACTCCTTATCCTCCGAGTCCCTCGCTCTGCAGAGGACTACATACAATTCCTCAGAAAGATCCGCCATAACAAATTCCACCGCATCGTCCTCTGCGATACCATCTTTAAAAAACTCATCCGGACCGTCAGGAAATTCTCCATCCTCTGGATTGCAGAAAGTCACTGTACAAGCTCCCGAAAGCCCCGGCAGCCCTTCACCCGTATACTTCAAATACGCTTCCTTCCGCACCCAGATGTTTAGAAAAAGATCCCGGCTATTCTCATGGCTGACATCGGCGGCTTCCGCCACTCGCGCCGCTTCTGCCGCATGGAAAAAACGGCGTGCAAGCGCCGCCGGCTTTTTGACACATCTCGCTTTCTTTTCCGCATCGATGCCCAACGAACCGTTTCCCGCCTTTCCCACCGCGCAGATCCACCAATCCTCTGTATGAGTCACAGAAAAAGAAATGTCAGAACGACTGGCGGCATAAGGTTTTCCATGAGAATCACGCACGATTTCTAACCTGAAATCGGCTGGCTCGCCTTCTCCGCTGACAATGCCGTCCGTTTGCATACGCTTTCCGCTCACCATACCGTCTGTTTTTATACGCTCTCCGCTGACAATGCCGTCCGTTTGCAGATGCTCTCTGCTCAGATAATCCTGCAAAGCATCGGCGATCATATCGTCACTGGAATCAGAGCAATTTTTACTTTTAAAATAAATCACCATTTCTCATTCGATTCTGTATTTCACGCCTCAGCAGCAGCCGCAGGGATTGAAGCACGGATCACAGATGATATACAGACAGCACAATTCCAGACAGGAATCTCCTCTGCCTCTCGGGCCGCCGTAAGAATCGCTCATATCGTCATAACGATAAGTACCTGCGCCCAGGCTGGCGGCGAGATTCCGATACGCCGGATGATCGGGCTCCATAGAAGCGGCAGTCTTTGCCTGCTCCGCTGCCGCAAAATTATTGCCGACGCCTGCATTGGCTACAGCGCTCAAGTAATACCACTGCGCCGTCCGCTGCGGTATATTCGACAGCACCCTCAGTGCCTCTCTGAAATGGCGTGTACTGATATAATTGGCCGCTGCTTGCATATGAAGCGCATATTCGTCTGAGCTGCCTGCTGAGTTTCCAGCCATTCCCTCACCATAGCCAAATCCATATCCCGTGCCGCAGCCAAAATTCCCATGTTTTCTTTCATCCATAATCTGTTGATATGCCTGCTGCACCTGAGTAAATTTTTCTGCCGTCTGTTCTGCATCCGGCTTATTGACGTTCGTATCAGGATGATATTTTCTGCACAGCGCTCGATAAGCCTTTTTTATCTCATCGTCCGCGGCGTTTCGAGAAACCCCGAGTATCGTGTACGGATCAGACATTTTCTTTTTCCTTTCTCTTCTGCAGAATCGTATCAAACCGAGTCCAGACTCCTGCATACAAAATATTTCTCAATATCTCCATATGATCTACCACAGGAAGCCGTTCAAAGGAGTCTGCGCATTCTGCAATCATCATTTTCAATATAGACGCGCATCGCTCATCGAAATCCGCCGTCCCATAAAGCCCGGATAAGGGATTAAATCGTCCCTGCTCTATATCCTCTTCTATATCCTCATATGCATCCATGAGATAGATAAATTTACCCAGATAGAATCCGATACGACGCAGCGTATCTGCCCATACATCGTCTCGATATGCGAAAATCTCCGCCAGAATCTGGCCAAACAGCCCTGCTGTTTCATCGATTTCCGTCCATTCCAGAGTTTTGTCTCGTGTCTCATGCCGCTTCGCATGCGGCGCATCCCACTTCAAAACGCAGTACGCATTTTTCTCAGCTTCTGACAGGTCAGAGAGGCATTCCCTCACAACCTCTGCCTTTTTTCGGTAGTTCTCTTCAATGTATTTCACTCTCCGGGAAATAACCGCCGCATAGATCCGGCGAGACAGCTTCCTTTCGTCTTTCCAGTCATCGAAGCACTTATGGTAGAAGAGCAGAAGATTCATATCTGCCGCATACTCTGTAAACTCACTCCTCCGCTCACGATGCTTTCGCAGGGGATGCGCAGCGCAGCGCCTGATTTCCTCCGATTCTTCTGTGTCATAAAGTCCGGTGAGAAGCAGTATCAGAAACGCCATGTCATATCCCAGCGTCATGCGGCCGAAAAAACCGTATCTTACAGCCAGATCACGGCACAATCCACAGTAATAAGCGCGGTACATATCATAATCCTTAAACCGGATTTCCGGCTTGTTTATCGTAACATATCCGAACATTCCACTTCCGTCCCGTCAAAATCCGTCTTTCGCAGATCTGCAAACAACCGTTCAGAATCTTCTCAGAACCCGCTCAGAATCCGCTTCTCAGAAAATCCGGCAGATGAACCCGTCTGAAATCCGTATATAACCGATTTGCAGATCCGAAAAAATTCAGATCTGCAAATTCATCCTGACAATGATCCGAATTAATAGATCAGTCCATTGATATTATCATCTACATATTCGTAGATTTTAACACCATCATCATCATAATGCATCCTCACCTTGCCGTTATGATATAAAAATACCATATGAGCGTCAGCTTCTCCTGTGGCAAACCACTTTTGCGAAGGCGGAAAGCTTTCCCAGTTTTTTGCGTCGATTTTCCACGTCATATTCGCAGCCGCATCCCAAGAATCCATCGGGCCGTCCACCTTCAGCGTATGAAGCGCCTCTGCGCACCGCATCGTGTGGTGTTCCCTGAGGCTTTTGATTCTGCCGTATACGTCCTGGAGCATATTGCGATGCCCCACAAAGATCGTCTGAATGTCCAGGTTTTCTATAATCCTGAGGCTATTCACATAATCGGTAAGAGGATCGTCCAGGTAAAGTTCATAGCAGAGGTTCGGCGTAATATCTCCGAGAATCATATCTCCCGCGAAAAGAATCCCCTTTTCATCATCATAAAGACAGGTATGTCCGGGGGAATGACCTGATGTTACGATACAGCGCAGATTGTAATCGCCTACTTTCAGGATCTGTCCGTCCGTAATATATGTAAAATCGATCTCATCATCCGGTCTGAACATGACGCCCGGATGTGTGGCAATCGCTTCTTCTTTCGGCAATTTCAGACCGCCTTTTCGGAATTCTTCATAAATATGATCCCAATATTCATCTTTATGAAGCATATTTACGACTTTCGCTTCCCGTTCTTCCGCAAATGCCCTATTCTTTTCCGTCTTTACGGAGAAGAGCAGCCCGCTGTGATCGGCGTGCAGATGTGTCAGAAACAAATCGGTTCTGTCATAATCCACATAGAGTTCCTCCAAAGCAGACATAAGAGCCTCCTTACATTCCGGACGATTAAAGCCTGTATCGATTACGAGACTCCTGTCATCACTTCGAATCAGGTAGGAATTCAGTAGCTTCATAGGATTTTTCGGCAGCGGAACTTCAATTCTGTAAATATCCTTCATTAACTCTGTGACCATATTTTTCTCCTCACATTTTTTACGATTTCACGACCCTTACACTCCCATGTCCATGGACATGGGCTTTACGGCGGCATCCGGCGACGCTATGCTGTCTCATTCCTGCACTGCAGCTTCTGAAACTTCAGCCGCGCTGTCGGCAGAATTTACAGAAATCACACTGCTGTCAATCAGTGCATCGTTTTTCTTAATATGCTTTCCTACGATTTCGGAAACGTCGGAAACCGTTACAAAAGCTGACTCATCCGCATCTCTTACGATTTTCCGAAGTTCTATGAGTTCCATCTGCGTGATGACGCAATACAGTACTACTTTCTTACCGCTGATCAGGCCTTCGCCTTCCAGACTTGTCACCGTCCGTCCGAGACGATTATAGATATCATCTGCGATCTTTCTGCCGTCATTGGTGATGATCATGACCGACTTTGTCTTACTGAAACCGTTTTCCACGATGTCGATAAGCTGAGATGTGATGAAATACGCCATCAGACTGTACATCGCTCTGTCCCAGCCGAACAAAAATCCCGCGACGCAGTAAATTACGATATTAAAACAGAAAATCGTCTGTCCTACGGAAAAAGAAAACTTCTTATTGATCAAAATCGCTACCATCTCTGTACCATCGATACATCCTCCCGATCGAATGACAGTTCCTACGCCGATACCCAGTATCACACCGCCAAACACCGTCGCCAGCAGAGAGTCCTGCGTCGCGTTTGTCATCTCCTTGAATTGTTCTAACAAAAGGGAGAATACTACAATCGCATAGGCATATTTAATGATAAATTCTTTGCCTAACTGAATAAATCCGATGATAAAAAACGGGATATTTAAGATGACAATCAGAACACTGAGCGGAATCCCTGTAATAAAATTGATAATCATACCGATACCATTCAGCCCGCCGTCTAATACTTTAAAAGGAATCAGAAAATTCTCCAAAGCTGCGGCCGCCAAAGCGGCGCCCACTGTCAGTCCGATGATGGAGATGATCCAATCTTTTATTTTTTCTTTCATGCAATTGCTCCTTCTCTTTTTTTCAACCACAAGAAAACCCATATTACGAGCGCATTCGTAAAGGTTCGCTTTCTTGCCCTTACCATTTTTACAGTTTTCAAAATATACCCGATTCTTGTACAAACGAAACAATTGCAATCGAATTGTAATATTTTCATCCCCACGATGAATCAGGGAAGTTTATTTTGCTAAAAA
>CAZGBL010000010.1:10363-17045 GCA_964523955.1 uncultured Oscillospiraceae bacterium | reverse complement strand
CGCGCAAATCACAACTGCAATTTGCGCGTCCGGTCTTCTGCTTTCTGCCAGATCCTCTTTCCTGAAAAATCAGTAGGATGCTTCGATCTCTTTTGCCCGGCAGAAGAGAAATTCATTTGCCGGAACCGGAATTCCATGCTTCTCAGCAATCTCTATTACCGTGCCTGCAAACATATCCACTTCCGTCTTCCTCTTCTGAATGCTGTCCTGCCGCATAGAAGGTATACTGCCCGGCTTCAGCGAACGGATGATGCCGATATATTGATCGATGGTTTCATCTGTAATCGCTACTCCCTCAGCATTTGCGATTTCTTTCACCTCTTTCATGGCTGCAAGAAACGTGTCGTGCGCCTCGCCCGGCAAGAGGCAGCCTTCATAATCGGTCTCATAAACCATACAAGTCTGATTTACGCCCACATTCAGCATAAATTTACTCCACATTCTGAAGACAATATCTTCTTCGACAATATACGGCATTTTAATTTTTTCAAAGTACGATGCTGCTCTCTTCAATCTGGAGTCATCCATTCCTTTCGGTACTCCGATATGAAGGTTTCCCATCTGCGAATATGTCAGATCGTCTCCTATTTTTACCGCATCCATACCCTGCGCCACAGTATAGACGATCCTCTCATAGCCGTAACGCTCTGCGATGATATCTTCACTGGTAATTCCATTCAAAACCGACATGATAATCGTATCCTCGCCGATACAATCTGCCATGGTATCTAACGCCGACTGCAAATCGTTATATTTCACCGCCACGATCACGAGATCTGCAGGCGATGCATCGCGCGCTGATTCCATGGTAGGAGCGACGACTCTCTCATTAACCGTAAAAATTTTATCCTGATAGCGTGCAAGGCGTTCCTCATCCAGAAGAAACGACACTGCGCCTCTGTCGCCGGCATCGCTGCCGGTATGATCGTCGATATAAGTGCCGTACAAAAGCCCCAAAGCGCCCATACCAACGATTGCAACCTTTTCTATCATTCTTTCAACCTCACATTTTCTGAAAATACACTCGGCGGCTCGTGGGATCCGCCGTATATCTCCGCCGTCTTCAGTATACACCACAATGCCATGGATTTCCACAGCATTATGTATACATAACCACGGTAACGCAAAAATAAGAGCCTTCCTGGCTGATTTCAATACGGCCTCTATATTTTTCCACCGATTTCTTTACGCTTCGCAGACCTAATCCGTGGAAGATCTTGTCCTTTTTTGTCGTTATCGGCGTGCGGCCATCCCATCTCCTTTTTCCTGAAAACGTGTTCCGAATACGAAAAGACAGCCGATTGCCGCTGTAAGCCATTCTGATTACAACCTTCTTCTCCTGCGACTTTTCTGCGGCCTCCACCGCATTGTCGATCAGATTGCCGAGAATGCAGGTTAAATCGAAATCATCGGCCATAATTTTATCGGATACCTGCACCTCATATCTCGTATCGATACCTTTTTTTATCGCCTCCGCGATCTTATGATTTAAGAGACTGTCCAAGACCACATTTCCCGTTCGCACGACCTGCTCGTTGAGACACATAAATTTCATCTTATCCAAATACTTCAGACTTTTTTCCACATCATCTTTTCCTATATAATATTCAAGCACCATGAAATGATTGATCATATCATGCCGAAAAATTCTGAGATTTTCCACAGAGGACGCCATGACATCCAACTGTTTTTTGGCTGCGGCCGTCTTTACAGCCGCCACATTCCAAGCATCCCGCTCACTGTATACAGAAACCGTATTATCGTAGAGATAAAATGATAAGATATTAATGCACAGGATGCAAAGTACCATACTGAGAGCCTGAAACGCTGCAATCTCATACTGAGACAATACGACCAGCATATACAGCGACAGAGCGGGTACTCCTGTGAGAATAATCAGATATGCGACAGGTGCCTCATTTGCTGCATTTCTGTATTTTGCGGAAGATGTCATCACCTGCAGGAATATGTAAAGCATCAGCTTTGAGGAGAGCATACCCCAGACAAAATAATAGGTATCATCCATCGACATCAATATCAATGCATACCTGCACACACCGCCGAAAACATACTCCGCTATTTGAATCATAATGAACACGTAGGCCGCGACGAATATTTTCGTCTGCAGCCTCGCCTGAAAATTCAGCGCAATTATCATTAAAAATACAAAATGGCTCAGCAGATAAAATCCAGTCTCCATACTAAAAAAGTAAGACAATATCAGAAAAATATAGTACGAAGTGTATCCAAACGTCTCTACGGTTTCTGATCGAGCTTCTTCATTGAAAAAATAACACACCAATTTACGAATTACAATCAAACCTATGAAGCTCGCAATGATGTATATAATATCAACGATGGCTAATGCTATCACGATTACGATCCTTTCCTTCTACGGCTTGCGGCCAGATTTTCTTCTTCTCTGAAGCTTCGATTTCTGCGCCGGCAAACATAAACGAGTCGCTTCGTCCTCCATAAAATAATCTCTCCGTCTGTCAAATCTTCCATCGACAAATACATTTCATCTCCTCATCCATATTATCGGCTAAAAAAAGGAGATTATCAACCATTTTTTACATATAAAGTAAATAAGCACCTCTATCCCAATCGAGACAGAGGTGCTTTCTGATGTTCAATATATAGCTTTCCTATCGAGGATTTTTAATCTGCGCGTGTGCCGCGGCAAGTCTTGCGATAGGCACTCTGAACGGAGAGCAGGATACATAGTCGAGCCCTACATTGTGGAAGAATTCCACGGAAGAAGGATCTCCGCCGTGTTCTCCGCATACGCCGAGATGAATATCAGGTCTCTGCGCTCTTCCAAGTTCTGCCGCCATCTTGACGAGCTTTCCAACGCCGTTCTGATCAAACTTCGCAAACGGATCGTTTTCAAAGATCTTCTTTTCATAATATTCCGGCAAGAATTTTCCAGCATCGTCACGGCTGAATCCGAATGTCATCTGCGTGAGATCATTCGTTCCGAAGCTGAAGAATTCCGCTTCCTTCGCAATTTCGTCGGCGGTGAGAGCCGCACGCGGAATCTCGATCATCGTACCTACGTGGTATTTCAGATCAGCACCCATCTCAGCAATCACCTTTTCCGCTGTCTCTACGACGATATCCTTGACATATTTTAATTCCTTTTGTTCGCCTGTGAGCGGAATCATGATTTCAGGAATGATCGTGTATTCCGTCTCTTTATTCACATTAATCGCAGCTTCGATGATAGCTCTCGCCTGCATTTCGGCGATTTCAGGATATGTAACAGCGAGTCTGCAGCCTCTGTGACCCATCATAGGGTTGACTTCCTGCAATTTTACGACAGTCGCCTTAAGTTCTTCAAAGGAAATCCCCATATTCTTCGCCAGATCTGCAATGTCAGCGTCCTCGTGCGGAAGGAATTCGTGAAGCGGCGGATCTAACAGACGAACAGTAACCGGTCGATCGCCCATTACCTTGTAAATCTTTTCAAAATCGCCTCTCTGCATCGGCAGCAGCTTAGCCAGAGCCTTTTCTCTCTGTTCTTTCGTATTTGCTACGATCATCTCGCGGACTGCAGGGATTCTCTCCTCATCGAAGAACATGTGCTCCGTTCTCGTAAGACCGATGCCTTCTGCACCGAATTTGATCGCCTGAGCTGCATCCGGTTCCGTATCCGCATTCGTACGAACCCTGAGCTTTCTCACCTCGTCTGCCCAACCCATAACCGTTTCAAAATCACCTGTGATCTGAGCCGGCTCGGTAGGAATCTGGCCGATGTAGACATTTCCCGTAGAACCGTCGATAGACATGAAGTCGCCTTCTTTCAGAAGATGATCTCCTACTTTCAGCGTCTTCGCTTCATCATCGATAGTAATAGCGCCGCATCCGCTGACACAGCACGTTCCCATGCCTCTTGCGACTACCGCCGCATGAGACGTCATACCGCCTCTGCATGTGAGGATACCTTCCGCTGCAGCCATACCTTCGATATCTTCCGGAGAAGTCTCCAGTCTGACGAGAAGTACCGGACCGTTCTTCGCAGCTTCCTTCGCGTCGTCTGCAGTAAAGTAGATTGCACCGCAGGCAGCGCCTGGAGAAGCGGCGAGACCGTTTGCAACCGGTTCCGCAGCCTTTAGCGCGTCGGCGTTAAACTGAGGGTGAAGTACGGAGTCGAGCTGCTTCGGCTCAACCTTTAAGATCGCTTCTTCCTTCGTGCAGAGACCTTCTTCTACGAGAGCTACGGCGATTCTCAGCGCAGAAGCAGCTGTTCTCTTTCCGTTTCTCGTCTGAAGCATATAGAGCTTACCTCTTTCAATCGTAAACTCCATATCCTGCATATCCTTATAGTGATTTTCCAGTTTATCTGCGATTTCCTTAAATTCCTTATATACGTCCGGCATGATTTCAGCCATCTGATCGATAGTATGCGGTGTACGGATACCGGCTACTACGTCTTCGCCCTGCGCGTTCATCAGGAATTCGCCGAACAGATCTTTTTCGCCTGTCGCAGGATTACGGGTAAACGCAACTCCTGTACCGGAGTCTTCTCCCCAGTTTCCGAATACCATGGACTGTACGTTTACCGCGGTGCCCCAGCTGCTCGGAATGTCATTCATCTTTCTGTAAGCATTTGCTCTCGGGTTATCCCAGCTGCGGAATACCGCTTTTACAGCTTCCATAAGCTGTGTCTTCGGATCCTGAGGGAAATCGACGCCCATCTTTTCTTTATAATATTCTTTAAAGTGTTTTACGAGCTGCTTCATATCGTCGGCATCGAGTTCTGCATCATACTGAACGCCGCGTTCGTCCTTGAGCTGATCGATATACTTTTCAAAGTCAGCTTTCGGAAGCTCCATGACAACGTCGGAAAACATCTGAATAAATCTTCTGTAAGAATCATATACAAATCTCGGATTGTTCGTAAGAGCAATCATTCCCTCGGCAACGATATCATTGATACCGAGGTTAAGAATAGTATCCATCATACCCGGCATGGAAGCTCTTGCGCCTGAACGTACAGAAACGAGAAGAGGATTTTCAGCATCGCCGAATTTCTTTCCCGTAATTTCTTCCAATTTTGCCATATAAACAATAATGTCGCTTTCGATTTCGGGCGCGATCGTCCTTCCGTCATCGTAATATCGGTTGCAGGCTTCCGTAGTGATCGTAAATCCTTGCGGCACCGGCATGCCCAGATTGGTCATTTCAGCCAGATTTGCACCCTTGCCGCCGAGAAGCTCTCTCATGTCCGCATTACCTTCTGTAAACAGATACAAATACTTTGTACTCATTGTCTTTGAAATCCTCTCTATCGTAGTGAAATATACAATTACCCCAACTATTATATCACAAAAAAAAAATTTTTGTTTATCACTTTATTGATTTACAGTAAAAAATGAATGGAAAAACAATGATTTTTCTTCCTTTCCTGCAAATCTTCTGTGTACAAAATACAGAAGATTTCGTCTGCTGCGCCGTTTTCGTATGCAACTGCGTTTATCCTGACTGACATACTGCTGCCAGCTTTACTCGCGCTTTTCATTCCGCCCGTCTCGCCTCTTGCGTTGTCCCCGCAGGTATTGAGAGAGTGCGGTCTTCGGAAAGGCTTTCGATCATATTTGCCGATACTTCGTACGCTCTGCGAATCTCGTATTCCCCGTGGAGATTGATCTTCCGATAGTCCCTGCTCTGAAATCTGCCGCTCAGCCTTATCCTGCAGCCGATATCAAGAGAAGCTGCAAACGCCGCGTTTCTTCCCCAGACGATACACGGTATGTAATCCGACTTACCGTAGGGACGATTGACCGCTAACATCAGATCGCAGAGCTCTCTGCCCAGCGGAGACGTCCGACGCACAGGCGTCCTGCAGATAAAACCGTCCAGAACGAGACTGTTGTCATCGCACCCGCCTTCCTCACACGGCATAAGTTCCCGGCAGAATACCAGCACCCGTAAGTGCATCTTCGGTCCTTCGTGCTCATTATAAGTTCGGATCTGCCCTCTGACGCGAACTCTTTCGCGGGGTTCCAGACGGCATCCGGAAGCTCCAAACAGACGATGAGACAGGATGACGTTGATATCATCCTGTCTTCCACTCTTTCGCAGGATACTCATCTGAAAGATATAAAAATCTTCTCCGTATGCTGTGTGGCTGTATACGGGTTCCTTCACTACTTCTCCTGACAGCGCAATTCGATTCTTTTCTTCTCCTGTCAACGATTTCACGCTCCCTTCTCTGAGGAAGCAGCATTTTCATCCTCTGTTGAACTTTTATTCTTCTCCGTTATCGTCTCTCCGCTATCTGTGACATCGCTTTTCTCAGATGCACTCTGTTCTGAGGAGAGTGATGTGCTCTCAGACGGCTCGCTCGATTCGGACGATGCATCCGAATCTTTTGAATTCTGCTCTGTATTCTGATCTCCATCGCTGATCTGAATACCATTGTTATCGATATGATAATTATCATGGTAAATCAGATCATTGATTTTTACCACTTCATATCCATTATTTTTCAGATTTTCCAAAACCTGAGGGAGATATTCCAATACGTGCTGCGCATTATTGTGAAATAATATGATCGATCCGTCCTTCACGTTTCGGTTGATCCGTTCCACGATCTGTTCTGTACTGATATCTTTCCAGTCGAGGCTATCAACGTGCGCCGCAAAGGAAAGAAGGATACTTTATTTCACCGCGATAC
>CAZGBL010000010.1:0-10263 GCA_964523955.1 uncultured Oscillospiraceae bacterium | reverse complement strand
AGGCTATCAACGTGCGCCGCAAAGGAAAGAAGGATACTTTATTTCACCGCGATACACTCTATTTCAACTCTGCATCCCTTTGGAATCGCCGCCACCTGTACACAGCTCCTGGCAGGAAACGGCTCCTGAAAACGAGATGCATAAACCTCGTTCATCTTCGCAAAATCGTTCAGATCGGAAAGAAAGACGGATGTTTTAATAACATTTGCCATCGTCATGCCGTTTTCCGCCAAAATATTTGCGATATTTGAGAGAGACTGCGCTGTCTGCTCCTCGATTGTCTCTGCTATATTTCCAGTCTGCGGATCTACTGGAATCTGCCCCGATACGAATACGATATCACCGTTTACGATTCCCTGAGAATAAGGTCCGATAGCTGCCGGTGCCTTATCTGTGCTCAATACTTTCATCACTTTTACTCCTCGCATAATATATACATAAATGTGCTTTAATAACTCTATACTCTTTCGCTCACCAATTTAAATCCGGCTTTTGTCAGTTCTCTTTTGATCATTTCAATCTGCGCATGATCCCTCGTCTCCAGCCCTAACTTGAGGAAACAGCTCGTGATCGCCATATTGACATCTGAGCGATCGTGATGTACCGCCACCACATTTCCTCCGCATTTCGCGATGATTTCGGAAACGTCCTGAAGCTGACCCGGTTTATCCGTCAGCGCGATGGTCAAATTCACATTCCTTCCGCTGGTTACGAGACCCCGCGTAATTACTCTGCTGAGGATATTTACATCGATATTGCCGCCGGATACGATACAAACGACTTTTTTGCCTCTGACCGGAAGCTTATCGAACATTACAGCCGCAACTCCCACAGCGCCCGCGCCTTCTGCGATCACCTTCTGTTTTTCCAGAAGCGCCAAAATCGCAGCGGCGATCTCATCCTCCGTAACCGTGACCACCTCGTCCACATATTGACTTACCATCTCATATGTAATATCTCCAGGATGCTTTACCGCGATCCCGTCTGCGAATGTCGCTGCATCTTCCAACATAATCGGCTTTCCTGCCTTTTGACTCTCTAACATACTGGCCGATCCGGCAGCCTGTACGCCGTATATTTTCACATTCGGATTGAGCTTTTTGACGGCATACGCTACGCCGGAAATAAGTCCGCCGCCGCCGATCGGAACTACTACGGCGTCCGGTTCCTCCAGCTGGTCTAAAATTTCAAGACCTATGGTGCCCTGTCCAGCGATCACCTCATCGTCGTCAAAAGGATGAATAAACGTAGCGCCTGTCTCCTCCTGAAGCTGAATCGCCTTCGCATAAGCATCGTCATAAGCTCCCTTGACCAGACAAACCTCTGCGCCCAGCTGCTTCGTCGCTTCCACTTTGCTGATCGGAGCGCCGTCCGGCATGCAAATCAGAGCCTTGATGCCGTTGTGAGCTGCAGCCATGGCCACACCTTGTGCGTGATTTCCTGCGCTGCAGGCGATAATGCCGCGAGATTTTTCCTCCTCCGTCAGCTGACTGATTTTATAATAAGCTCCGCGCAGCTTAAAACTTCCTGTTTCCTGCAGATTTTCCGTCTTGAGATAGAGCTCGCATTGATCCGATAGTTTTGTGGCCTTTATGAGATCCGTTTTTCTCGCCACATTTTTGAGAACGAATGCAGCGTGGTATATTTTGTCAAGTGTTAGCATCATCTGACCTCCGTTTAGAATAAAAGACAAACTGGCTTCCCGGAAGAATCATCCGGTGAGCTGCGGTCTCTTTCCGCTAAAAAATACAATTTACCCCCGACGACATTCTTATTAAAATATCGCCCTATCGTTCGGAAGGACGACAGGACGGATGAACAAGAAATATACCTCAGTATATACAATCGCCAGGAAGACTTTCTTAATTATAATATCACAGAAATCCGTATATTTCTTTTCAAAATCTAATACAATGGAACAAAAGTGAGGATGACGAAATGGCAGCAGATGTTACTAAGCCGGAAATCATGAAAATCGGACAGGAGAAATCGCATGGAAGAATCAAAAGCGAATCTATTCTTCACGGAAGGAGATTACGAAGTACGCCATCATGGGATTGACTGCAGGCACCCTTCCACTGCTTACGCGGTATCTTTTCTTCAGCTGTTTGCAGGAATCGAAGAGGAAAAGAAGCATACAAAGGATCATTCTCAGAAAAAGAGATCCTCGCTGCAGTCTGATTCAAGAGCAGGCGAAGAAAGAGAAAAGACAAAAAACGAGGATTCGATATCTGATATCGAGCAAAACCCATCGGATTCCTGAACAGACTGCGGAGGGAAGATAATGATATGCACAATACAGGAGGCTCACTGTGACGGGAATTTACGCCAGACAATCCGTAGATAAAAAAGATTCGATCTCCGTAGAGACGCAGATCGAACTCTGCCGCAGCCGATGCGGCGGAAGCGAGGTAAAAGTTTATACAGACCGTGGATTCAGCGGCAGGAATCTGAAGAGACCCGCCTATCTCGCTATGATGCGGGATATGTCGAAAGGCGTCATCGATAAAGTCATCGTATATCGTCTGGACCGCCTGAGCCGCTCTGTCAGCGATTTCAGCCGCATGTGGGAAATCTTCGAGCAGTATAACGTGGAATTTTCTTCCATAAGTGAGCAATTCGACACCTCCACCCCCATAGGAAAAGCTATGGTCTATATCATAATGACTTTCGCCCAATTAGAACGGGAAACTATCGCTGAACGAATCACCGATAATTACTACTCCCGCGTCAAAACAGGAGCCTGGCCGGGCGGAAAAGCGCCTTTCGGATTTCGCAACGCACGTATCGTATCCGGCGGCCACAGCATCCCGACGCTGGAACCGAACGAGTATGCGGAATCGGCTGCCCGCATCTTTGCCGAATACGCCTATACTGACAAGAGTCTGGCTGTCATAGCAAAAGAGTTTTCAAAAAACGGCGTCCCGTCTTCTCCATCGCGTCCCCTCGGCTGGGACAGCAAATCTCTGTCACGCATTCTCCGCTCCCCGGTATATACGTCGGCAGACCAGTCCGTTTTATCGTATTATAAGCAACTGGGAATCGGTACGATATCCAACGGCGATGAGGAATTCGACGGAACCTTCTCCGCTCATCTGGTGGGAAAGCGTTCTGCAAAAAGCTCTTCTAAAAACCCTCCGTCGCTGCAGACACTGTCCCTCACAAATTTCTCCGGCATCGTAGATTCAGAAACATGGCTGAAATGTCAGCGCAAGCTGGATCAAAATCATCCTGTCAATTCGGCTCGCAGAAACAGCCCCACCTGGCTTTCCGGACTGCTGAAATGCGCCTCCTGCGGCTACGCCGTCAGTATTAAAAAAGCGGGAGACCGCAGATATCTCTGCTGCAGCGGCAGATATAATCTTCATCTGTGCAGCGTTCGTTCTATGACCGCAAAGATAGAAGATCTGGAGCAAATAATAGAAAAAGAAATCACAGATCTCTTCGATGTTTGTATTCAGACAGTAAAAGACGGCCGCAACCAGCTCCATCGCATCGATGAGGAAATCGGTTCTCTCATCGAAAATTGTTCTCACGCCTCCGCCCTGACGATGAAATACATAAATGAAAAAATCTCTGTTCTTGAGAAACAGAAAAGGACTCTTCAGGAATGCTTCCTCTCGGATTCTTCAATGGAAAGCCGCTTTCCAGCTCCAGCTATTCCCCGATTAGGTTTTCAGCAAAAAAAAGACACTGCCTCTCTCCTGATAGACAGAATCGAGATCAGCGGCAGAAAAATCGATATCTACTGGAAAAAGCTCTGAGATGCAGACGCTCTTTCCTCTGCGGCGCACGCATCAGCCGATCCTCAGAGGGGACGATACGCAGGCGACGTCTGCAGGCTTTCCTCTGCGGTGCACGCATCAGCCGATCCTCAGAGGGGACGATACGCAGGCGACGTCTGCAGGCTTTCCTCTGCGGCGCACGCATCAACCGACCACTGGATTGTCTGATAGCCGAGAGAGTCAGCCGTATTGATCAGACGATCGGAATAAGAACCGTAAGGCGGTCGAAACAGAGTCGGCCGCTTTCCCGTCAGAGATTCGATCGTATCCGCAGTGGTATTCAGCTCCTGCGTAATTTCCTGCTCCGACAATCCCGCCATATCGGGATGCGTCGTGGAATGATTTCCGATATCATGTCCCCGAGATGCGATCATCTTCACATCGTCAGGATATTCTTTTGCCCAGAAATCCACTAAGAAAAATGTCGTTTTGACATCATAAGTGTCCAAAATATCGAGAATTCCTTCAGTAAATTCATCGCCCCACGCCGCGTCAAAACTGATAGCCACCTGTTTCTTGTCGGTGTCTACGCCATAGATCGGAACGCGCCGCTCCTGACCGAAGGATACGCCGCATACGATCACCGTCACCGCCAACGCGGCTACGAATAAGAACATGAAGATCTTTTTCAATTTTCTTCGTCCACCGGATATGTCTTCCATAACAGTTCCTCCAAACTTTTTTCCGTGCTTGCGGCGCGCGCCCGGACGGGCACGCGCCGCAAGTGTCTGCCGCATGGTATTGAAATACCAGCCAAAAGATTAGACAATGCATTAAAAATATATTATAATATTGATTATTTTATTCATTCAGATGAATAAAAATAAGACTTAGCATCAACGGAGGATAATAATGAAGCACATAAAAGTCGGAATTCTCGGTATCGGAAATGTAGCCGTTGGCACTTATAAGACACTGGAAATGAATCAAAAAAAGATCCAGCGTTCGTCCGGCGTTTCCATCGATATCGTAAAAATACTCAACCGCAATCCGGAAAAAGACAGAGGTATTACCGTAGCTGACGGGGTCTACACACAGAACCCTGCAGATATCCTCGATAATCCGGAAATCGACATCGTCGTAGAACTCATCGGCGGAATCGAACCTGCTACAGAATATATGGCAAAAGCCCTAAAAAACGGCAAACATGTAGTAACTGCAAATAAGGCAGCTATCGCAGCCAACGGAAACATGCTGCAAACGCTGGCGATAGAACATAACGTCATGCTCCGCTTTGAAGCCAGTGTCGGCGGCGGAATCCCCATTCTCAACGCCCTTTCAACCGCTCTGTTATCCAACGATTTTGAGGAAATCCTGGGCATTGTCAACGGTACGACGAATTACATTCTCACGCAGATGACAGAATATGGTCTCGATTACGACGATGTTCTTAAAGACGCGCAGGAAAAAGGCTTTGCAGAACGAGATCCTTCCGGCGACGTGGAAGGCACTGATGTAGCAAACAAATTATCGATCCTGATGTCCATCATCTTCGGTATCCATATCCCTCCGGAAGACATTCCGACACAAGGTATCACTTCGATCACAAAAGACGATATCAATTTCGCCACACAATTCGGTTATAAAATTAAGCTGCTCGCTACTTCCAAAAAAACAGAAAATATGGTCGAATGCCACGTTCAGCCTTCTCTGGTACCTTTTGATCATCCGCTGGCCTCTGTTAGCAATGAATTCAACGCTCTCTTCGTAAAAGGAAACGCGGTAGATGATCTCATGTTCTACGGTAAAGGTGCCGGGCCTCTTCCGACCGGAAGCGCGGTCTGCGGCGACATTATTGAAATTGCGAGAGCTATCGACAAAGGCTGTGCCTTCGATTCTACGCCGATCTTAAAAACATATGACGACGTCAGATACGGCGGCGAAGGAAAAAATAAATATTATCTCAAGCTGATCGTAGAGGACGTTCCCGGCGTTCTGGGAAAGATCTCATCTACTTTCGGTAAATATGGCATCGGCATCGCATCTATGATGCAGCGCCCGATCCTCCGGTCGGAGGAAAATACCGTTCCTCTCGTCTTCATCCTTCATGAAGCGGAACGAAATCTTCTCGACACAGCCCTGGAAGAACTCTATTCTCAATCTTACATTTCTTCCATCGGCAGCGTCATCCGAGTAGAGGAATGACAGCCGGACATCTTCCGGCAATTCAAACATCGAAAAATACTTAATATTTTGATATTCTACAACCCGATGAAAAATCCGTCCCTATGGACGGATTTTTCATAAATTCCATTAGGTTACGGAAACTCACCGTCTTCAGACGGTGGGCAGCTGACTCTTACTGCAATTTAAAGCGGCGCAGAGCTCCTGACAGGCTCGCTTGTCAGGGATGACGTGAACGCCTGCAGCAAGCGCCAGGAGTCTTCGCTCAGCCGGGTTTCGGCGGGAGATGATCACCCTAACCGCCGAAAGTTGGAGAGGAAACCCGCCGCTTACAGAAGCGAGGAGACGTTTGGCCTTATTATTAACATGCGCAGAATCCAGAGGACGTTTGGCGCTTATTATTAACATACGCGAATCCGGAGGGGACGTCTGACGCTTTTACCCGATATTTTCCTCGCCGCGCGTCTCTCTATAGCGAGCTGCTCCCAGACGTCCGATACCGCAGGCATTATCCGAGCTGAGACGGGATTCCCCAAATATCGCGCGATAACCCTTGTCATTCAGCCGTTTGATAAGCTCAGATCTGAGAAATGCGCTGGCAGACACACCTCCCACGAAAACGATAGTGTCCGCATGCACCTCCTCCATCGCACACTGCGACATTTTCACGAGAGCATCAGAAACCCGACAGAACAACTCAGTCACAATTTTTTCTTTGTCTTCTGAAAAGCTCCCGGATTTCAAATCGTCCGCACTGACATTCGCCTGCAAAGCCTGCAAACCGGACGCTGTTCTGAAGGGGGAATCTACCTTTGCGCCTGATGAAAAAGATCCGGCGCAGGAAAGATTTACTTTCTCAATAGCTCTCATCATCTGCGTCTCCATTCCCGAAAGATTTGCGCAGGCACCTTCGATATGAATGGGATTCGTAATCGGATCATCGAGTTTCGTATTTCCCCGCGAAGAATAAGAAAACCCGCCCCTGGGCACGCCTCTGCAGGCGATTTCGTCCAAAGCCGCCCCCGCAGGAAAAGAACAGCCGAGCGCTACGCCCACCCGATCGATGATCTGACCGAAAGAAAGATCCCGCGTTCCGCCGATGATTTTTTCCGGTCTGCATCCGCAGACAGACAGGATTTCTCCCGTGCCTCCGGACATATGAAAAGAAACCGTACGTATATTTTCTTCCAGAGCGCCGCACACCGCCGCAATATGACCTTCCTGATGAGAAAAATAATAGACAGGAAGATGCAACGCGGATGCCAGAGTACGGGCAAAATTGACGCCTGCAAGAAAAACGGGCATATAAGACCCTTCCACAGGACGCGGTCTATCGCTAACCGCCACGGCGCATATTTCTTCTTTCCTGATCTCTTTCATCACTTTTTTTACAAGATCAGGAATATTTTCCATATGCTGAAAAAGGGCGTGTGACTGGCGCAGCCCTCTGTCTCCTTCCTTTACTGCAAGCAGCTTACGTTCATCCGCCAAAATATTTCCTGAAAGATCCACCGCTGCCACCGACGTCGTATAATTGCTCGTATCAAACGCTAAAACTTTCCCGCTCATCTTGTGATTTCCCGCGCAGCGCTGCCCAATACGCCGTTGATAAATCGGGACGACTTTTCTGTACTGTATTTTTTAGCCAGCTCTACGGCCTCATTAATCGATACCGATGTGGGAATATCACTGAGATAGAATAATTCCGCCATGGACAGACGAAGAATCGCCAGATCTACCTTTGGAAGACGAGACGATTTCCATTTAACGCTATAATGGTTAATTCTCTCATCTATTTCCACCAAATGCTCAGCCACCGCTCTGTAACCGCTCACAAAATATTCTGTAATATCGGAATCCGCCTGAAGCTCTACAAATTTTTCATATTCCTCTCTGCTGAAATCATCCTGTATGCTCATCTGATAAATCATTTTCATCAGATTTTCTCTCTCATCTGTACGTGCCATAATTCCTCCGTTGCTCTTCCGCCTTTTCCATATTCTCTGCCCATTCTATCATAGAAATCTTTTTCATCTTATCTGCTTGTCCGCCTTATGTCCGTTCTGTCTTTCAGACGCTATATTTCCATTCCTTGCGTATCCGGCTCTCCAGCCATTCATCCGCAGCTCTTGTCATCCGATACCGCTGCGCCCGCTCTTCTTTCTTCCATCCTTCGCTTCACGATTCTCTGCCATCCTCGAAATGAATTCCCTGAACATGAATATTTACAAACGCCACATGCAGACCGGTCATCTCTTCTACCTCATGCTTGACCTTTTCCTGAATACTCCAGGCGACGGACGGGATTTTCACTCCATATTCTACATTAATATAAAGATCGATTACCAGTTCGTCGTTATTCTGATTTATTTTAACGCCCTTTGTGTCCGATGACTTTCCGAGAATATTGTGCTGAATCGTATCTGTAATTCCTGAAACCAAAGAGTATACGCCCCTTGTCTCGAGGGCGGCCTTAGCCGCACAGACGGCGATCACTTCATCTGTTATTTTGATATTTCCATGTTCTTCGCCCACAGCCGTACCTCTGCCTCCTTTTCGGGATTTTCTTGTAATATGATAACAGATCACAGTGTATTTTACAACGCTTAACGACGCTTTCGCGCGGCGTCCCTTGCCAGAGTCCGCCGCGCGTTTCTCTCCCGATATTCTTTTTAAAACGAGCTCCCGAACGAACTTCCGTCTGTTTATTTTCTATGCGCTTTTCGCCTGCACGACGATTTCCTCCGCTCCTCTTCCCGTCTCTCTCATGGTCACGTCCAAAATCTTCGCCACATCCTGATCAGTCAGCTCTTTCGCCTGAACGGTAACATTCACAGATTTATCTGTCACAATGACGAACGCATCGCTGTAGCCCTTATTCCGAATGAGATTTTCCAGCGATTTTTCCATATTCATATATTCGATGATCTTATCTTTTTGCTGCTGCGCGCTGTTTTTCTCAGATCCCTCCGAAGTGTTATCAATAGTATCCGTAAGTACTGAAATCATCTCATTTCTGTCATATGCCAGCGTCTCCCTTGCCTCTCTGAAAAACTCATCCGATCCCGCTGCGGAAGCATCGTCAGACGTTACGGTCTTCGCTTTTTCACCGTCCGATGACTCACTCGATGAGGAAGTCCCGCCCGTCTCCCCTGCACTCTGTGAACTTCCCTCCGCCGACTTTAAATTTAAACTGTCCACCAGAACATCACCGCTATGAGCCGCCATCTCTGCTTCTTCATACTCTTTGTAGCCTGCAGAAACGCCCAGCGCGCTTTTTTCACTCAATTTTCCATTGACGACGCCGATACAGCATACCAGCGCTATGACACATACGAAAATCACGCTGTTGCGTGACTTCAACTTATCTTTGTCTAAAAACTTCTTCACAGATGTTTCCTCCCTCAAATATGACAGATTCGAATGACTGATCGTCGTGCGGATCAGCCGTTACGATGATGTTCCCTCCCTTAAATATGACAGGTGCGGCTGGCCTCTGCAGATTCATTTCTCACATTCCTGCAGCCCGCATCCCTCGCTAAGACATAGAATATACGGCTACGCTGGAAACCGGAATGCCGCAGACAGTGGCCACTGCTTCCGTAATTTTCGACTGAGTGACAGGATTCTTCGCTCCTTCCGCCACCACGATCACCCCCTTTATTTCCCCGCTGCTCTTTTCTTCACTGCCCGGCAGAAAGACGGACGCTGTCTCCTTTTCCACATCACTGCGGATCATAACGTGAACTTTGCCGACTCCTTCCATAGACTCCAAAACATTTTCCAGTCTCACCTCTTCCTCTGTTTTTGAAGAATCATCGTAAACGCCGGAATCTCCTTTGGAAATAATACTGCTGCGCCCATCCCTGTCTTTTACCATCGAATTTAAAAACAGCAGTGTGATCAGGAGTAAAAGAACGATCCCGAAAGCTCCTGTCATGATTTTCTTTTTTCCTTCTCCGGTCTCTTCCCAAAATTTTTTCACTCCATTACATCCTTTCTAAATATATATTTACGCCTCTCCATAAAAATGACCGAAAAATCAAAAACGGCAATCATTGCTTCTCCCGCTCTCTTTCTGCTGATAAGAAACGGCCGCATCACGATTAACGCCAGCCAGCATATCCTCCCTTACCGCTCATCTTTCCAGCAGAAGGACAGGAGACAGCACAGCCGACAGAATGACGAGAGCGAAAATATACTTCAAATACTTGCTCATGCTGCCCGATGGAAAAATTCCCTCAAAAAACGCAGCTGCCACTACGAGGACTACGACTGTCATCACCCATTCTTTAACATATTGACTCATCTTGCTCCTCCCTTTTGAAGCTTCCACTGCGTTGGGATGCCTTGT
>CAZGBL010000009.1:2978-25024 GCA_964523955.1 uncultured Oscillospiraceae bacterium | reverse complement strand
AGGGCAAATTTAAAAGAATCAGCTGGAGTGAAGCTGTCGATATAATAGCAGAAGAATGGATTAGAATCCGCGACACATATGATCCTGGCTCGCGCTATGTTAATTATGCGACAGGAGTAAGCGCTGTCATCAGCCCCAGCGATCTGGCAAAACGTCTGCTTGCCATGGACGGCGGATTCCTCGATTACTACAATGATTATAGCTGTGCATGCCTGGAACATGCTACAAAGATAATGTACGGAACAGGAAACAGCGGAAATTCACCGGAGAATATGCTGAAAAGCAAGCTGATAATCCTCTGGGGACACAATCCGGCTGAGACAAAGTTCAACAGTGTAAGTATGTACTACCTAAAAAAGCTCGCAATATGGGAATCCCAATCATCGTAGTCGATCCAAGAAAGAACGATACCTTCTTGCAGCTTGAGGCCGAATGGATTCCTCTCAGACCCGCTACGGACGCCGCTTTCGTGGATGCAATGGCATATGTCATCTGGAAAAAAGGACTGGCGGACAAAGAATTTCTCGACCGATGCTGCCTCGGTTTTGACCGGGAGCACATGCCGGAAGGCATAGATCCTGATGAATGTGTTCTTTCCTATCTGACGGGCATAACAGACGGTATTCCGAAAACACCAGAGTGGGCGGCAGAAATAACAGGTACAAACCCAGAAATTATAGAAGACCTCGCCGTCAGATATGCTTCAGCCGGTCCTGCGGTTCTGCTTCAGGGATATGGTTCCCAAAGACACGCCTACGGAGAACAAAGCGGACGCGGAGCCATATTGCTGGCCTGCATGACAGGAAACGTGGGGATAAGCGGCAGACATGCCAGCGGAATTGCGCGCTGCATCCGACACAACAGCCCCGGCTTTCCCATTTCGGCCAATCCATACGGACGCAGCATTCTCGTGTACTGCTGGACGGAAGCGGTAGAACGCGGATATGAGATGACCGCTGTCGATGGAGTAATACGTACAGACAGATCAAAAAACAGCCAAAATACGACCGCATTCGATATGACGAAATCGGATAATTCCGATGAAATCCGATTAGAATCCGATATAAAGATGATCATAAATCTTGCCGGTAATTGTCTTATCAACCAGCACGGAGACATCAACAGAACTTCTCGTCTGCTGCAAGACACCTCCAAGTGTGAATTTATAGTATGCAGCAATATTTTTATGACCGCAAGCGCCAAATTTGCGGATATACTGCTTCCTGCCACTTCAGCCTTTGAAAGTGAGAATATGACCACGCCATGGCATTGGGGCGATTTCATAGGCTTTAATAATAAGATATGCGAACCCGTGGGTGAATGTCGTTTCGAATACGACTGGCTGCCCGAAATCGCCGACAGACTCGGCTGCAAAAGAGAATTTACAGAAGACAGAAGTTTATCTTACTGGCTCAAGTATATATACGAGGAGCTTCGTAAAAAAGAAACAGAGCTTCCCGAATATGAGATTTTTAAAAAAGCTGGCGTATACAAATATAAAAACAATCCTGAAATCATTGCTTTTGCAGATTCCAGGCAGGATCCTGAGACTTATCCGTTTCCTACCGAGAGCGGTAAAATTGAGCTGTTTTCACCGAGTGTATACAGAACAGAATATAAAGACTTCTTTCCAGCTATCCCGCGCTATGTGGAACCTCCGGAAGGCGTACACGATTCTTTAAAAGACAAATACCCCCTTCAGCTCATAGGCTGGCATACAAAAGCATCATCATAATCGAACAAAAGGGATTTTTAAAAAACGGACGATATCTAAGTGCAGAAAGCCTTGATATCGTCCATATTTTCTCTGTAATATGTTTTTGCGTTTCCACAAAAATGCTAAATTACAAATCACAAACCCGTTAAATCCCTGACGACCTCTCCTGCCGCAATCAGTCCCGCCACAGACGGTACAAAAGCAACACTGCCGGGAATATCTCTTCTCTCCGTACATGTATGCTTTGCTCCCGGAGGACAAATGCAATTCGTCCGACAGCTGATACTCATGTCTTCAAGAGGTCTTGTGGGTTTCTCTGTAGAATACACTACCTTTAATTTTCGGATTCTTCTTTTTTTGCATTCATGACGAATCACTCTGGCCAAAGGACACATCGTTGTTTGATATATATCCGCCACCTGAAACTTCGTCGGATCTAATTTATTGCCCGCACCCATGCAGCTGATAACCGGAACATCGCTTTCTTTGGCCCGCGTAATGATTTCCAGCTTTGCCGCAACGGTGTCTACCGCGTCGACGACGTATGAGTATTCCGTAAAATCAAATTCATGGGCGTTTTCGGGCAGATAGAAACATTTGTGTACTTCCACCTTCGCATCCGGATTGATTTCTAAAATCCTGTCGCGCATGACTTCTACTTTATACTGTCCTACGGTCTTCCTCGTGGCAATGATCTGTCTGTTGATATTCGTAAGGCAAACCTTATCATCATCAATCAGTACAAACGATCCCACGCCGGTTCTCGCCAACGCTTCGGCAACATAACCGCCGACTCCTCCTATCCCAAAGATCGCCACCTTCGATTCCGACATCTTTCTCATACTGTCTTCACCCAGCAGCAATTGACTTCTTGAAAACTGATTTAACATCCTCTGCACCTGCTCTATCCTAACATTCATAATCGCATCACGGTTCGAACTTTCTGCAAGCCTTTTTCTCTTTAAAAGCTGTCGCCGAACACCCTAATGCCTGTGGCACAACCACATTTTTCCATTTCCCGCAGAACCTCGGCAAAACCGGTTTCCTTAGGAAAAATATCCCGTCTTCCGCAGGATGCGCCGCATATATTACGCATTCTTGTTTACGATTCTCGATTCGTATTCTCCCGTCTCAATATCGATATAGCGGACGAAAAGAGACACCTTGTTATCCTCGTCGAGAGAATTCCAGACGCGCTGGGTGAATTCATCGATCTCTCCGTCGATTTCTACAGGCGTCGGCTCACCTTCATAACTCGGAAGCGGATTTCCGTCGCCCATATAAGTGTGAATATATCTTCCTACGCCTGCCTTCGGATTTTCATAAGCAAACGTATATCTGTTACAGGATTCCGGATTGTCGATATCACTCTTTAAGATTGACATCGCATAATTAAATTTACCGTCACTGACCTTCATCACCCCGCTGATTCTCGGCGTATAATTTGGAGTGTCCGGTTCAAATTCTCTCGTACGAAGAGACTGTTCAAACGTCTGCTGTTGATTCATAAGATCATAGATTGTATCTGTCTGATCGCCGTTCGTCACAATAGTCTTGTTGCCCAGCACGCGGACAGGCGCATAGATGATCAAGCTCGGATCGCTGAGTTTAGAAGGATCGTAAGCTTCTGTGCGGATACCCTCTCCCTCTTCTGCAAAAATACGGTTTCTGCTGTTTTCACTTCTGCCCATGATGAAATAGGCCGTCACAGCCTTCTTACCGTCAGCGGATCTGCCGATGACGATACCTCTTCCCGGATAAGATGTACCTTTGAGTTCCTGTTCGAGTGATACGATTTTCATGATTTTCTCCTTTTCGTTCATTGACCGTCAGGCATCAGAGGGGCAAACTTTTCTCTGCATCTGCATCTGTCTTTTTGGCAGCAATTTTTTTACCTGACAGCTGTTTTTGTACTTTCTACCATTATATACTATCGGCTCATATCATCGCAATATCATTGTAAAGGCAGACAAATTCCAGCGCGGCCGGCGTCTGTCATACCTGAACGCGCACCGTGCTTCCGCCGCTGCGTTCTTTCGATACGATGATCTGTCGATCGATACTCGTCTTGAGTTCTGCCACATGAGAAATGATGCCCACCGTCCGGCTGCCTTCGGAAAGATCTGCTAAAACACGGAGCGCCTGGTGCTGAGATTCCTCGTCCAGAGAACCGAAACCATCATCGATAAACATAGTATCCAGCTGAATGCCGCCGGCGGTGGACTGAATTTCGTCGGAAAGACCCAGAGCCAACGCCAACGACGCCTTGAAAGATTCTCCTCCGGAAAGCGTATTGACGCTTCTCACCGTATCATTATAATGATCGACGACGTCTAATTCCAGACCGCTCCGACTTCTCTGATTGTCAGCTGTCTGTCTTCTCACCAGATCGTATTGACCGTTCGTCATCTTCATCAGACGCAGATTTGCTCTGCGGATAATGCGGTCAAAATAGGCCGTCTGTACGTACGTTTCCAGCGTGATTTTTTCTCTGCCGGACAGACTGCCATTTGCCGTATCAGACAAGGTCTTCACTCTCATCCACTTCTTTTCCGTGTCCATCATCAAAGTCTGCCGTTTTTGAATCTCCTGAGCCGCACTTGCGTTGCTGAGCACACGAGCTTTGATGTCAGTAATAGCGTCTGACAACATTTTTTCTCCTGAGCCGCCTGATTCTGCAGGACTTCCATCCGCACCGCAATTTCTCTTCTCTTTTCTTTTACAGATTTCAGCTGACGCTCAGCTTGCTGTTTAACCTCCAAAATCTCGCAAATACCATCGTCGCCGCCGTCGGCCTCGCTGCCGGCCGGCAAAAGGCCTTCTGCTCTCATTTAAAGTCTCAGCGTGTCCGCCAGAAGCGGCTGATTCTGCTGCACAGCTGTTTTGGCAGCTTTCAGCGTTTTTTCTGCGCGCTGTCTCTCCTCTGCCCGGCCCGAAAGCGTATTTATTTCTTCGAGACGCCTTTCCACAGCTCCGTACTGTTCCTCCAGAGAAAAAAGCTTCCCCTCATCTTCTCTGCCGATTTTCTCGATCAGCTCCATCGTCTCATCGAAACGCACGAAATATTCGTCCTCCTTCGCTTCCGTCAATGCGTCTGCATGATCAGAATCCATACCGCAGGACACGCCGCTGACATACTGCAGCAGACTTTTCCTCAGCTGTTCCATCTGCTGACCCAAACGGCCGGACTCCATTTTTAGACGATCCTGCAGCGCCTGATAGATTTTCGTCTGAAAGATCTCCCTGAAAATTGCACTGCGTTCCGGCGTTTTCGATAGCAGCAGCCTGAGGAAATCGCCCTGCGCTATCATCGCTATCTGCGAAAATTGATCAGCGTTCACGCCTATAAATGGTATCCGTTTTTTCTTTCAACGTTCTTTAAATATTTTATCATAGAACTTGATTTTTTTCTTCTTTCAGGTATATTTTCTGTATGGTACAATAGTTCGTTGAAGACAGCGATATATATTTCCATAAGGAGGCTAACTTCACTATGAAACAACAATATAAAGGGATACTTCTCATCATCGCTTCGGCATTCTTTTTTTCGCTGATGAGTCTCTTCGTCAAACTCTCCGGCGATCTGCCTTCTATACAAAAAAGTTTCTTTCGCAATTTCATAGCCATGCTTTTTGCCGCAGTCATTCTTGTACGCAGTGGAAAAGGATTCTCCTTCCAGAGAAAAAATCTTCCGTTTCTCCTCATACGATCCCTCTTCGGGACACTGGGCATCCTGTGCAATTTTTATGCCGTAGATCATCTGGTGCTTTCCGACGCCAGCATGCTCAATAAGATGTCGCCCTTTTTCGCGATTCTGTGCAGCATGTTTTTCCTAAAAGAAAAATCCAGGTCTTTCCAAATCGGAGCCATTGTCGCAGCGTTTGCAGGAGCGCTTTTCATCATAAAGCCTGCCTTTACCAATATGGAACTCGTCCCTTCGCTTATCGGCCTTCTGGGCGGATTCGGCGCAGGCGCCGCCTACACTACGGTGCGTTATCTCGGACAGCAGGGAGAGCGAGGTCCATTCATCGTCTTTTTCTTCTCCGCATTTTCCTGCCTCTTTTGTCTTCCGTTTATGGCCGCAGGATATGTTCCCATGTCGCCATATCAGCTGGCTATGCTTCTTTTGGCAGGTCTCGCCGCTGCCGGCGGTCAATTCACCATCACAGCCGCATATTTCTACGCTCCAGCCAGTGAAATTTCTATCTACGACTACACACAGATCATCTTTGCAACGCTCTGGAGTTTTCTCATCTTCTCTCAAATCCCAGATCTGCTGAGCGTATTCGGATACATCATCATCTGTGCCGCTGCCATATTCAACTTTCTGATGGACAGAAACCATATACACAAAAGAGCAGAGAAGAATGCAGAGGGATCCTTTAAAGCAGAGTGAAACTTGTGATATAATCAAATACAACAGATACCAACACTACTACGAAAGGACTAAAATATGAAAAAGAAAAAGGCGTTCCTTCCTTCCCGCTTTTATAAATGGACTGCGAAAAAGATAACTGCAGCAAAGACAATTACAATACCGCGGGTTCTCCATCGCCCATTTCTGCAGCTGGTGCTTCCCTTGCTCCTCATCGCACTGCTGACCGGCTTATCAGCCTGCGCCTCTGAGATACCGACAAATTCGTCTTCGGAAAACAGATCCACTGAAAACGACACATATCCGTCCGTCTCTTTAGAAGATTTCAAAGTGGCTGCCTCCGCCTACGGCACCGTTATTGACATGACAGAGCAGCTCACCTACGAATCGGCTGCCGTACAGGGAAACAGCCAGTATAATATCATCTATATGAAGGCGGACACCCCGCAGCAAGCAGAGCGCATCCTGGTATCAGAATTCAGTTCCTCTGCAGACAGCGATGATTCTGCCTATTCTGACAGCGATAATTCTGCCTATCCTGATGATGCTTCTTCTTATTCTGACACAGAAAAGACGAATATCCGCACACTTCGCTGCGGCGTGAACTACTGCTATTATGAGGAGGACGCTCCTGCAGATCCGGAAGCTGGAACCGCAGCCTTCTACGGGCGCTACCTCAGAGTCGATAACGTACTCCTCCTCGTCACGGGCACTGCAGAAAACAAGGCCGGCGTGAAAGAAACCTCAGCAAAATTATTCCAATTATTAGGCTATGCCCCACAGTAAAAATGCCCGCCGTCCATTCGGCAAAAATAAACAGCCCGCGGCATCGCAATATGAAAGATGCCGCGGGCTATACTGTTTTCTTTGATCTTTGCCATCGATCATGTCATCTTGCACGTCAGGTTCAGTCGCTGATCCCATCCCCATCGTCTGATGCATCGCCACCTTCACTGATATCTTCGGAATCATCCGATGCGGCCAGCTGCTCTGCCGGTAAAAATATACTCGGCACCTCAGAACTGACGGCATATATGTGTTCATCCCCTTCTGTGATGGCATAATAGATTCCTGTCATAGGATTTTCGCTTCCAATATATAAAATCTTCTGCGTGCCATTCTGAAATCCCAGTACGATCGTATTGCTCGGATCGTTAAAGCCGTATTCTGCAGATGAAGACAGTTTATCGGAAATGATCTGTTCATACTTCAGATCGCAGAGGGAGGACAACATGCTGTTTATCATGTCCTGATCCATTGTCATCTCTGTATCCTCTGCATAAATCCACTGACCGTCCGTCTTCAAAAAAGTCTGATAAATCCCGTTGCAGTCATAACTAAACGTATCGATCTGTTGGATATCAATACCTGTCAACGCTGGAATGCTGTCGCTGCTTTCCTCTGATTCCGGCTGCTGCGCTAAATGGCCGATCAAATAATACAGGCAGACCAGCACCGCGAAGATAATCATTAAAATCAGAATGACAAACAGACCGCTTCTTCTTTTCTCTTGTACGCTCATATTCAAGTCTCCTATGGTTTCTATTTTTTTCTTCTCCTGAACCATACGATAAAGCCTGTAATCAGGATTCCAAGGGGAAGAATGACGACCGTCAGTATAAGCCAAATTCCCGTTTGGAATGCTGGAACAGTGATATATTCCGGTGTAAGGGATTTCATATCGATAGAAATATTTCCTGCATCGCCGCTGCTTTCGCACAGATTGCCGATGCAGTTCATATAAAAGTCGAGATTAGATACCGGCAGAACTCCCGTAATGCTTTCATCCGTCAGAGAAGATGCCGAAACTAAAATCACCTTTCCCCCGGCAGATGCCGCATCCGCATCGATATCTTCACCTGCACCGTTATCTATGTCTTCATCCTCAGAGCTATCCTCTTCATCCTCTTCGACAGCAATGTCGGCATCCGATTCATCGCCATCGTTTTCAGAAGCTGTCAGCGCATCCTTCTCAGCCAGATATGCGAAGGCAAACGGGCCGTCGATATCGCCGCTCTCTTTTTCATAAGTCGCGATTTTTCCGTCTACTACTTGCTTCGTATAAGCTTCGTCGGAAGAGGACAAGAGTTTCGTCAGGGTTACATTCTCCTTTTCCGTTTCGAGGATTCCAAGAGCCTGAGGGATGAGGATATTAGCTTTCTCACTGACCAGATCCGATGTGACTTCCGTATCCTCGATTTCAGGAATGACATAGAGAGGATACTGATAATAGTGGTTACTGGATTCCATAACGATACCGTCGGCAAATTTCATGCCGTAAGCTTCGAGAATCTTCGAAAAATTCGTCATGGATTCCTCTGTATATCCTACAGTGATCAGGGCTTTTCCGCCTGCATCCAGCCAGCTTATAATCTGCGAAGCCTCTTCTTCGCTGTAATCCATCATCGGAGCATTGATGAGAAGGCAGTCGCAGTCCTCCGGAATGCCTCCGCTGGTCATGAGATTTAATTCATTGAGAGAAACATTCTGTTTCGTCATAAGAGACGTCAGCGACGATCCTGCGGAAGATTCTCCATGTCCGGTAACGCTATAAATCATAGGCAGATCATCTGACGTCACATTTGCGATAGCGCTGGTAAGCTGTCCTTCTCCGTCAAACGAAGTACTGTAGGCTCCTGTCGTATAATAGGAAGAATAATCGCTGACATAGATATTGGAATAATCTACGACAGTTTCTCGCGTTCCGCAGCTGACCACCACGCTGTTCTGCGTCGCTCCGCTGTACGTCTGAGCAGTTCCGATGCTGACGGCAGGATCCACATATTTAATATTAACATGCTTTGATGCGTCCTCGTAACGTTCCAGCAGCTTATCCAGCGTTTCATCCGCTGTAGATTCTTCCGCCAAAACAGTCAGTGTCACATCCTCATCGAGAGATTTCAAAAGCTTTTCTGTCTTTTCTCCGATGGTATAGAGTTTTCCTGGTGAAAGGTCAAACTGTGTAAACTTTACAGGGATCTGCCCTATCACGAGATTGACAGCTACGGCGATGGCGATGACGATCACGATCAGAGCAGTGCTGTAAGAGCCGAAACGCACATTTTTCGTATGCAGAGAATTCGCAATTGCGCCGGCCCCTCTTTCTTTTTTGCTTCCAATTTCATCTTTCTTACTCGATTTCTCTTCTCCTGTTTCGCCTTCTCCCTCCGATTCTTTTTCGCCTTCGCCTGTCTCTTCACTCTGGATATTTTCCTGTGCGCCGCTGTCACGCTTTGCGTCCGTTCGATCCGCCTTCACGGTGTCCTTTTCTAATTTATCGAGATTTTCTTCTGCCGATTGATTCTCGTTCTCCTTTGCGTCAATCTCTTTTATATCGATGTTTTTCATTATCGTCACCTCCTAACTCCACCTGCGTTTCTGTATCACCTGAACGGTAAGGAAACAGAAGACGGCAGCGATAGAAAGATAGTAGACAAACGTGGAAAGATCAAACGTCTGATTCAAAATATTATCAAATCTGGAAATTAGAGACAGAGAACTGATAAAGTCCGCAAATACGCCTCCGAATACGCTCTTTCTCGCAAAAAAGACGATAGTCAGAATCACCTCGCATACCACGCCAAATCCAAAGGAGATCAGCGTATTTTTCGTCATGAGATATACGAAGACGGCAGCCGCGATAAACAGGATAAAGAAGCATAGATATGATCCTGCAGAACTCGTCGGCAAGATCGACGCGATACCGTCGATGAGCTGAAGCACCAGCAGAATACAGAAAGTACCTACCGCCGCGATGATCTGACTCTCTGTCAGCGCTGATAGGAACATACCTATAGCAATATACGCCGCTCCCAATAAGAAAAATCCGAAAATTGCCGCATAATCTGCTCCGATGGAGCCTCCGCCGTAAAAATGGATGATGATCGGCGCCAGACAGGCGATGAGCATGCAGAATCCCAGGATGGACAACATTGCAAAATACTTTCCTATGACGATCTGCGTCACCGACACCGGCGAGGTGAGCAGCAGCTGGTCTGTCTTCGATTTTCGTTCCTCCGCAAAACTTCTCATAGTGAGCACTGGAATGATGAGAAGAAGAACAAAAGACATTCCGGAAAGAGCCGCCGCAAAATACGGATACCCCTGTACGATGTTATACGCAACAAAATAAACGCCGGTAAAAATCAGAACGGCCGCCATAAAAATCGGACCCGTCATATTGTGAAAGTAAGATTTCAATTCTCTCTTATAAATCGCTTTCATGACGTCCCTCCTGTTCCTCTTTTTCATCTGCAGTTTCGATTTCATCCTGCTGGAAATCTCCTGCAGTTTCTTCGTTCGCATTTCCTTCAGAAGTGTTTCTCTGTTCTGCTTCTGCTGTGAGCTGAGCAGGCGTTTTTTCTTCCGGCTCCGTCAATTCCAGGAAAATATCTTCTAAAGAAGCCGTTTCTTCTTTCAGTCCGACGATTAAGCACTTCGCTTCAGCAAATGCGAGAGCAATCTCATCTCTGAGATTTTTACCGTGCTCGTATTCCACTTCGATTTCCAGGATTTCATCGTTATCAGCTGATCTCACATCAAAGGTACTGATGCCCTCAATATCTGACAAAATGCGGCGGGCTTTCCCGATCTCAGCTTTCGCCTCGATCTTGAGATGAACGACGGGCTGCATGAGCTCCATCAGATGATCCGGCGTATCACAGGCCACCAGACTGCCCTTCGACATGATCATGATCTTATCGCAGACAGCGCTCACCTCAGAGAGTATATGAGAACTGAGAATTACCGTATGATTTTTCCCAAGCTCTCGTATCAGATCTCTGATCTCTATGATCTGCTTTGGATCGAGTCCTGCCGTGGGCTCGTCGAGTATCAGCACCTCCGGCAGCCCTAAAAGCGCCTGAGCAAAGCCGGCTCGCTGACGATACCCCTTTGAAAGATTCTTGATGAGTCTCTGAGAGACGTCAGAGATCTTCATCATCTGCTCTGCCGTTTCTACGGCAGCGACCCGATCCGCCTTCGTTATACTTCGCAGCTCCGCTGCAAACATCAGGTATTCTCTCACCGTCATATCCTGATACAGCGGAGGCACTTCCGGTAAATAGCCTATGAGAGATTTCGCCCTTTTCGCATCTCTCAGAATGTCATAGCCATCGATGAGAACTTCTCCCTCTGTGGCTGCGAGATATCCGGTAATGATGTTCATCGTCGTCGATTTTCCTGCACCGTTTGGACCGAGAAACCCATAGATTTCTCCCTTTTCCACCCGGAAGCTCAGATTATCGACAGCTACCGTATCCCCGTACTTTTTTGTGAGATTTTTCACCTCGATCATCAAGTACACCTTCCCTTCGATCTAAGCGGTCATCCCCTAAGCTCAGTCTGCACCCACAGGTTTGACTTCACTGAGAAGATCACGCAAGCGTGAAACGAACCGTTCGCCATCGCACTAACTCGGCTCATGGGGTTTCACAGTAAAAAAATATATATAAATTCGTACTACGAGTAGATATTTTACCTCAGCCATGTGATGAATAAATATGATTTTTAGACAAAAATGTGAAAACCGTGTGAAATTTTCTCTGTTGAAACGAAAAAAAGGAGACGTTCCTTCTCCATGAATGAAAAAATCCACAGTGAAAGAACCTCCCCCTTTTTTTACTCTTCGTCTATTTTTTATTTTCTCGCCAGAATTACTACGACTGAGATAAATTCTCCTGATCCGAAACGGATACGACGTTATCGAGAGATTCGTTCATGACCTTTTGCGCTTCTTCTGATAAAAGAAATTCATAGAATGCCTGCGCTTCCTCTGTCACTTCTGGTTTATCTTCCGAAACCGTGAGAACGATTTCTTTATCAGAAAAAGAAGCTCTGGAATCCGCCTTAACATACTGCTCTTGTTCTAACTGATCCAGCACAGAAGAATCCTCACAGATAAAAATATCGCAGTCCGCATGATTTTCAATCTGTCGCCCTAAAGAAACCGAATCGGAATAATTTGCAACAACATTGCCTCCGATCTTTTCCTGCGCTTTGTATACTTCAATCAGATCGTTCATGGAAAGTGTCATAGAAGACGGAACGAATACATTGACTACCGCTTGATGCAGCTCGGGCGCTTCAGATTCAAAGGAAGATGCCTGCTCTTCTTTTTCCACAGGCGCAGAAGACGATATGTCAGATTCGTTTTTTGCACATCCGCCCAGGACAACGGCGAGGATCAAAAGAATAGCTGCGATTATGTATGTCTTCTTCATTTTTTTCTCCTTACTGTAAAATCCGTATAATTATTTTAACAGAAACAGTAAATCTTTTCCAACCTCCCTATATTCTTTTTGCATTATATGTTAAAACATTTTACTGTGTCAACCCATTTTTGTCCATGCAGAGCATTTGTTCTGCGTCAATTGACGAAAGTTGTTTGATTTTCCCTGTTAAATCCAATGATACCAAACAAAATAGTTTTTCTTTTCTTGTAATCAATTAAAATTATTGATATAATATCAAACGTAGACTTATTTGAATTTCATTATGAAATCATAGCCAAGTGATTTCTTATTTATTTTGCAACAAACAACGACAGGGCATCGCCCTTTTATCAATTTACGAGGTGAAATATGCGTGACGAAATATTGTACACTCCGGAAGAAGTGGCACAGAAACTTAAATTATCTAAGTATACGATCTATGAAATGATCAAACGCGGCGAGATCTCCGCTCACAGAATCGGCCGCAGTCTCAGAGTAACAGAAACACAGCTTCAGACTTACCTGATGCAGTCAAAACAGTCCGATAATTCTTATGAAGCTGAAATCGTGACGATCGACGACGAAAAATTTGCGAAAATCATCGGTACGTCCGGAGATGTCTATATCTCTGTAACGACAGATATGGAAGGTTCCGCAAAAGTCGCTATTAAAGCGGAAGACATTATTCTGAGCAGAGAACCGCTGGTATGCAGCGCACGGAATAATCTGGAAGGCATCATCACAGGTATGGAAGAATTCAACAACAACTATAAGCTGGTCGTCAACGTCGGCGTTCCTCTTATGGTAAGCATCACAAGACAATCTGTGAACGAACTCGGCTTTAAGCTGGGCGATACGGTCTTCTGTGTATTCAAAGCTATGGCGGTTACTGTAGTGTAATAAGATCGAGAGCACTGCGATTCTACGATATGCTTTTTCTCCGCGTTTGAGATATAAAGCATGATTGATTTAAATATCTCTATTTTATTTAGTGGAATTCATCATATTGATGAGTTCCATATTAAAGCGTCAAAAATAAAAAAGAGAATGTAATGTATGTGTATTCTATCGATATTTTATGGCGCTGGAAAATGCAGCTTTATATTCGCTGCATCTTCTGAGCTCGACGAAATACTTCAAAAATATTAAAAGCCCCGTTATCTGATTTTTCAGATACAGGGCTTTTCTGCTCCTATTTTATAGTTACATTTCCAAGTAAATAATCCATCACACTGTTATCCATGACAAGTCTGTTCATGTAACCCGCACCGTAATAATCCGTATACGAAGAAAGATCATCTGTATTGAAAAATTCCTTCATATCATCTTCACTGATTTCCAGATTTTCATCCTCAAAAATCACCTGAAACGCGATGTATTCCTTGATCAGCTCTTCACACGGCTGGCGGAAGGATTCAATGAGAGCATCCTCGTCTTCAAAGTTATTTGCTTCCAGATACTGCTCCATCGTAAATCCTGAGTATTTCATCTGAGACTCGAGTACCTTCAGCCGCAGATCTATTTGCTCCTGTACGAGATCGTTTGGAAGCTCTTTAAAGGTTGAATTTTCTAACACATATTCCCAAATATACTGCGTTTTCTTTGACTCGGACAGATCTTCTTTCAGCTTCGCTTTCATATCCTCCACGGAAGTATAACCGTAAGACTCCTGAAGATTGCTGATCACAAACTCATCTGTAAGTTCCGGCGTCTTTGATTCCGAGATATAATTGATCGTCGTCTTAAACACCGCATCCTTTCCGTTTACCGCTTCATCGCCATAATCTTCCGGGAACGTTACGTTTACATCAAATGTCTCGCCCGGCATATGACCGATCAACTGTTCGAGAAAATCGTCGATATACTGTGTCTGGCCGATGGTAACATCCGTTCCATTTCCCTGTGTACTTCCATTTGCGAATTCGACGCCGTCAATGCTTCCCACATAGTCGATGTTGACCGTATCTCCATCAGCAACTGCACGATCTTTTACCTGCGCCGTATCCGGATAGTTTGAAAGAACAGAATCGATCTCCTGCTGAAGCTCTTCATCAGTAACCGCAAGCTCCGATTCCGGAATTTCGATATTCTTATACTCCGCAAGATCTACAACATAATCCTTCGGATTGATTTCTGAAAGAAGTCCCTCCTCGGTCAGTCCTGCACTGAAGTTCAATTCTTCATCGCTGCTGCCCTCATCTTTGGAATCTCCGCAGCCAGACATGCTGACGATAAGAGCTGCAGTAAGAGCAATAGAAAGTACTTTTAACATTTTGTTTTTTCTCATTCTTTTTTCCTTTCCCCTATTACAAAAGTACGCGCTGGACAGCGTGTTTTTGCTGATGATGTAATAAAAACGCTGCCCTATCTAAAATCGATATTTCCCGCTTCATTAAGAAAGCCGCCAAAAAGATTCATATATCTTAAATTAGACCTTCTCGTCATAGAAATCTATCAAACGATATCCCCCTACATAAATAAAATGAAAAACATCTGCGAATACTCAACTGCCGAAAGCCGGAAATGGAGCCCGCCGCTTACAGAAACGGGGGACATCCGGCGCTTGTTAGACATCCGGCGCTTGTTATATATTATCATTATTTAAACAAAAATAAAAATATAAAATTCGCAATTTTATTTTTTATCGTAAATTTTTTTTAGTATACATAATTTTTATCATTTATCGCAGAAATATATTATTTTATACTTGACATTTTTATTTATAAGGGTTATTATTTAATCAAGTTAGAAATAGCTTATTTAGCATTAGCTTTAGTAGGGTAGGAACTGCCCGAATCTAATGCTTGCAGGCACTATGAGCGACTTTAATTTGCCAGTCGTACATGAGTGTGATGCAGTAAATTCCATCTCTTAACCGATCGTAAGAGATGGAAAAAGTTCCTGAAGAATAATCGATGTCTTCATGATTATTTTCCTTCTCAATTTTTTTAGATTTTGCAGCACATGAATTTGCCAATCAATGAAAATGAGAAAGAGAGCAGAATTTAATTCTGCTCTCTTTCTCATTTTCATATCCTTCTCTGCTACGGTTTTTGCATTTTCTCAATACGTATTAACGATCTAAAATTCCATCCTGGTTCCTGCCGAGATAATCGATGATTTTACCGGCGGCGGCGATACACGACGATCCGCCGCCGCCATTCTCCATAAATACAGTCACTGCAAATTCCGGATCATTCTGCGGATAAAATCCGCTGTACCAGCCGTGGACCACACGTTCACCTGACATGCTGCTCTGTGCGGAGCCCGTCTTGCCTCCAGAGGAATAGTCGGTATACTCTGAAAGGTTTTTCGCCGTTCCGCTGGCTGTCGTCTCACACATCATATCCAATAGCGCACGAGCCGTTTGCTGAGAAAGAACACGCTGGCCTTCATCCTTGCCGTCAACTGTCCCATACTGGCCTTCCACTTGTTTTTTCAAGGCTCTCTCTGCTTCTTCCATATTGACGCCCGCCTCCTCATCGGATTCCGGCAGGAGATCGTATTTCTCTAAGTCTGACCAGGTATCATCTGTCAGAACATGGAGCGCAGGTGAAAAACCGCCTCCTGCGATGCACTTCATCACGGCCGTAACCTGCAGAGGAGTCGCCAGTACCGTTCCCTGGCCGATCGAAAGATTTGCGATCCCGCATTCCAGCGAGCTTTGCGGCAAATTTCCCGCATTTTCCGATATCTCAGCACAGATATCGGAGCCGAAACCCATGGCCTCCGCCATTTGTAAAATCCGCTCTCCTCCGGTCTTTATCCCTAACTCGATAAATGCGCAGTTACACGATTGCGCCAGCGCTTGTTTCAGCGTAATTCTGCCATGACCTGATTCTCCCCCTGTAGAACAGCGTACCGTGATTCCTCCTACATCTATGCTCCCCCGGCACTCAAATTCACTATTTTCATCGGCGATGCCCGCTTCCAATGCGGCGGCGGCTACTACCAATTTAAAAACAGATCCCGGAGGATACGCCGCTCCTGATACGCGGTCGGTGAGTTCTTTTTTCTCGCTGCTGAGATAATCGCCGACTTGATTCGGATTGTATGACGGAAAAGAAGCGTACGCCAAAATCTCCCCTGTTTTCGCAGACGCTATGACAATGCCGCCTGCATTACCATTTTCCTCAAGTATTTGTTCCACTTCTCTCTGCAGATCCAAATCCAGCGTTGTACGAAATTCTTCCGTAATTTCGCTGTCTGACAGCACACCCAAACCGTTCAGATAATTTCCTTTCGCATCCCGATAAAAATACCTTGTCAAAGAACCTTTTTTCAGGCGTTCTTCATACATTTTCTCAAGGCCGCACTGGCCTTCTTCTCCATTTTTTCCGGCGCCGCTGACGTAACCGATCAAATGAACCGCCGATTGATCATCGTCATATCGTTCCTGATATTTTACGGAAAACGCGTCATATTCCGCTTCCAGAGCTGCCGTCTGCCGACTGTTTTCCGCTCCCTTCCATATAGAGTATCGACCGTTATGCTCTCCCACCTCTTCACATCCGTATTCTTCCAGGAGTTTTTTTCCTTTTTCCTCTAATTCTGATGATTTTATATAGTAATAAACGCTCTTTTCTCCGCCGGTAATCTCCACGCCGTTTCTATCATAAATGCCTGCGCGCTGTACCGCCTCATCAATCTGTTCCAGATACTGACCGGATGCCATCACTGCGAGAGTGTCATCATCATAAATCTGCAAAACGGCAATCCGTATGCAAAGCCCTGCAATAGCCGCCGAAAAAAAGACCGCCAGTATCCAAAGCCTTTTTTGTACAATCTTTCTGTTTCTCATAAAAATATTGTCTACACAAAGCGGTTCATCTATGCCATAATATTTCTATTAGTTTTGATTATTCATTGTCTCCCATGGAGCCAAAATCAGTCAGGAGATGTAAAATATGACATGTTTTAAGCCTTTTCAGGCATTTCGTCCCAAACGCGAATATGCGCAGCAGGCGCTTTGTCCGCCTTATGACGTAGTAACCCGACAGGAGGCCGAAAGGATCGCATCTAAGAGTCCTAACAGCTTTATGCACATCATACGAGCAGAAGCTGATCTTCCCGATAAAGAACAATACAGCGACGCTGTTTACCAGAAGGCCGCGGAAAATCTGGCATCATTAGAGCGCCGCGGCATCTTTTTCTCTGATGAAAAACCGCTGTACTACATCTACAGCCAAACGATGGACGGCCGATCCCAGACGGGAATCGTAGGATGTTCCTCCATCGACGATTATGAAAACGGAATCATAAAAAAACATGAAATCACCCGTACAGAAAAAGAATTGGATCGTATCCGCCACTTTGACATCTGCAGCGCGGATACAGAACCGGTATTTTACTTTTTCCGAAACAGCCGGGAAATCTCCGATATCATATCTCGCGTCACTCAGGAAAATACGCCGGAGTACGATGTGACAGATGAAACTCAGGTAAGACACCGCTTCTGGCCGATTTATGACCAAAAAATCTGTGAGAATTTAGAAAAGCTTTTCGACAAACTCCCTGAATTATACATCGCCGACGGTCATCATCGGACAGCTTCCGCAGCGAAAGTAGGGAAAAAACGCAGAGAATCGTTTCCGCAATACGACGGCTCTGAAGAATTTAATCGTTTTCTTGCGGTAGCATTTCCTGCAGATCAGCTTAAAGTCTATGACTACAACCGTCTTGTGAAGGATCTAAACGGACTTTCTGAAGCGGAATTCTTTGAGAAGCTTTCTTTGTTATGCGATATAGAAGAGAGCGAAGAGCAGCACGCCCTTCCCGAAAAAAAGCATACCTGCGCTATGTACTTCTCTGGAAAATGGTATATGCTCACATTCCGCGGCTTTTCTGCAGATAATTCCGATCCGGTCAGCGCTCTGGACGTATCTTTTCTCCAGGAAAACGTGCTCTCTCCGCTTCTCGGTATCACCGACCCTAAAACAGACAGCCGCATCGGATTCGTTGGGGGTATTAAGGGACCGGACGAACTAAAACGGCGCGTGGACAGCGGTGAAATGGCAGTGGCTTTCGCCATGTATCCGGTGAGCGTAGATGAGATCATGAGGATCGCTGACGCCGGTCTCGTCATGCCGCCGAAATCTACCTGGTTTGAGCCAAAGCTCGGCAGCGGTCTGTTCGTACATAAATTTTAGAAATGAATAGAGAAAGGCCAAAAAACAGCGACTGCCGTGCGATAAATGCTGTCCCAAAACACGGGGAGCCGCTGCAGAGATAACCCTGCAGCGGCTCCGACGTCAAAGCATCGAATGCTCCTTCAAATATTCATCCTCTATCTTTCGATTCTCTTTCAGGCAGCACAATTCCTCCACCGTCGTACCGAATATCTGCGCGATTCGATAAGCCAACATAAGCGAAGGGCTATACTGCTCTTTTTCTATGGAAATGATCGTTCTTGAGGAAACGTGAACCATCTCTGCCAGCTGCTGCTGCGTCAGCTGAGCTGCCCGGCGAAATTCTCTGATTTTTGTCTTCATCATTTTCTTCCTCTATTACAGAATCTATCTGCATCTTCTGCATTAACCATATCTATCGTTCCCGCCTTACCGGTCAATATCCTAACGCTACGTCAAGCGCCATCATCACCGTAAATCCGGCTGCAAACAGAAGCGTTCCCACATTGGAATGCTCTCCGGACGACATCTCTGGAATCAGTTCTTCGACCACAACATAGATCATAGCGCCTGCCGCAAAACTGAGAAGATATGGAAGATACGGAATAACGAGGCTCGCAGCCAGTATAGTGAGAAGCGCCCCTACAGGCTCTACGGCGCCGGATAATACTCCATAAAAGAACGCCTTCGATTTTCCAATTCCTTCCGAACACAGCGGCATAGAAATAATCGCCCCTTCAGGAAAGTTTTGAATTGCAATTCCCAAAGAAAGAGCCAGCGCCGCCGATATGGTGATAGGGACATTCTCAGAAAGCAATCCAGCATAGACTACGCCCACCGCCATCCCTTCAGGAATATTATGAAGCGTCACAGCCAGCACCAGCATGGTGGATTTTTTCAAATTATTTTTAGGACCTTCTGCCTGCCCGCTGTTCATGTGCAAATGAGGAATGATATGATCCAACAACAGCAAAAAAAGCACGCCAAACCAAAATCCCGCTGCCGCAGGCACAAAGAGCCATTTTCCCATATGCTTCGCTTGTTCCATCGCCGGAATTAAAAGACTCCAAACAGACGCCGCCGTCATAACACCCGCTGCAAATCCGGTGAGAATCCGTTGGATCGTCCGATTCATCTCTTTTCGCATAAAAAGTACACACATTGCTCCCAGTGACGTTCCGAGAAATGGTATCATAACTCCGATAAAGATTTCCTTTGTTATGCCTTTCCCTCCCTTTCGATATAAGACAACAATTTTCGAGCCGTTTCACCGACATCGAGCTGATCGGTAACGATATCTACCGCATCATCGGCTCTGACGAGAGGATTGAGTTCACGTGTCATATCGTTGTGATCTCGCTCTCTGAGATCCTCATAAACCTCTTCATACGTAGGATTTTCTCCCTTTTCACGAAGCTCTGCCAGCCTGCGCTGCGTGCGTTTTTCTAAGGACGCTGTAACATAAAACTTGTAGGATGCATTCGGCAGAACGTTTGTGCCTATGTCCCGGCCATCCATTACGACGCTCTTTACCGAAGCGATTTTTCTCTGAATATCTATCAGCTTCGATCTGCAGCTAGCCAACTGAGATACCTGGGACGCCGCATTTGATATTTCCAGCGTACGGATTTTATCGCTTACATTTTCGCCGTCAAGAAAGATATTTCCGCCGGAAAAATCGATCTGCGTGTCTTCGAGCATTCGGCTTATCTCGCCGTCCTCATTGATCGGAACGCCGCATTTCAACGCCTTATATGCTACCGCACGATACATCGCTCCCGTGTCTATATACTCGATTCCAAGCGCCGCTGACACATTTTTTGCCGCAGTACTCTTTCCTGAACCGCTCGTACCGTCAATCGCAATATTTATAATATCCATTTTTACTCCTTACCCTTATTCAAGATAAGATTTTATTCTGAAGCTCCGTAAAATGCATTTTTTTCACATCTTCAAATCCGCCATATCTATCTGGCGGGCAAAAGCACGATACCGGCGCACATTCTCCCCGTAATGCCGCCGTCCCGGCGATAAGAATAAAACAGATCTTCACTGCAGTATGTACAATATTCCGATACTTCAATCCGCTGTATTCCTGCACGAAAAAGCAGCTCTCGATTGATTTCTTTCAGATCCAGATGATATTTGCCATTCCCGTCGTCGATACCATATCTGTCACTTGTATTGTAAAGCAGTTTCTCTCCCAGCATAGCGGCAAATTCTTCTGCAACCTCTGCACCCACTTCAAAACAGCGCTCCGAAATTCCCGGCCCGATTACGGCTATAATGTCTTCCATAGCGCTTCCGAACGCAGCGCACATCTTATGCGCTGTCTTCGCTGCAATATCGGCTCGTGTTCCCCTCCATCCGGCATGAACCAAACCTGCGGCATGATTTTTCGGATCGTAAAGCCATACCGGCAGACAATCCGCATGCAAGCTGGTTAAAATCACATTCGGCACATTCGTAATCGCAGCGTCTGTTTCCGGAAAAGACAGCTTCAGTCCCCTCTTTTTCCACGTATCTGCAGCTTCAGTCCTTTCGATGAAAGTTCCGTTCTGTATCGGAAGCTCTGCCAAACATTCCAAGTTCTCCGCTCTGATGCAGGCGATCTCGTCACGATGAACCTGATGTGGGACAGCTTCACAGTAGCCTGCTTCACCGACAAAGTCGAAAATCCTGCGGCGATTTTCTTCTACGCATGCTCTGTCGTCTCCTGTAGAAAACCCCATGTTGAGGGACGAAAAACTGCCCTCGCTCACGCCCCCATTTTTAGTAGAAAAAAACGTACGCACCGGATATCGCCGATCCCATTCTGAAATTTTCAAATACTGCGCCCCGCTGTCTGTCTCTGCTTTCTGAAAAATATTATCTCTCAAATCTCATCTTCCCCCTGGTTATCACTTTGAAATCATTTCCAGACCATTCTCAAGCGAAATTTTTCATAGAAGCTTTCTTTTAAAAATTGATTAAGAACTAAACCTTCTTTTTCTTCAATTTTTCAATCTCTTTAATAAACGTATCCACATCTTCAAACTGACGATACACAGAAGCGAATCGAACATACGCTACCTCGTCCAGCTCCTTTAAATTGTCAAGAATGACCTCGCCGATCACCGTACTGGAAATCTCTTTTTCCATCATATTATTTAATCCGCGTTCGATATCTTCCACGATTTTTTCGATCTGCTCTGTCGTTATCGGACGCTTTCTGCAAGCGTTCACGATACCGTTTCTCACCTTGGAACGATTGAACAGTTCACGGCTGCCATCCTTTTTCACCACCATGAACATGACCTCTTCCACCTTTTCATAGGTTGTAAAACGCTTCTTGCAGCTATCGCACGCTCTTCTTCTTCTAATTGCCTGTCCTTCATCCGTCGGACGTGAATCAATCACTCGCGTATCCGCACTGTCGCAAAACGGGCACTTCATAATGACTCCTCCTGTAAATAGTGGCAAAAATCTTAAAAATTCCATTAAATTATACTATATCTTGTGCAGCTCTTTCAAGAGAATATATCAATCTGCCGTTAAAAGCAGATACCAGATGCCAGACGTCCCCGCGCCCGTGATTTTACTTATTCATATCGTTCATTTCCCGCACAAGAACC
>CAZGBL010000009.1:0-2878 GCA_964523955.1 uncultured Oscillospiraceae bacterium | reverse complement strand
GTCCCCGCGCCCGTGATTTTACTTATTCATATCGTTCATTTCCCGCACAAGAACCACTCTCATACAGGTACTGACCGTCCCTGACGCCGGAAAAATCTACGAGAATCACATCATCGCCAATTCTCTTAATATCTCTCCAACGGATGACAAGATCCTCGCCTTTTTGAAATAACCCCATAAAACCGCGTTCTGCAGGAATGATAATCGCTTCGATTGTGCCTTTCTCCAAATTCAGCTCCACGTCTTCTACAAAACCCAGACTTCTGCCATCGTAGATGTTGATGACTTCTTTATTTCTGATGTCGTATGTATTCATCAAATGATCCCCTCCATTTTGCTTCTTTTCCCTGCGGACGTGCCACAAAGCATGGATGCCGACGTCGGAAAAGAGTTTTTTCCTCGCATTCTTTATCCATATATTCATATGCGCTTCCTAAAGAAAAAATACCTTAAACGCGATCTCCAAATACGATCCGCTGTTTTCGTTCTCTCCAGACCCCCGCCGCAGCGCATTTCCATATCAGATAACGAAGTAAAAACCGAAAACAAAATGTACCGTCCGCTTTTCTGCCGTTGGAGTGTATATCCCGCCATTTCCCGCCGTTGCCTAACCGTTTTAATATGAATCAGAAACCTATGATCCATTGACAGAAGAACATGTTTAACATATACTAAAACAAGCAAACGGTTTATGCGGAGAAAACGCTTTAATGGGAACTTGCCAAGAAAAGTATTTCAACTGCCATACCGGACTTTTCCAGTCAGAAACAATGATTATGAAAGGGATAAACTATGAATAAAAAGAACAACAAGGGATTCGTTTCCGAATTTAGAGAATTCATCACTCGAGGAAATGTCATCGATCTAGCGGTAGGCGTTATTATCGGTGCCGCATTTACAGCTATCGTCAATTCACTGGTGGACAACATCTTAAATCCGATCATCGGATATTTTATCGGAGGCGTGGATTTCACCGATCTGAAAGTCGTTTTGCCCCAGGTCATTCCCGGTACAAATCAGGCTGAAATTCAATATGGTACATTTATCCAACAGGTATTTAATTTCCTGATCATCGCACTCGTCATATTCTGCATGATTAAATTCCTAAATCGCATTCATCGAAAAAAGGACGAAGCGGCGGAGGAAACTCCTGCGGAGCCTGAAATTTCTGCGGAATTACAGATGCTGACAGAGATTAGAGATCTTTTAAAGGCGAACAATCTCCAGACAAAAGCGGGGATTTCGGATGTCTCATTCTCTGTTGAAAAAGACGAGACCCCTATCGGATCTGATAAAGCAGATACGGTCGGCGAGCTTCCCGATACTGAAAAAGCTTGATCCTCGGCAGCAGATAGATACTTTTAAGGGATGTTCCCAAACATCATTAAAAATAAACAGACTCCCCTCCTACATTCCTGCTTGACGGCAGGCTGTGGGAAAGGAGTCGTTTTTCGATCAAAACGTTTTTCTATCTGGGCTCTATGATCAGCTTTATAGCGGTACGTTCTTCTCCTTCGATAAAGATGTCCGTAAATGCGGGAACACAGACGAGGTCGATTCCGCCCGGCGCTACGAATCCCCGCGCGATGGCTACCGCCTTCACCGCTTGATTCAGCGCCCCTGCACCGATCGCCTGAATCTCCGCTCCGCCTTTTTCTCTCAACACACCTGCCAGCGCACCCGCTACTGAATTCGGATTGGATTTCCCTGACACCTTTAATACTTCTACCATTGTGGCCTCCTTTTGATCTTTTGTTACTTTTTTTGTATTATCATAATTATTATGAAAATTAAAATGCTCGCCGCACTTACTTTTCACCTAATTTTACGCCGAAAATACCTCAAATTGACCTCATTTCGTCATACAAATTTCGACACGAGATCTCTTCTTTCTACTTTGAAAACAGAAAAAAACGTCATCGATCTCCATACTTTCTGCAGCAGATTTTATGCAGTCACACAATGTCTGACACTAAAAAAATTAGAAAAAAAGAAAAGAAAAAATCATAAAAAAAAGAGAAGTATATGGAAAATAAAGGAATTTTATTCCATAATTTAAGATTCTTCGTGTTGAAAAAGCAAATATTTTTAATGTTACTATTGATTTTTACACATGTTTTGTTATAATAACCATGTGGTTATCCCCCTGATAACCTTATATTAATCTCTAATCCCAATACCCCTTTTGAACAAAACAACCCGCGCCCCTGCGGGTTGTTTTGTTTTTCAATGGAGAGCGGTTTTTTTGGCTTTGTCAAGTCCTGCTCGCCCGCAATACGCTCTGTTCCTCGTGTGTCCTGCAGCAAATCTTTTTTGATATCAAATGACAGGTTACAACTATTTTCAACTATTTTCTACTATTATATAGCGTATATACAGCGAGAGTGTAACAGAACGAAAAAGATCATTTCATTAAAAATACATATTGAAATAATTTCTATTTTTAAAGTATACCCTTCTACGCATCTTTGCAATCCTGTTAATCCAATACAAATGTACATTTTGCACAAATTTCATAACAATCTTCGTTTCTTCGGGTGATTGCTGCGCTCATTGAACTGTATATCATTTCCGCTGTCCCTCAAAAGGAGAATCCGTATCTGTTTGCGTGAATCGTCCGCCAATTCCTCTATGGTTTGTTATACCGTAATACACTATAATGAAAATACGGCTGGCCGAATATCTGGGAGATCACAAACTCCCGCTGCTGATTTATCCGCTTCTGTCACTTGCAGAAAAGCTGTCTCATTTCAGGGAAAACTGGTGCGGTTTTCGTTCCTAAATTTCAATAGCATTTTTACGTCATTCCGTTAAAGCCAGAGAGGGAGACGTTTTGATAAACGGGCTGTGATGGCACAGCCTCTTCAAACGAAAGAAG
>CAZGBL010000008.1:21889-25365 GCA_964523955.1 uncultured Oscillospiraceae bacterium | reverse complement strand
TCTCCGCCGTTTTCCGATGATGCGACGTCGATGTGGAGGTATCCGTCATTTGTGACGAAGACAAAATCTCTGAGCAGAATGGTAAGACCGTCCGCGTGGGATTCCAACTCGAAGTAATAGCCTGTATTTCTGCCAAAAGTGGCCTGCTTTGGCGCGGTGATAATTTTCTGGGCAGAGGGATCATCGCTGTTATTTGCGATGTCTGTAATATATGCATTGATATAATCCTCCACGGTAGCGCCGTTTGTTGTGTAAGGATTGACAGAGAGTAGAGCGTACATACTGCCGCTTCGATTTTCGGCGGCAAGGATGCTGATGGCGTTTGCTTTTTGTGCAGATGACCAGGACGACGGAACCTGCATGGAATATTTGTTGTCATCGGAAGTCAGAGTTTTTCCCGTCGGCTGAATTTTATCGTCCAGCATTTGATATGCTGCAATTCCTGCAGCTCCTATGGCAATGAGAAGCAGGATAATAATCAGAGATTTCTTCATTTTAATATACCTCTATTGGAATATGCGGCGCTTGCTGCAAGCGTTCGCGTTCTCCTTGAAAAGCGAGCCTGTCAGGATCTCTGCTCCGCTTTAATAATGTTAATTATGTTACAGATCCTCAGATTTATGGAAGATCGTCTGAATCTATGATAATATTTTTTACATACTATTGTAAAGGGGGGAAAATTTATATGAAAACAGAGCGCGCAGGAAGGTTGATTTACATCATCGCTTCCACAATCATAGCGCTCATGCTGATGACGAGTATGGTCTCTCACGCCGCTTCGGCATCGTCAACCTGTTCGATTAAAATTGACGGTACCGTAATTGCGACGGATGCAGCTCCGATCGTCGAAAATGGCACCACACTTGTTCCGATTGCCGTTATCGTCGATTATCTCGGAGGTATATCGAGTTGGGATCAGGCGGCGCAGAAAGCCACGATCAAAAATGGCAGTACCACGGTTGTTCTGACGATAGGCTCTAAGACAGCCAGCATAAATGGGGCGTCTAAGACGCTGCTTACCGCTCCCAGAATTGTTACTGTCAATTCCGACGGAGGCGGTCGGACGATGGTGCCGCTGAGGTTTATCGCAGAGGCATTCGATTACGATGTGGCTTGGGACAGTGCTACGAGAACGGCGCTGGTCACGACGAAAAACACATCGGCAGAAAACATGACGGTGGAAGATACAGAAATCCTGAGCGATCAGACGTATTCCGGTTCGACGAAATATACGCTGGTAAAGATCACAGCCGATAGATCTCTTAAATCCGGAAATTATACAGGGACGTCGCTTTCGGATCCATATCGATACTATATCGATTTTGACGCAGCGAGTCTGGGCAGTGCGGCTTCTTCTCAGAAATCTCTTTCTGCCGACAAATCCTATGTGACCTCCGTGCGAACTGGCGTCAATGGAAATTCCGTCCGTGTAGTCTGCGATCTGAAGGCAAATGTCAAGCCTGAGATTTCTTACTCTGACGACGGAAAGACGATGATTCTTGCTTTTCCGGAGACGAATACCACAACTGTAGATCCGGATCCCGTTGACAAGCCTGGCAGCGGAGAACAGCATGGGACGATCACGCAGACCGTTCAGGGGACGACGAAGGATGATGTCGTGGAACATTATGATCCTTATGCGGATGGAAAGCTGGTCGTATGCATCGATCCCGGACATGGACAGACTACCGGCGGCAAGCGAAGTCCTGACGGCTCGCTGAGGGAATACGAATTTAACAGAGATGTAGCGTACAGACTCAAGGCATTATTAGAAGCGCAGGGCGTTACCTGCATCATGACGGTATCTCAAAGCGATACGACAGATCCGTCTCTTGCCAGCAGAGTGGCCATTGCGGACAGCGCGGGAAATGTGGATCTGTTTGTAAGCATTCATGCGAACGCTTTCGGAGATGGATGGAATACAGCGAATGGCTGGGAGGTGTATTCTTATCAGACGGGCGGTGTTTCGGAGATGGCGGCAAAAGCGGTGGAGTCTGCGACAATGAACAGCTCCGCAGGTCTTAAGGATCGAGGCTGTAAGACTGCGAATTTCTATGTGATCAAAAATACGGAAATGCCTGCAATTCTCATCGAACACGGCTTTTATACAAATGAAGCGGAGTGCGAAAAACTGAAATCCAGCAGCTTCCGCGACATATTAGCTCAGGCTGACGCCACGGGTATCATGAATTTCTTCAAGCAGTTTAACACGCAGTGAGCAAAGAAATCCCCTGCTTCTATAAGTGGTGGGATGAATTGCGGATTACACGGCGTTCTTTTGACATAACAAAAGCATATCAGAGAGTATCTCAAAAGTCAGTATTGTCGAGTTAGAACGGACAAGGCTAAGATTTTCAGTTTGCATCTTAATTTCTAGAATGATCATAAATTACGATACCGTTTTGATTTCAGATTATGGACAGATGAAGCAGGCTTTTGGGATACTTTTTTGTTTTACTCCCTGCTTTCTGGGTTTTTCGGGCAAAGACTGACGCCGGAAACAGCTCGTTTAGGATGGCGGAAATAAGGATGGAAGCAGTGCTCGCGGCTTCATTTCCGAATGGTTCACGAATCTCTTGATTTTACTGCTTCCAGCGGTTTGCCAAAATGTATACTTTAATGTAAAATGAAATCGAGTTTTATTGAAATTACGATACGTTATTTTTGATAAAAAGAGGAAACCTGTTATGAAACGCAAACGTTCGCGAAAACCACAGGAAATGGTTACCGGGTATGATGATGCAATGAATGATATCGGCGTTTATGCGCGTTCTTTCGTCCATTACAGCGGAATATGGCATAAGGTTGTACAGTGTTGGATCGTATGCAGAACGGAGGCGGGAATCAGAGTTTATCTGCAGAGGCGTTCTTTTGAGAAGCAGAGTCACCCGGGCAGATATGACATTACCGCTGGAGGACATGTAGGGACAGGAGAAGAACCTCTGGACGCTGTTCTTCGAGAGACGTCGGAAGAGATTGGAATCGAGCTGGATCGGGAAAAGATTCATGAGCTTGGATATGTAAAGGAAGCTGTGGGCACCGACAGAGAAATCGCATATCTTTATGTCTACGTCGAAAAGGATCCGCCTTTTCGGCCGGGGAAGGAAGTTATTTACATGGTTTCTGCCGATATCGATGATTTTTATGCTCTGATGAAAGGAGAAAAAGAATCGATTACAGTGATTCCGGCGATCAAGACCGGTCCGATGCATGAGGAAGCCTTCTCCGTAACGATGAATAACTGTTGTATGCATCAGAATTTTTTGGATGTAGTCTATCCGTATGTTCAACGAACGCTGTGGGATGAGTCGAAAACAGATCCTTGTAATTTGGAAGAGAAGGAAGCGGGAAGCTCTCCGCGCTGAAAGATGGCAGGAAGGCTGACGACAGCTAGCAGGCAGCAGACAGATGACAGGCGGCAGACAGACGGCAGCAGGCAGCAGACAGATGACAGGCGGCAGCAGGCAGGCGGCAGC
>CAZGBL010000008.1:18470-21789 GCA_964523955.1 uncultured Oscillospiraceae bacterium | reverse complement strand
AGCAGGCAGCAGACAGATGACAGGCGGCAGCAGGCAGGCGGCAGCCGGACGGAGGCACGATAAGAGGAATTTCAGAAAATCGTGATGGTTGAAGAGAAAAAGAAGGATGACAAAATGATAAAGATCGGATATCAAGGTATTGAAGGCTCCAATGCGGAGCAGGCGGCAAAGGATTTAGTGAATAAGCTTCGCCTTACAGATGTGGAATATGTTCCGCTCGTAGATTCGCCTCACGTGATTAAGGCGATGAAGACAGGCGAGACGGATTACGGCGTATGCGCTGTGTATAATAGCGCAGCAGGTATGGTATTGGAAACTTTTTTTGCGACGAATGGTGTGGAACTGTTTATTCGAGGCGAGACAACTATGAATATACACCACTGTCTGTTTAAAAAAAGCGAAGATGTTCCAAATGAAAGCCTACGGTTTGTAGCGTCGCACATTTTGGCAATTAAACAGTGTGAGGATCATATTCGATACACCTATCCTCAGCTGAAGAGCATAGAGGTAGAAGATACTGCGAAGGCAGCAAAAGATCTGTCAGACGGCACTCTTTCTGAGGAATATGCGGTGCTTTGCCGAAAGAATGCAGGAGAGATGTTTCATCTATGTCTGATCGATGAAAATATTGAAGATTATAAGGATAACAGGACACATTTCTGTTTATTTGAATTAAAAAACAAGGAGGATTAGACGGAACCCGGTTTGCGGGCGCAGCATACGGGAGCGGGAATCCCCACTCCTCCGTTCCGGTCTGGATTTTAGAATATTGTTTAAAATGTTGTAGTCAGCCGCCTTCTGGAAAAGAAGGCGGTTTTGTGGTTCTAAAGAGGAAAAGATTGAATTTTTGTCGTATTTTTATCTATTGAAGAAATATCGTCCTCGGATTTACGTTTTTAATTTTGAAAAATATTAATATAAATCAAATAATTTTATAAATAAGTAACACTTTTGTAACATAAGGGCTGTTAAAATAAATTATCTGTGCTAAAGAAAAGTCTGCAGAGCTGTATTCACACGGAAGTATTTTCACGACAGACCACTATCTGCCTCCAAAAAATTGTGAATGTGTTTGCCGGATGAGATATGGACGGCTGGGATTTTTCAGACGTACAGATCCCGTAGATATCTGTGGGACAATGCCGAATCTTACAGATATCTCTTATTTAGGAATGAATGAGAGCTGTCAGGACAGAGGAGGTGAGTACGGCGCGGAGAGCATTTATTTCCGGCTGACAGTCTAAACCAAAGACTGGAACAAATTACAAATAGCAAATCTAACATAGTTCAGGACGAATACAGTGTATGAAGGCCTTCGTTTGTATATCAGAAGCATGGTAAGGCTTTTTGAAGATCGCTGTGATCTTCAAAGATATTCGACAGCGAAATCTTCATATACTGTATTTTTTAAGGAGAAAATTTATGGAAGACTTAACTTTAACAAACATACTTCATGTAGTAGGTCAGGGAATTAAAATTCCTTGTATTGTAGTGCTTCTCTTGCTTTTAGTGGCTACGGTATGGCAAATCGGCGATATTCTGGTAGAATATATTATCGAGCGCAGGAAGGTAAAGGAAGATGTTCCGACTTTGCTCAAGAAGCTGAATGGAATGAAGCCGGAAGAGATGAAAAAGGCGATTTCGGACAGTAAGATTCTTAAGAGTCAGAAAAGAATGCTGATCGAACTTGTGGAAGCGGATGATATGCCGAAAAACTCGCAGACAGCGTTGGCGCAGAAGCTTCTTGACGACGAAAGCGCGGCTTTTGAAAGAGCAAACATAGTATCCGATACAGTAGCGAAGATCGGTCCTATGTTCGGTCTGCTGGGTACGCTGATTCCTCTCGGTCCGGGAATTGTAGCTCTGGGTCAGGGCGATACCGCTACCCTGTCCGATTCTCTGGGAGTAGCGTTCGATACGACTATCGCAGGTCTTATCGCTGCAGCGCTCTGTTTTATCATCTCCGGAATCCGCAGACGCTGGTATGACGACTATATGTCTACGAGTGAAGCGATTGCGGAAATTATCCTCGAGGAGGAAGATGAAAAATGAGAAGCGGGAATCTGAAGAGACGGCGCAGATACCGCGGAGGTGAAAGAGAAGAAGCCAGTCCTATGGAGAGCGTAGCTAATCTTATCGACGTCATGCTCGTATTCATATGCGGACTTATCATCGCAATTATCGTATTCTGGAATGTTGATCTGGAAAATCTCGATCAGAGAACAGATTCCTCATTTGAAGATGCAGGACAGGTTTATCAGGATCCGGAGACCGGAAAAATGTACGTTATCCAACAGAGTTCATCGGATGAAGCTCAGGGAGAAGACAGTTCCTCGGAAGGTTCCCAGAACAGCGGAGGTTCATCGAACGCAGCTTCGGCTGGCGGGGCTGGCGAATAAATATGCGGTATCAGGACAGCGGCACGTATTTCGATGGGAAACGGAGGAGTTAAATGAGTAGAATACAAAGCGGACTGCGCAGCGGCAGGAGAAGTGGACGAAGGAGCAGAGACGGCGGTCGGGCAGAGGTTAAGCCTATGGAAAGCGTGGCAAATCTCATCGATATCATGCTCGTATTCGCCTGCGGATTGATGGTAGCCATCATTATTTACTGGAATGTCGATCTGAATAATATCGTAAATATCATCGATCAGGAACAGTTGGTAGAGATAACGGATAGTGAAACCATCGAGCAGAATCAGGCTTCTATCAGCAATTATGAGAATCTGGGAACTGCTATCGAAGATCCGGAAACTGGAAAAATGCTGGTCGTCGATGAGGAAAATATTGACTCTGACGGCACGGACGGTGAAGAAAATACGGATTCCGATTGATTTTGAGAAATAAAAATCATGATTGTGTGAAAAAATATAGAAGAATGATACAAAATTTGGAAAGAAGAAGTAGCACAAAAGTAACACAAGCGTTGTCTGGCGATTGATATAATGCGGTTAAACGTGATAAGTCGCAGAGGGTAGAAAAACTTTCAAGACTTTTGCATTTTTAAAACTTAAAAAGGAGAATAACATGAGCGAAGAAATCAAATCCGCAGTCAGCGGAGAAGAAAAAAAGTCTGACGCTCCTGAACAGGAAGAGCGCAGAAGACGTCCACCAATGCCTCCTATGGGGGGAAGGCCTCAGAGAGGAGCTCGTCCTTCTATGGGTGAAAGACCTCCGATGCCTCCGCAGCCACCGATGGGCGGTATGCCGCCTCAGGCAGGTGGAATGATGATGACTGCATATCAGCCTATGGTCATGTATGTCCCTGTCATGATGATGCCAGTTCCTATGATGGGCATGATGCCGCAGCCATGGATGGC
>CAZGBL010000008.1:0-18370 GCA_964523955.1 uncultured Oscillospiraceae bacterium | reverse complement strand
CTGTCATGATGATGCCAGTTCCTATGATGGGCATGATGCCGCAGCCATGGATGGCGCCAATGCCTCCGCAGCCTCCTATGATGGGGAAAGGTCCAGGCGGCCCAGGCGGTTACGGTGGTCCAGGCGGATATGGAGCGCCGGAAGGAAAGGGCGGCAAAGGCGGTCCAGGCGGTCCGGGCGGTTCTGGATACGGCGGTCCCGGCGGATATGGAGCGCCGGAAGGAAAGGGCGGCAAAGGCGGTTCAGGCGGTCCTGGATACGGCGGTCCCGGCGGCCCTGGTGGATATGGCGGCCCAGGCGGCCCTAGTGGATACGGCGGTCCTGGCGGCTCAGGCGGTTACGGAAGTCCGGAAAAATGAGAAAAAGCACAGTCCTCTGACGTTCGTTTCAGAGGACTGTGAACGCTTCGTCTGCGGTCGATTTGCGACGCGGGCAGAAATTGATGACAGATGTTCTTTTGAGACGATGGTGAGATATCTCCTTTTCTCGTAAAGAACATCTTTTTGTCGGAAAGGACTTTTCTCTATGCTACAGACTGTATACAATCTCTGTGATTTGGAATTCGGCATATGTGGAGAACCTGAAAGCTTAGGAGATAAGATGAAGAAATACAGGGCGGCGAACGTTTCAGCTGTTTATGTCGGTTCTTATTTCTGCACGAACTTTTTTTTTAAATGGATGAAGAGATACTGGGACAGTATGAAGCGTGCGGCTCTGGAAACGGGAATGTCCATTACGATGGTCATTCCTGTCGTTCCGGTAGATCGACTTTCTGAAGTGAAAGAATTTCTTCTGAAGATTTCCGAAGATATTTCCGAAATCGTAGTCAATGATTACGGGATGCTGCGATGGGCAGGAGGACATCTTTCTTGCCCTGTGATGATGGGGCGCCTGTTTATGCGTCAGACAAGGGATCCTCGATATGAAGAATTGGCTGATGAGATCGTTACGATACCTTTTCCAATGTATTCATTGGAAAGATACAGGGAGGAATATCGTGTAAGAGGAATTGAGATGGAAAGCTTCGGGCGAAGGATCGATATTTCAGACCTTCCTGAGGGAATGGTAATGTGTATCCACCGGCCGTGGGTCATGATGTCCTGCGGACGTATCTGTGAGGATGCGTCTGTGCCTTTGGTTATGGAACATAAGTTCAGACCGGATCAGGAGTGTAATTTGCAGTGCGGCAGCCTTTACCGCGATTATGAGATTTCCGGCGCGCAGGTGCGCAAGTACGGGAAGGCGGTTTTCTTCTATCAGGAGGAAGAGCCGGAATTGATTTGCGAGCCGCAGCAGACGGTTCGCAGAATCGAGTGCATTCCATCGGAGCCGCTGTATATGGAGGAATACTATGAAAATTTTGACGCCATTGAATGATATCGATTCTATGTATCGTCTGTACGAAGCAGGGGCCGATGAATTTTATGCAGGATTTTCCGATCCTGAATGGGAAGAGTATTTCGGAGCTTTTTCTGATCTCAATCGACTTTCCTCTTATGGCAGCGATGCGAATCAGAGCCTGCATGAGAAAATGGCGTCTTGTGCGGAAAACGCGCGTTATCTGGGCGTGCCTCTTTATATCACTTTTAACGCTGCGCATTATGATGATGAAAAGCTGGGATGGATCGACTATTATATGGAAGCCGCAGCAGAATACGGTGTTGCAGGAGTTATTATCAGCACTCCGGAGTTGGCTGAGCTGGCGTATCGCCACGGCGTCCCGGCCATCGCCAGCACTATGTGCAGTGTCTATAACAGCGATATCGCTCGTTTTTATGCGGACTTGAACGTAAAGCGCATCATACTTCCCAGGGAATTATCTCTGGATTCGATTCAGCAGATCATATCCGATGTTCCCGACATGGAATATGAAGCATTTCTGATGCGAAATGGGTGCCGTTATTCCGATGGTTACTGTCTGGGAATGCATGGAGGTCTGTTCGGAGGACTCTGTTATGATCAGTCGATGCGTCGGCCGGATATTATACTCAGAGAGGATACTTCCGATGAAGTATGGAATCAGCTGGAGTATAACAATTACCTTTTTGAGAGCGTGTTTCACAAGACTGCCTGCGGGCAGTGCGCCTTGTGGCGTCTTCTTAAAATGGGAGTCTCTGCAGTGAAGATCGTAGGCAGAATGGAAGATGCGGATGCGATAGCGGTGGATGTACAACTGACTCGCTACAATCTTGCAGTTGCTGAAGATTCAAAGACGGAGGCAGAATATCTCAGGAATATGGCGATGCCTGACAACAGGTTTGAATACTGTGCCGGCGGATTATCCTGCTATTATCCTGAGGTGAGATTCAAATAACTTAAATATGGTAAATATGGTTTTATAAACAAATTCAAATAAGTCATTTTTTTCTTTTTTACATACATCATACAAAAGAGCGCTGCGCCATAATCTGTTGACTGCTTGGTTTTACCGCAGAAAAGAGAGGTGCGGCGCTTTTTCTATTGGAAGATAATAATTTATATTTGTTTGAAATACAAAAAATACAAACATCGAAATCAAAAATAAAACAAAATCATGTAACATTATTGCAAAAAATGATTTAAAATAAAATAGAACCTATTAAATTACTTTAAAAAGCTTTAAAGTAGCGCAAAAGTAACACAAGTGGAACACAGTGTGGTGGATAATTAATAAGTATTTCTTGTATTTAAAATAATCAATGGAGGCTTTTATGCGAATGAAAAAATTCAAACGTTTTGTTTCTTTGCTCACAGGGGCAGCCGTGTGCGCGTCTCTGTGCGCAGCAGTTCCTGTTTCGGCGGCTACGGCTACCGGATATGTCGCTCCGTCCCATGGTGTGACGGCAAACGACCAGATACTGGGAGGTTCGGCTTATGCAGCTTCCACGGTAAGTCTTTCAGTTTTGGGAATCAATGTTACGTCATCTAACGGTGCTGGGATCTGGAATTCCGGAGGAGACAGTTCGGCGGGCGCTGCCAATCTGGGTATTTTCGGTTCTGATATCAATGATAATCCGGATCCGTACCTCTACAATTTTTACTATAACAGCAATAAATACGGCGGCGGTGAGGACTACAATTCTCAGGACTACGCTTCCTGGACAGCTACCCCTTACACAATCCGCTGTGACGGTGCGAAGGTAGGTCCTGCAGGACTGGATACAAATACGACTCTGACCGTATCTGTAGGAGGAACGACTAAGACGTTTAATGCGGCATTCTTCTATGAACCGGATATTCTCATCGCTTCCTCTATGGATGGTTACGCGGATTATATTAAACAGTACAATGATACATACGGTACGGACTACGATCCTACGATTGTCATTCATTCCTGTCCTATGAACGCGCACAGCGACGGGCTGGGTCTGGAATATAATCAGTTTGATATGTCAGCAGGACTGATCGAGATTGCAAAGGCAGTGCAGGATACCATGAAAGAGACTGGCAAAACGACACGTTATGCGGAAGGTCCTTACGAAATCGCAGTTAATTATGATAAGTACGGCAGAGGACTCTACTACTATGCGCAGTCAAAGTTTGCCAGCGGCGCGCTGACGAAGGTCAACTATGCCAGCAGCGTTACTTATGATACATCTACAGACTCCTGGGCGGTCGTGGATACTACGACGAGACAGGCGCAGTATGCGTCAGGCATCGGCAATAATATCTATGATCTGCTGAAGGCAGGCTATACATTCAGTGACGGGTCTACTGTTTCCGCTTCTACGATTACGACTGAGACGAGAGGTCCGGGCGCCAACGGCGCTACCTCTCAGACGGATACACAGGGCTACTATCTGACGACAAAACAGCTCATCGAGATCCTCAACGCACCGACGGCTTCTAATGCGAATGCTACAGGCGTCATCATCGGATCGGTGGGAATCGGCGACGGCTATGCAGAACTGTTGGATGCAGGCGTTCGTTTCCTCGGAGACCTGCCGGAATGCGTCTACGGAATGACGATGCAGACGGTAGAAAACGGTATGGGTATCCCGTTCTATCTCTCCTATTTCTATTATGATCAGGATAACTCTTTCGATCCGGCTTCTATGATCGCTTACTGGATGGAGCATTTTTATCATATTTCCGATACGACAGCCATGAGAACGGTAGTCAACAATATGCTGACAGACTCAGATCTGCCGGCACATTATACGATCAATATGAACAAGTATAACGCTTCTGACATCGAAAATATGATCATTTCCGGCATCAAATACTACAGATCCATCGAAAGTTCTCTTTCCAGCCTGGAAAAGTGGAGCTGCCTTGACTGTTCCGTAGGTATCGGAAGCAGCGACGCATCTCTGAAGAGTGTCGGAGCTGATATCGAACCGGAACTCTCCGGCGTATTCACGAACAGCGGCGGGGTGGACAAGATTCCTGCAGTGAGCTGTGAAGCCAGTGACGATGTGAATACGGGAACCGGCGAAGAAGATCCGACGACTCCGGCTACTCCGGCTACTCCGTCAAATTTCAGCGACGTGGCGGCTGGCAGCTGGTATGAAGAGGCTGTGAATTACGCGGTATCCAACGGATTATTTACCGGAACCAGCGATACGACATTCAGTCCGAATTCAGGCATGACGCGCGCCATGCTCGTAACGGTGCTTCACAGAGCGGAAAATGAACCGTCTGCGGCGGCGGCGGCCTTCAGCGATGTACCTTCCGGAAAATGGTATACGAATGCAGTGGGCTGGGCGTCTGCGAATCAGATCGTAAGCGGTATTTCTGAAACGCAGTTTGCGCCGGACAATAATATCACGAGAGAACAGTTGGTTACGATTCTCTATCGTTATGCGCAGCAGAAGGGCTACAGTCTGGACAGCAGCGCTCCTGCAACAGGTGCGGTAACCGCTATGAAGGACTGGAATTCCGTTAAGAGCTATGCTCAGGACGCTATGGAATGGGCCTATAATAACGGGATCATATCCGGTATGGGAGACGGTACGATCGCTCCTGCCGGAAATGCCACACGTGCGCAGGTTGCGACGATCATCATGAATTTCAACAAGAGATTCGCAGCATAAATCAGGATAAAAATACACTTTTCTGCACCGGCAGCGCTGCGCTGTGAAAGCGGCGAACGCTGCCCGGTGCATAGATATCGACAGGATTAATCTATTAAGATGATATGAAATCTGTTCAAAACGGAGTTTAAAGTGACATTCCTGATGGGAGGTAGCGGTTTTGTTCAAAAGAGACAGATCATTGCCGCATATTCGCTTACTGAACGGCAAGCGGACAGCAGAACTTCTGTTGCTGGTCGTTTTCTGCATTCTGCTTCTGGCCGGATGCAGAGAAAGCCCTGCTCTTCAAAATATCGTCTACAATCAGGACAACGCTGAGGATATTTCTCAGGTGGATTCCATGATCAATAATAATGAAAACAATGAGGAAACCGATGAGAAAATTTCTGCTCTGAAAGAACAGGAATCCGATAAAAAGCGTGACTGGGACAATAACGTTGCTCAGCAGGGGGACGAGACTACTGCGGATGAGCAGGCAGCAGATATCGATTACGATAAAAATACAGATAATCAATATAACAACAATCAGACGTGGTCAAACGAAGAAAAAAATTCCCAGGGCGGCAGCGGAAACGATGCTGTTTCCGACCCGAATGGCACGTCGAATAACAATAACGGCGGCATTTCCGAAAATAATCAGAATGGCGCGGGAAGTTATGATGACAATGCGAAAAAACAGGTGGTCACGGCAGACGGCGCTTATATAGAGGTGCCTGAAAACGTCGACAGCGTATCTGCTGTTGGAGAAGCTGCCGTTCTCGTAGAGATGTTGGGCGGCAGCGGCCGTCTTGCGGCCACTTCGGAAAGCTTTAAGGGAAACAGCCTGAGTCAGAGTGTCTTCGGAAGCGAGAGCGCTGCTGTGCTCTGGGAAGACGAAGGCGAGACTCAGATCAGTGACGCTAATTTTAGTGCCCTTCTGGAAAAACATCCTGACGTCTGCTTCGAGATCAGCGGAGATATGTCTTTCAGCGAATCACAGATCGCAGCTCTGGAAGCGGCGGGCATTACGTATGTAGTACTTCCTTCTCTCGATTCTGCCACCGGAATCTCGCAGAGTATCAGTCTCATAGGTCAGATTCTGGGAGATCAGAGCGCCAAGGGCGGCGTGAATGCTGTTAAAAAGGCGGAAGACTGGCAGGCATGGTATGACGGCTTGATGAAGGATGTATCGTCCAGAGTTACGCCATATGCGGCAAACGGTGTAAATTATGATAATACTCCGGACGGAACGATAAAGACGCTTTCGGGCGTTTCCGGTTCCGGCGTCAATTCTCTGTTTATTTCCGACTGGGACGATAACGCACTCTATAGTCTGTACAGCAGCACGGTGGGCTGTGTACTCAGCTCTCAGGGAATGGCGGTCGCGACGAAGGGATATACCGACAGCCCTCTGAGTTACTTTATGAGCATGGGCGGTGTCAATAATATGGCGGCGTCTGCTATCGAGGGCGGCGTCCTGAAGAGTGAAAAGGTGTACGTCAATACATTCAACGCTGCCAGCCACAGGACGGAAATTTCCGGATCTCTGAACTATAACGACAGCAGCAAGGCGAAGACCAGGATGACAAATAATCTGGGCAGCGACAGCTTCCCGGCGATTATCACTGCCAGCCAGGAGATTAAGACGAAGATACAGAACAGTACACAGTGGACGTCCTATCCGGCGATTTCAAACGGCACGGGTGTGGAGTATGGATTTGTAGATTCTCACAATGATATCGTGAGATCCACCATCGTGGGGAATTACGATATCCTGGTCAATCCGTCCGGTGCAGGCAGCTGGACAGAAGGATCGGCTGAGAGTCCTCTGGAAACGGTGTGGATCGCATGGAAGCTCAGGGGCGCATTTACGGAGGCAGAGATGCGTTCTTATGTCAGTGATTTCTATTCACAGTTCTACGGATATACGCTCAGCGACAGTCAGATCACGGAGATTCTCAATGGCAGATAGTATGAAATCAGCCTCTGATACGGTTCAGACGCATGGACGAAGATACAGGATTTTTGAGAACGGTTTCGTGCGGCGTAGAATGAGAGTATTTCTGCGCGGCGGATATTTAAAAGGAGTTTGCGGTGACCGATCAGGAAAAATATGAAAAAGCGCAGCAGAAAGCGCGGCTGGATTCAAAAATCCAGCTGCGCATAAATCTGGAGCAGGAAACGCTGTACAAGCGCGAGACGAGCGGCCGCCATGGGATGAACAGCGGAAAGAAAAAAATCATAGCTCTTGCGGTCTTTATGGTGACGCTGTTTCTCCTGTCTCTGACGCTGGTGCCTTACGGAGCGCTGAGCGGTCTTCTGAATTCGCTGACGAACGGTCTGGCGGGAGATATTAATATCGGTTATTCTCCGTCGGAATACCGGGACGTTACGATTTACAGAGTGGGTCAGCTCGTGGATTACATAACGAAGGGCGGAAGCCCTGTGATACAATACGTTATTTTCACGTTTATCGCTATTATGATTTCCGGAATTGCAATGTCGATTTCCGGGGCGGTGTACCAAGGCGTATTTCAAAATCCTATGGCGTCGCCTACGACGTTGGGAGTTCAGTCCGGCGGCGTGATGGCAGGCGTGATTTATATTTACTTTTTTATGGATTCTGCCGCATCGGCGTCGGGTACTTCGACAGCAGCTTATAAGCTGTCGGATCTGATGAAGATATGGCAGGAGCAGAATCTGCTGGAGCGATGCGGACAGCAGTTATTTATGCTGGCAGGCTGTTTTGTCGGCGTGGCGCTCATCGTAGGAATTTCACTTGCGGTAGGCAGAGGCAAAATCAACACGGTGGCGCTGATGCTGGCAGGAGGCGTTTTTTCTACGGTGATCAATCAGGTGACGCAGCTGATGCAGTATGTGATCACCATGCAGAACAGCGATGACATCAGGACGACTTCGATCAACAATCTGGTGGGCGGACGTTTTGTAGGCGAAACGTTCACCTGGTATGAGGTTATGTTTATGACAATTCCGATACTCATCTGTGCCGTCATCATGATAAGTCTCAGCGGAAAGCTGAATATTCTCGTATTCGGCGAGGATGAGGCGAAGGCTATGGGGATGAATGTCAGGGGCTTTCGGAATGTTCTGATCGCCTGTTGTACGATTCTCACGGCTGTCGTTCTCTCTTTCTGCGGCCAGATGGCTATGATCGGCTTTATGGTTCCGCATTTTGCCAGATATATGGTAGGTCCTGATTTCAGATATCTCGTTCCGGCCTCGGCGCTTTTGGGAGGTATCGTGACGCTTCTCGTATACGATCTTTGTTATCTGACAGGACAGACAGGCAGCTTTAATATGTATACGGGCGTCGTGTGCAGTATCGTATCCGCTGTTTTCATTTTAAAATACAGGAGGAAGAGACATGCCGACTGGGCTTGAATCTATTCGGGTGCAGAGGCGTGCGGACGGAAAGGAGCACAGAGGTGTTTTTGTGCTCTCCGTGGTCGTATTTCTTCTGCTGCTCGTATTTCAGGTATGCTACAGGGGAAAAGACGCTGGTTTTGTGAATCCGCTGGATGCGCTCAATAATATCGTGACCTGGGTGCGTCTGTCGGTTTCCGATCTTTTCTCGCTGTCTTATTATGATAACCGCGATGAAATCATTGCGGGTCTCGATTATTATGCCGAAACGGTGATACGTTTGAGAAGCGCTCTTCTTATCATCGCTTCCGGCGCGGTGCTGGCCGTTTCAGGCTGCATCTATCAGGCCGCCATGAGAAATTCCATGGCCGTGCCGACAATGCTGGGCGTGTCTTCCGGCGTCAATCTCGGAAAGATTCTTCTGGTGTGGCAGTTTGGAGAACAGGTATACTTCCTGACGACACAGCGCTATATCTATTGCTATGGCATAGCCGCCGCCGTGCTCGTTATTGTCCTGGCGGGAGGTAAGCTGGTGGGAGGAAAACGTTCTTCCGTGGCTGATATGCTCATCGTGGGGACGATCATCAATCGATTGATCAGTACGGTGGTGAATTATATCCGAACCAGCATGGATACTGATGTCTTAGCGGTTTATCAGGAATTTTCCGAAAAGAGCTATTCCGCGTTCAACAGTGTGGGAAATCTGTTGGTGCTGTGCGGCGTCTCTGTCGTCGTGCTGCTGCCGGTCTATTTCATGCGTTACAGCTATAACGCGATCTGTTTTGACGACAGCGATGCGCGGACGTTGGGATTGAAGCCGTCCGTCATGAGACTGTACGGTCTTGTGGCGGGTGCGATTCTGACGACGGCAGCTATGATTCACTGCGGAAATATCGGAATGATTTCGCTCGTTATCCCGCACCTGTGCAGATATCTGTTCGGTGCAGAATTTAAAAGACTATTCCATATGAGCGCATTTTACGGCTCGCTGCTGCTGCTGGCCAGTCAGGTAATCGCAGGGTTTGTCTATTTCGACAGCTACCAGATTCCTCTGGGCAGTGTCATCAGTGTATTAGCGATGCCGATTCTCATGTGGGCGATGTTCCGTCAAAGGAGGGGATGGGAATAAAACTCGAACTCAGAAATGTAGACTGCGGCTACGCGGCAGGACAGCCCGTCCTCAGCAATGTTAGCTTTACCGTAGAGACCGGCCAGATCTGCTGTCTGCTGGGGCCTAATGGAGTAGGAAAGACGACGCTCTTCCGAACGGTGCTGGGTCTTCAGAAGCCTCTGGCTGGTTCCATTCTGATGAATGGCGAAGATACGGCGCGCTGGTCGGAGAAACGTCTGGCGCAGAGTATGGCGTATGTATCTCAGTTTCACACGCCGCCTTTTCCTTATAAGGTAAAGGACGTCGTACTGCTGGGAAGAATTAATAGTATAGGATATTTCGGACAGCCTTCCGAGATGGATCGAGACATCGCTGAGGCGGCGATGATCGATATGGGTATCTCTCATCTGAGAGATACGGTATATACGGATATTTCCGGAGGAGAGCGTCAGCTGGTTATGATCGCCAGGGCGCTGGCACAGGAACCGCAGCTTCTCGTCATGGACGAGCCGACGGCAAATCTGGACTACGGGAATATGGTCCGTGTTATGAAAAAAATCAGATCTCTGCGCGATAAGGGATTCGGAATCATCATGACGACCCATTCGCCGGATCAGGCTTTTATGTGTGAATCCACCGTGACGCTGCTTCAGCGGGGCGCGCCTCTTTTGTTCGGTTTTGCGCCGGAAGTCATCACGGAGGAAAATCTCCGTTCTGCCTATGGGGTGGATGTAAAAGTCATCGAATTTTTTGATACGCATAATAGATTGGTGCGTATGTGTTCTCCGCTGCTCAATGACTGACGCGGCATGCAACTCTGCGCCGATACAGCCGCATAGTTTGTAGCAACAAATATAGGAAACGCTTATCCCCTCAGTTCTCGCGCCGCCTGAAAGGCCTGTGCTCACGAGGGAAGAATAAAATATTTTGAAAGGACAGACAGATGGGAGCAATCATATTCAAAATCGTTATCGCGGCGATTGTCATAATACTTTTGTTTCAGAGTTTTAGAATCGTTCCGCAAGCCCACTCGTATATCGTAGAACGATTGGGAAAATTTAAGGTTGCGTGGAGCGCCGGCATACACTTCAAAATTCCGTTCGTGGATAAGGTGACAAACAGAGTTTCTCTCAAAGAGCAGGTCACCGATTTCCCTCCGCAGCCGGTAATCACGAGGGATAACGTTACGATGCGCATCGATACGGTAGTATTCTATCAGATCATCGATTCCGCAATGTATACATATGGTGTAGAAAATCCGATTGCGGCCATTGAAAATCTGACGGCCACATCTTTAAGAAATATCATCGGTGAGCTGGAACTCGACGAGACGCTCACTTCCCGTGAGACGATCAACGCCAAGATGCGCACGGCATTGGAAAAGGCGACGGAAGCGTGGGGAATCAGAATCAACCGGGTAGAACTCAAAAATATTACTCCGCCTGCAGCGATTCAAGACGCCATGGAAAAACAGATGAAGGCGGAAAGAGAAAGACGAGAAGCGATCCTCATCGCAGAAGGTGAGAAAAAATCCACGATTCTCGTATCTGAAGGTAAAAAACAGTCAGCTATCCTGAACGCCGAGGCGGAAAAGGAAGCCGCTATCCTCAGAGCCGAAGCGGCAAAGGAAGCTGCCATCCGCGAGGCAGAAGGCCATGGAGAAGCCATCCGCATTCTGCAGCAGGCAAACGCGGACGGTATCGACGCTTTGAATCGAAAGAAGCCGGAGCCGGAGGTTCTTCAGCTCAAGAGCTTAGAGGCGTTTGCTAAGGCGGCTGACGGACGCTCTACGAAGATTATCATTCCTTCTGAAATTCAGAATTTAGCAGGTCTTATCGCATCTCTCAGAGAGGTTGCTGTTCCGAACGGTGAATTTACTGCAGACGGCGGCATAGCTGTACCGGGTATGCCTGAGGCAGGAATTCCCGCATCGGGAGAGGTGACGACAGATGGCAGATAAGATGAAGCAAAGCGCGGCAACGACTGCGGAGGAAGCGGAGGTATGCAGCAAGCAGGTTTCCGATATTATGGCGAATATCGAGAGCGCTATCATAGGCAAGCACGATACAGCGGAGCTGGTATTGCTGTGCCTCATCGCCGGCGGTCATGTGCTTATCGAGGACGTACCGGGCGTCGGGAAGACGAGTCTGGCGTCGGCTGTGGCAAAGTCAGTAGACTGCGGTTTTAAGCGGATCCAGTTTACGCCGGATCTTATGCCTTCGGATGTTACAGGATTTTCCATATATAATCAGAAAACGGGAGAATTTGAATTTCGTAAGGGAGCTGTTATGAGCAACCTCGTCTTAGCGGACGAGATCAACCGCGCATCCGCCAAGACACAGGCCAGCCTTCTGGAAGCTATGGAAGAAAAACAGGTTACGGTGGACGGTACCACTTATCACCTGGAGCAGCCTTTTATGGTAATCGCTACGCAGAATTCTGTAGAGTCTTTCGGAACGTATCCTCTGCCGGAGGCGCAGGTGGATCGTTTCTTTATGAAGCTGTCCATGGGCTATCCTTCTGTGGAGGATGAACTGCACGTCGTCGTAATGGGCGACAGGGTGAAGAGAGAATTGAAGCCTGTTATTTCAAAGAGCGATATTCTGTCTCTCAGAAAAAAGGCAGAAGGCGTCCGCATCGAAGAGCAGCTGGCCAGATATATCGTGGAAATCGTAGCCGCTACGAGAACCAGCGCCGATACGGCTCTGGGGAGCAGTCCGAGAGGGAGCATCAGTCTGTACCGCGCATCTCAGGTGTATGCGCTGATGAAAGGAAGAAATTACGTCATACCGGACGATATCAAATATTTAGCGCCGTTTATTCTGGCTCATCGTCTGACTTTGAGCCACGAGGCGAAAATTTCAGGAAGGACGGAGGCGGACGTCATCGCGTCTGTACTCCAGAGCATTATCGTACCTGCAGGAAATTGATGGTAAAGGCATCATGAAGAAAAAAGGAAAGAAAAAGGTATCCGCACTGCGGACTGCCGTAAAGGGCAGGGAGCGCGGGCGTATAAAAACGGGAGTCGTCATGGCGCTTCTTCTGATACTGTGCGTTCTTCCGGCTGTATTTATCAACAATATTTACGGGTATCTTCCGATCTTTACTTATGTTTTTCTGCTTTTGATTTCGCAGGTTTATCTGAATATTCTGACGAAGAGTCTCGTCTACGAGGATAAATCACAGCTCTATTCCTGTATGCGTGAGGAGAGTATGGAATTTTGCCTCAGCGTGGAAAACAAATCGTTTCTCGTCTATCCATATGTTAAGGTTAAATTTTTCATGACGGATATTTTCGGGGATCGAGATCAGGGAACCGATACGGTGATCACATTGGCGCCGAAAGAGAAGAGAGACTTCGTATTCGATGTGCGTTTTGACCATCTTGGAAAATACTCTGTGGGTCTGGAAAAAGTAGAGGTCAGAGGTTTGCTGGGCGTGAAGAAGGTGTCGATGCCCGGCGGAGGTGAACATATCGTAGAGGTCTATCCTCATATATGGCAGTTGGCCGAATTGAAAGTATCGGAAAAAGTACAGACAGAAGACAGTAAATCGAAAGTGAGCATCGAAACCGACGGCAGTGATTATACGGGCGTCAGGGAATATGTGATGGGAGATTCCATCAAAAATATTCACTGGAAGCTGTCTGCTCATTCTAACGGTTATCTGACGAAGCAGATGGAAACGTTCGGATCCTCCGGGGTGGATGTGGTTCTCGATCTGTGCGGTCCGGAGTGTGAGACGGAGACGGCCATGAGTCTGTTTGACACTCTGGTGGAGACGGCGGTAGCCGTAGGTTATTACGCTCAGAGCAAGGGGACGGAATGTGAGATTACCTATCTGACGAGAGAGAAAATGGAGAAGCGGCTGAATGCAGGGCAGACGGAATTTTATCGCTCCATGATCTGGGAACTCCCTCCGGTGGCTGACAAAAGAGAAGATTATGACGTCATGCGTCTTCTGGAGCGGGTATCCGGAGGAATGTACGCCAGGAGCAATGTAGTACTCTGTACGGCGCTGCTGACGCCGGAAATCGTGCGCACATTAGTGAGTATTCGGATGCGCAGGCAGAATCCCGTTCTGTTTTATGTGATTCCCGATAATGTATATGACAAGGAACGGGAAGAGCTTTTAAAACCGGTTAAGCTTCTGGCGGATCACGGCATCAGTTATTCCGTCATATCCTTCGGGGAAGAGCTGCAGTGAGGATGGTAATTTGTATGGAATATAAGCGATATTTTAAATACTGTCTGCCGGATTTTCTGCTGGTACTCCTCATGACGACGGGATTTACGATCAACGTATATCAGGGTTTCTACCTTCCGGAGACACTGTCGTCGGATATTTTCAGACTTGTCATTGCCGCAGGTATTGTCACGGCGGCGCTTTTAGCGGCGTCTTACAGCTTGAAGACGGTGAAGGCTGCCGTTCCGACTGCGGTCATTCTGGCGGTTATCGCCGTGTTTTTTGCATATGCGAAGGGGATTTCTCTGACGGAGAGCGATGATCCGCAGCTGAACGCGGGACTGTGGTATCTGCTGACAATTCTGTGTTCCGTGGTGATTTTTCTTCTGGCGCGAGGGCCGCAGGGCAGTCTTGCGCTTCTTGCGGGAGGTGCGTTTCTTTTATCCACTCTGGCGGTTTTAGGATATGAGTGCAGAGTATGGGCCTATATTCTTTTCCTCTTTGCCGGAACGGTTAATTTTATCTATAAGCGGTATCGCAGAAACGTTTTTCGTACGAGTACCGTGAAAGACGCATTTCCTCCTCTTTTAGCCGCCGCTGCTTTCGTTGCGGCAGTCAGCCTTCTGATCGGCACGATTCTCTGCTTTACGGCCGTAAAGGCTCTCGATCCTCCTGTGAAGGATTTGAAGCTCATCACAAAGATCGTGTCCGTAGAAGTTCTGGATCGTCTGGGAATTGCTCAGAAGGAATCTCTCATGGACTTGAATCATACGTCTCAGGATGAGAATGAAAATATGGAGCAGCTGTCGAATCAGTTGGGCGAACAAGAGGAAGAGCTGGAAAAAGATGCGGAAAATCAGAGCAGTGACGGTCCGGAAACAGATGATAATTCGAGATCAGAGTCCGATCTTACCATAAATCCGGACGAGTCTGTATTTGCGCGGGCGGTATCTTATGCGATGCCGAAGCTGTCTCCGATGGCGAAGCTCGTTCTGGCCATATTGACGGCGGCAATTCTGGCGGCGGTTATCTTTATCATCGCAAACAGGAGAAAGTACTTCCTGAAGCGTATTTCAAAGATGTCCAGGGAAGAGCAGATCGTGTATCTGTACAGCTGGTATCGAAAGAAATTCAGGCACTTGAATATTGCGCGCCCGGAGGGCGATACGCCGTATGAATACGCGGCTCGTATCGAATTGAAAACGCGTCATTTGAACGCAGGAGATATCACGTGGATGGATCTCACAGATGATTTTGTCCGCGTTTATTACGGCGGACAGAAGATATCGGATGAAAATTATGAAAAATGGCTGAAATATTACGGAGAATTTCACAGAAACTGCCGCAGAATGCTGGGCGGTAAATATCTGATAAAGTATTTTGTATTGTAAAATTACCAGCTGACAGAGTGCTTGCACGGTTCAGCGTGAATACGGAGTCATTTTACGTATTCTCGCGGCGGCAAACCGAGATCTATACGCTGGATAAAGATGTGATAGAAGAGTTATTTTACATATTCTCGCGGCGGCAAACGTCAGAATGCGGCCGCGGCGAAGGCGTCAGCCGGAGAGAGTGGAGGTGAACAGATATGCCAGGTATGGGAGGTTTCGGACAGATTTTCGGTTCTATGGGTCGCGGAATGGCTGGAGGCATGGGCGGCATGGGCGGCATGGGCCGCGGAATGGGCGGTCTCGGCGGTCTCGGCAGTTTTGGCGCGGGTCGGGGAGGCGCTGCAGGAGGACAAGGCGCTTCCAATGGCGCACAGAATCAGAGCGGCGCTGCAGAAGGCAATTCTTCCGATCTGTATGATGTGGACAGATGGCAGCGCGCCGAGGAAGAACAGGCGGCAGCCAACAGGGAGTATGCGGACACCGGTCTGAGCGCTCTCGAGCAGGTGAAAAAAGAATGGGAAAATAAGAGCGATAAAAAGACTTCAAGGCTGAAAAAGCTTTTGCGTAAAGATACTGATAAAGCCAGTGGAAAGCCGCGCAGCGCGGCGGCGCAGGCGGAACAGACGGACTATGCCGGAACTCAATATGTCAGAGCAAATCCTGCCAGAAAAATGGTGGAGGAGCGGAAGCTTGGCCAATCTGCCGAGGTACAGGAGCAAAGCGAGGAAGAACGTTTTGCCGGCTCCGGCGGAGAAGGATATTCTGCGCCTGTAAAGTCGGAATTTGAACGTTTCTTTTCGTCGAATCCTATCAATTCGACGATTCTCAGCGTGGACAGTCTCAGTATGGGACCGCTGACGATGAATCAGCTGTATCGGTCGTCCGATTCGGGCAGAGCGTCGCGTCAGTGGAGTCACAATTCGGATACAGGATATATGGACAACCTGAAAGAGAGCGGACAGCGCCGAAAATATGAGGTTCATATTGTCAACGGAGATTGATTTTGAAGCAGTAGTTTTATATGAAGTGAGAAGCGAGGATTTTTATGCGTGCAATAATTGTTGAACCGACGTCAAATGTCAGAACATATATTAGGAAATCGCTGGAAAACATCCATAAATTTGATGAAGTCATCGAACTGGAACGGGGCGTTGAGCTTCTGCGCAAGGTGAATCGCGAATGTGAAGTCGAAACGATCGCTTTTGTCAGTTGGAAACTGAACGATATGAGCGGAAAGGCTGTCGCAGAGCTCCTTGGAGATTTAAAAAGCAACTGCAGTCTCGTATTTCTGATCCGAGATGAAAAATCAGCGCTGGAAGCCCTGGAATTGAATAATACCTCTGTCCTGCGGATGCCGTTTGCCGCCGATAAAGTGCGCAGCTGTATCGAAAAAGTAACGTCTCAGGCTAAAGTATCTGTCATGCGGCCTAAGATACGGATCAATACGTTTGGAAATTTTGACATATATGTGAATGATAAGGCTGTAATTTTTAATAATACCAGGGCGAAAGAACTGTTAGCAATGCTGATTAACAGCCGCGGCGGCGTGCTGACGATGGGAAGCATCATCGAGATGTTCTGGCCGGATGAGATTGTGACGCCTCAGCATAAAACGATTTACAGAAAAGCGCTGTATGCTTTGAGAAATACGCTGAACGAGTATGGAATCGATGATATCATCATGTCGTCTCGCAATCAAAAGGCGATTCGCCCGGAAGGAATCGACTGCGATTACTTCAATTTTCTCAATGGAGACAGGGACGCCATCGCAGCTTATGACGGAGACTATATGATGGAGTATAGCTGGGGCGAACCGACAAATGGAAAATTATGGAGAATGAAGAAAAATTACGGTGAGATAGACAGACGAGTGGCAGCAGGGGGTTGAAAGGATGAAAATGATGACAAGACATGAGGCGCTGGGACTGCTCTATGAAAAGTGGGACGAACAGTGCGGAGAGGAGATTGTTTCTCTTGAAGAATGCTGCGGCAGGTTTCTGGCAGAAGACGTCTATGCGGGATACTCTATACCTGTGGTACGAGCGTCTTCTATGGACGGCATCGCTGTAAAATCAGAGCTGTTTCAGGAGGGAATACCGGATACGTCGTCATGGAAAATAGGGCAGGATTTTGTTCGTGCCGATACCGGAGATGATTTTGACGACGCCTATGACGCGGTAATCGCCATTGAAAATGTCGAGCTTTTACCTGAGGGCGGCGTAAAAATCGCAGATAACGTCCGGGTGGAGAAGAATATGAATGTAAGACCTGCGGGAAGTACGCTGAAAGAAGGAGATCTTCTGGTATCCAGAGGGACTCGTCTCAGAAGTGAGGACGTCGCGTGTATCGCTATGAGCGGCAAAGCGCAGGTAAAAGTACGCAGAAAACCTGTCGTCGCCTTTATTCCTACGGGAAGCGAGCTGATATGCGCCGGGGAGCAGCTTCAGCGCGGTCAGAACTTCGATACAAACAGTTATCTGGCGGCAAGTATGCTCAGAGAGATGGGTGCGGAACCTTTACTCTGGCCAATCGTCAAAGACCAGAGGGAAGAGCTGAAAACGGCTCTGGAATCCGCTTTGGATCAGTCGGATATCGTCGTTATCAACGGCGGTTCCTCTAAGGGCGGGGAAGATTTCAACACTCGTCTGCTGGAGGAGGAAGGGGAGCTTCTCTGTCATGGAGTGCGCGCTGTGCCGGGAAGACCTATGGGCATCGCAGTGGTGAAAGGAAAACCGGTGATCAATCTCTCCGGTCCGGTGCTGGCCGCATTTTACGGTCTGGACTGGTGCATCAGATCTCTCGTGTGCGCTATGCTGGATATACCGTATTCCCCTCGCATGAAGGTCTCTGTAATGTTGGAGGAAGACCTTCCGGCACCGTCATACATGGAATTGCTCGTGCGCATGAATGTATACAGAAAAGGACCTTATTATACAGCTTGCTCCGCTGCCGCTCACGCGGAAAATACGGCTCAGGTTATAGCGTCAAACGCGATGTTTATTACGGAGATCGACAGAGATCTGTATCCGGCAGGTTCCTGGATCGAGGTGGAATTGTGCTGCAGACCGGAGGAGATACCTGTGAAACGTCATCTCTGCCATTTTTGCAATTACTGCGGAAGGTGTCTCAGACGGTAAACGGATACGACGATACCGTCCGTCGCTTTTCGGCGTATGAAACATGGTTTTGTGTTAGAGCGATACCGCCGGCAGGCGTGAGTTTTCAGCGGAATGTTCGGAAAAACAGAAATAAAAACAATGAAAACCATTTAAAAGACAGTTCAATGCGGACTGTCTTTTTTGTAT
>CAZGBL010000007.1:19166-26312 GCA_964523955.1 uncultured Oscillospiraceae bacterium | reverse complement strand
TTATAATATTATATACTGTTAGATGAAAAATAAAAATCTGTTTTTCAAATCAGGCCGTTTTCACCGTTCTCCGGCAGGAACAGTGAGATTTCGCTTCTGAGAGAATGAGATGGGATGGAGATCTGTACTTTCCATCGGTATTTTTGTCGCTCTTTGTAAGATTATGGTTGAACGAATGATTTAAAAATGGTAAAATATTACAAAGGAGTGAATTGAATTTGAAGAAAGTGTATGTTGACAGTCTGGAAACAGGACGTGATTTTGACGATTTTTTTCTGATGAAATCTATGGCGGTTCGTGTCGGTTCCAATCAGAAAAAGTATATCGATATGATTCTCAGCGATAAGACCGGCGATGTGAGCGCGAAAAAGTGGGACGCTTCCGACGCCGAAGTTACGGAAATGGAAAGCTATGGAGAAAATGCGATCATTAAGATTCGCGCGTCTGTCACCGAATGGCAGGGAAAGCAGCAGCTCAAGGTATCCAGATTCCGTCAGGCCGCTGGCACAGACGATTTTGACGTCACGGAATTTATCCGAACGGCTCCGGAAAAGGGACGGGATATGTATGATTTTATCATGGGTGAGATCGCAAAGATCGGTGACGCAGGGCTGAAAAAGGTCTGTACGATCCTTATGGAACGAAATCGGGAGAAGCTGATGTATTATCCGGCGGCTTCTAAAAATCATCACGCGATGATGTCGGGTCTGCTGTTTCATATGAAACGGATGCTGCAGATGGGGGAAAAAGCATGTGAGGTCTATATGAGCCTGGATCCTGATTGGGTGATCGCAGGTGTGGTCATTCATGATATGGAGAAGATCAATGAAATCCTCTCGAATCAGTGGGGGATTTCTCCAGGATATTCTTTTGAAGGTCAGCTGCTGGGTCATATCGCGCAGGGGGTAAAAATGATCGACCGACTGGCGGAAGAGGTGGGTCTTGATGAGGAAAAGGCTGTTATGCTGGAACATATGATTTTATCACATCATTACGAGCCGGAATTCGGAAGTCCGAAACGGCCGATGTTTCCCGAGGCGGAATTGCTTCACTATCTCGATATTTTCGACGCGAGACTGTTCGATATGGAAGAGGCGGTCTCCGCTGTGCCGCCGGGAGATTTTTCGGATAAAGTGTGGACGCTGGAAAACAGGAGAGTCTATAAGCCCACGTTTCGGAAATGAGGATTCCCGTTAAATTGAGTTTTTGAGACGTCGGAAAAGAAATCCGCAGCTGAAAGAGACGGATAGCCGTGTACTTATCCGGCATGTCTAAAATCCCTTTGCTTTGGCTGAGGGAGTGCCAGGCGGAATATTCGGAGCTATGACCTGAACTGCGAGAGGTGTAATGCAGATATTACGGCGGAAGGCGGCTTGCAATGGCAGAAAAAAGAGGAAGACTGGTTGATATCATATTCAGAAACGAAGAAAATTTTTATACGGTAGCCGTCGTCGAAAACGATGATGAGATGGAACAGTTTATTGCCGTGGGAAATATTCCGACGGCAAAATGCGGCATGACCTTCTGCTTTGAAGGAGGATGGAAGAATCATCCGACTTACGGAGAACAGTTCGCTTTTTCGGACTGCCGCGAAGAGGTTCCCAGAGGAGAAGCGGGTATTAAGGAATTTCTGTCATCCGGCGTAATCAAAGGGATCGGGCCGAAGATGGCGGAGGCTATCGTCAAAAAATTCGGGGAGCAGACACTGGAGATTATCGAAAAAGAACCCGAACGAATCACCGAGGTAGAGGGAATCGGACAGGCGAAGGCGAAAATTATCGTGGAAGGGTACCGGGCTCATCGTGAATTTGCGGAAATTTCCGTATTCTTTGCCGGTTACGGCATCAGCTCGTCTTATGCGATGAAGATGTATAAAATTTACGGTATGGATACGGTACGGGCGGTGATGGAAAACCCTTATCGACTGATCACCGACATTCGAGGCATCGGATTTCGTCAGGCGGACGAAATCGCGGCGAAGCTCGGCATTGAGCGCGAGTCGGAATACCGTCTCACCAGCGGTATACGTTATCTTCTGGGACGATATTCGTCTGCTGGCAATACGTATGTTCCTTTTCGGGCTTTCTGTGAAGAGGCCGCGCGGATGCTGGACGTTTCCTCTGAGGATATCAGAGATATGTCAGAGCAGCTGGCGATCGACGGTTTCGTGCGTCTGGAGGATTGTGACGGCACGCCGGCGATTTATCTGACAGTGTTTTTTGAGGCGGAAAATAATGTGGCTCGCAGGCTGTATCACTTCCAGCAGGCAAAGGTGAAGCCTGTAAAATCGAATATAGAGGAGCTGATTCGCGTATCGGAAAATTCTACAGGAATCTGTCTGTCACCAAATCAGCAGGAGGCGGTTCGCAGCTGTGCGGAGAATGGGGTATGCGTGATCACCGGCGGTCCGGGTACGGGAAAGACCACGATTATCAACACGATCATCGATGTGTTTGAAACCTGCGGGTTTCGCGTGGCTATTGCAGCGCCTACCGGGCGGGCGGCGAAACGCATTTCCGAGACTTCAGGCCGTCCTGCTGTGACGATTCACCGCCTGTTGGAGTATTATTATTCCGAGGACAGCGACAGCATGAATTTCGGCAGGAACGAGGAGAATCCTCTGGAATACGATGTAGTCGTCATCGACGAGATGTCGATGGTGGATATCCTTCTGATGGACGCGCTTACGGAAGCGATGGCCTGCGGCACGAGACTGATTCTTGTGGGAGATTCCGATCAGCTGCCGTCGGTGGGAGCCGGAAATGTGCTGCGTGACATTATATCCAGTGAAATCATTCATACCGTAAGGTTAACGGAAATTTTCAGGCAGGCGCAGGAGAGCATGATTGTCGTAAATGCACACCGGATTAATCGGGGAGAATATCCCTTCTGCAACGAAAGAGATAAGGACTTTTTTCTGTTGAAAAGGAGCAGCGAAACTGCGGCTCTCGCTACTATAAAAGAATTGTGCAGCAAGCGGCTTCCGGCTTATTACAGCGACTGCGATCCCGTGAAAGATATTCAGGTTCTGACGCCTGTGCGCAAGGGAACGCTGGGAATTTACAACATGAACAAGGAACTGCAGGAGATCCTCAACCCGCCGGCACCGGAAAAGGCGGAGAAAGAGCTTCAGAACCGGATTTTCCGCGTCGGTGATAAAGTTATGCAGATCAAGAACAATTATCGGCTGGAATGGAAGCGTTCCGATACTCTCATGGACGGTGAGGGAGTTTATAACGGCGACATCGGGTTTGTTAAGAACATAGATTGTGAAGACAACAAAATAACCGTAGTGTTTGACGATGTGAAGTATGTGGAATATGAATTTCATCAGGCCGAAGAGCTGGAGCTGGCCTATGCCATGACCGTGCATAAAAGTCAGGGAAGTGAATTTCCGGTCGTTATCATACCCATGGCGTATTTTCCTCCGATGCTGGCTAATCGGAATCTTCTGTATACCGGCGTCACCAGGGGAAAAAAGAGCGTCGTCCTGGTGGGTTCTGAACGTATGATGCAAGCCATGATCGACAATAATCAAATCGATCAGAGATACTCGGGGCTGGGGGCAAAGCTGAGAAAATTTCTGATTCTGGAGTGCTTGTGAACAGGTTGAAAGCACGGGATAAAATGGATGCGGCGGTTGGAAGACAGACGCTTCGCGTTTGTGAGCAGGCTGTATTACGGGCATCAATGCCAGCGGCGAAAACTGCCGGCTGCGGCGATATTCGTCAGGATTAAGCTATCGCAGACGGCGAGAAAGGAATTGAGACGGTACAAAAAGGAGAACGCCCGGCGGCGAACGCCGCAGCGGTATACAGAAAGAAAGTTCGTTTAAAGATGAAAAAAGCAGCGGATCTCTGCGCTGATATCATCTTTCCGCCTAATATTTACTGTATGGCTTGCGATAGACCCATCCGGCCGGATGATATTTATTCTCTGTGCCCGGATTGCCTTCAGAAGATTCGGTGGGCGAACGGAAAACTCTGCCGTGTGTGCGGAAAAATGCTGGAGGAATGGTATCCGAGGGGCATTTGCGGAGAATGTGCAAATCGGCCGCGCAGCTTTGACAGCGGAGTAACCTGCGTACAGTACAGGGAGTTGGAGCGCAAGATTATCAAGGATTTTAAATATAGGGGAAAGAGTTACCTGGCGAGAAAATTGTCGGAAATTATTTTCGATAAAATTACCGCTATAGGCTGTAAATTTGATATAATAGTGCCAGTGCCGATGTACCCGGCGAAGGAAAAGGTTCGCGGGTATAATCAGGCAGTTCTTTTGGGAAAATATCTCGGCGAGCGTACAGGGAAAGAATGCCGTACGGATTGTTTGCTGCGTGTACGTGCGACTGTGCCGATGAATCGCCTCAATGCGAAAGAGAGAAGAAAAAATCTGGATCATGCGTTTTGTGCCGGCACCGCGGCTCAAAGTGTCATTCCAGGAAAGCGTGTTCTCCTCATCGATGACATTTATACGACGGGTACTACAGCGGAGCACTGCAGTGAAATTCTGAAATCCTGCGGAGCGGCTTCAGTGACAGTGGCGACGATTGCAGCCGGAGTAAATCAGCGGGAGCTGCCTGACATTATCGCCGGAAGCATGGAACCGGACAGGGAGTCGGCGCTTTTTCCGACGGATAAGAGTACAGAGCGGTAAAACTGAGATTGTCGTCCCATGACTCCCGCCGGGACTGCAATGGACGCTAAAAACGAAAAAGGGAACAGATCGGGAAGCGGATAAAAGATATACTCGTGTCTGTGGTTGCAAATCCAAGCCAGCCGCGGGCAAAGGGATCCACGTAAGCGAATGATTACAGTTCGTGAGCATGGCGCGGTTTAGATGTAAGTCCTGTGGAAAATACTAAAAAACACATGTTCACAGGCGAGTGTGGGGGCAAAGACCAGGTCAGGCGGGTATATCTTTTGTCCGCTTTTCTTTTATCAAAGAGTGTCGTAAAACCCTTGGCGTTAGCTGTGGGGAGTGTCAGATACAGAACATATATTCCGGAACGCATCTGCGTTCTGTTTTTTTTTACTTATACACAGTTTTACACAAAGTTATCCACAGCTGTTGAAAACCTGGAAAACGTGAGTTTTTTTGATTTTACAAAAATTTGCATCGGAGAATAGAATGTTAAAAATCTCGGAATTTCAACGTTTTTGAGCAAAACGAAACAAACGTTTTTTTATTTTTTTGTCTGTATTTTTTCCACAATTAGGAGTACGATGTTTTCAACTATTCGCAGGTTTATCCACAGATATCCGAGTTATCCACATGGTGGGATATCAACAGCGGATGTTTCTCAGCAGTTTCTTATTCCATTCATTTTGCCAGATGCCGCCTTGACACTTCTCTGCCTCTATGCATGGGGAGTGACAAATTTTAGGTTTAGACAGAAAAAATTTATCGGCATTCTTATTCTTGTATTTTATGAGTAATAATCAAGCTCAAAAAGGTTTAGATTTCGTGAATTTTCAAGGGTTTTATGCCTGTCGTTTTTTTTAGTAATTGTTGATTTTCTGTATATTTTCCACAAAAGTAAGTAACGCTTTTGGAACACTTAAGCATATATAATCAAACTCGATAAGTAAGATGAGAACAAATAAAATGACACTTGATTAAATGTATACAAGTAAAAATGAAGAAGGAGATTTTCCTGTTTTTTTTTGTAGTTCACAGGGTGATGTTTTTCATCATTGTGATTTTTAATGACATTATGACAAGCGCCAGATGTTCCCCAGCTTATGTAAGCTGCGGATTCCATTTCCGGGTTTCGGCGGTTGGGTAATCATCTCCCGCTGAAACCCGGCTGTGCGAAAGCTCCCGGCGCTTGCTGCAAGTGTTCGCGCCGTCCCTGACAAGCGAGCTTGTCAGGAGTTCTGCTCCGCTTTAAAAATCCGGATGGATTTATCTCAGTTGCGACAGGGCAATTTACGGACATGGTCACTATTGTGGAAATGGTAATGGAGAAATACGTGATGTGCCAGGAAACAGTAAAAATGATTACAGAACAGAAGATAGTTTTCAGCGCAGGAAAATTATTGTCAGATAGTTTAATTTTATTTAGTTATGCATTATTTCATTTGATACAGAATAATAAGAGCAGTACTGTCTCGGATGGCAATCTCTGCAGTTTAAGCAATGTATGTATTGTTGGCGCAGCCTTAAAGGCTGTCGTGTCTTACGAAATCCCTGCCGTTGAAAACGGGGGGGGGGTACGGCTTAGCTGCTGATTCTGAAGCTTCGGAATCGGTTGTTTTTTCGTGTCATAAAAATATAGTAATTTTTACGCAGTATTTACCCTGCGGAGGGAAAACGCGGCCTTTGTGACTGCATTCGTCCCTCTGGAGAGTGATGCTGTGTTTTTTTTGTGCAAAATAAACAAGTTGGGATTTTAATCATGAAATAAAGTGTTTTCGCAGGATGACAGAAGAATGCGGCGATAACATATCAGAAACGATCAAAAATCTGTTTTTTGAGAGGAAGGTAAAGATGAAACGAATTCTATCATTGATTACTGTATTTTTTCTGATCGGAACTCAGGCTGCCAGTCAGAGCGGTATCAGTTTTGCAGAGGATGCAGCTACCCATCGCGATAACGCCGCATCGGAGGCCGCGTTGGAAGATGGGTTCACGGATGAGGACTCCGGTAAAACGGAAGAAGAGGAACTGGAGGACAGTGATATATCCACAGTCTCTCTGGAGGATGTATCGGGAAGCGTGGATGGCGATCTCACGGGAGAGGCAATCGGCGCTGCCTCTGGTGAAAATGTGGATGGCAGTGAAGACGGCGGAGCCGTAGGAGACGGATCGGAAGGCGTCATTGAAGCTGCGGAGAATGGCGCGGAAGGCGGCGCAACTGCGGGAGACGGATCAGAAGGCGTCGGTGAAGCTGCGGAGAATGGCGCAGAAAGCGACGGATCATCGGGAGACGGATCGGAAGATGTCGGTGAAGATTCCGAGGATCCGCAAAATACATACACTCTGACTCTGGTATGGACAACCGGTGTAGAGAGCCGGCTCAGAGTCGTTGCCGGCACGATAGTGGATGCGCCGACGGTTGCGGATATGCCTGCAGCGGGCAGCGGCGAAGAAGCTGAAGATGAAAGCGAAGAAAGCGGTTCGGGTCAGGACAGCGATGCAGGGAAC
>CAZGBL010000007.1:0-19066 GCA_964523955.1 uncultured Oscillospiraceae bacterium | reverse complement strand
ACGGCGATGCAGGAGACGGCAATGATGACGGAACCGGCGGAACGGGCGTCGAAGAAGATCCGCTGGCGGCCTGGCGTACAGGGTACGCCGTCGTCTGGTATGATGACGCTTCGTTTTCAAAATTGCATGATTTCAGTGTGCCGATGAACGGAGATGCTGTGATTTACGCATTTTATGCCGACATCTCCTGGTTTGATCCTCAAAATTTACAAACTTCTTATTACGAAATCGACACAGTAGAAGAATTGATGGGACTGAGTTTTCTCGTGCAGAGTGGATACACGTTTTCAGGCACGGCGATTTATGCCGCGGATAAGGAATGCGTGAACAGTGGCCCGGCCGGAAAAAATGTTTTTCTTTCGGCTATTTCATCTTTTCTTTCCTTCGTGGGCATTTCTGATGATTCCGTCGTCAGCAGTGAGAATGTAACGATAGATCTGGGCGGGATCGACTGGCTCTCTGTCGGCAGCGCGGAACATCCGTTTCAGGGTACTTTCGACGGCGGCAGCTATGACGATGACGGTAATGTGACAGCAGTGACAGAAATTTCCGGTTTAAGTGTGACGGGAACGAAAACATATGCTGGTCTTTTTGGATATATAAAAGAAGGAACGATTGCAAATATCACTCTCGTTTCCGGCACCGTGAATGCCATCGCTGAATATATGGGCGCTCTGGCTGGACAGATGAGCGGAGAAATGGAAAATATTTCAAATGCCTGTACAGTAGTGTGCACAGCTGTGGCGGAATCGTCGTGGTCAGGCGGGATCGTCGGAAAGTTCAGCGGTACGGCGAACAACCTGAGCAACAGCGCCACAGTATCGGGAGGCGCTTACACCGGAGGAATTGCCGGGAGCGCTGACGGTTTCATGGGGGATGCAACGAATAAGGGCACAATAAGCGGCAGCACATATACCGGAGGAATTGCCGGATTTCTGACCGGTACGGGAAGGGCGCTTGCAAATCAGGCGCGCATAACAGGCAGCGGTTACATTGGAGGTGTGGCAGGATATTATGATAAAGGGACTGCCTCTGGCGATGAGACGCCGATATTGGAATATGGCAGCAATACACAGAGAATTACAGCAAGCGGCGCATCGTCCGTCGCAGGCGGGATCGCCGGCGCGGTAGGAAAAGGAGCGACCGTGCGGTACTGCAGTAATCGAGGCTCCATCGTCGCATCAAACAGCAGCGCCGCGGGCGGAATCGCCGGACAGCTCGTGGGTGCCAGATTGACAGCCGGATATGTGATCGGCAGCTTTAACCGCGCCGATGTTACCTGTACATACAGTCGGGGCAGTGTCGTCGGTTCCATTCCGGCGAACGCTTCCGATCATGTCGTAAACTGTGTCAATATGACGGCGTCGGCTGCCGACGCGGGGGATGCGGACTGTGTTACATATACGGGGGACGTCAACGAAGCGGCTTATACGTTGGATAACGGGGAAGATGAACGTTACGGAGTCTGGGGCGTCCTGTCTTCTCTGAAATATCCTTCTATGGTAAAAGACGGCGCGGCAGCGGTCTATCGTGCGACAGTCATATCTTCCGGTGAAAATATCGTATCCCTTTCTGCGGAATATCTGCCGGTAAACGACACACTGCAGATTGTGCCGTCGTCGCTGGATGTGAATGAAAGGCTGATCGTTTATATTACGTACGCCAACGGTGAAACCGAATGTCTGACGAGTGAAGATGCAGGCGGGATTTCTCTGACTATGCCCGGGGGAGATCTGAAGGTCGTGGCAGGCGTCGTGGACAGTACGAGATCCGGGTATACCGTAACTTTTCACGCTGAAAACGGCGGGACAGAACCTTTCAGCGTTTCTGCGACAGAGGCGGGCAATCCGGTCAATGAGCCGAAGGATATTCCGACGTACTTTGTTGATGACGCATTCGGCAGTTACGTTTTCTGCGGCTGGTATGAGAAAAAAGGAGGAGAACTGGCAGAGGAGCCGTATAATTTTGAAAAAATCGTTACGGACGATATGGATCTCTATGCGAAATGGTCTGCGGTGACAATCGTCTATGACTTAAACGGAGTCGTCTGCAGCGAGGATGCGCCGGAGAGCGTGACGACAGGAAACGGAAGTATTCTGAGCTGGCCTGATATTACGCCGGTGGCTGCCAATACCTATTATGAGTTTGCCGGCTGGAGCACGGAAAAGGTCTCGAAGCTGGGACTGGAAAATCTGTGGAAGTTTGATAGTGACAGTGACCCGACGGTTGTCCAGGCAGACGCCGACAATACGGTTATAACCCTTTACGCGGTATGGGAATATCTGGACGCCGTTAATCAGTGGGCAAGAACGTATTCGGTTTCAGGCAGCGGAACGGAAGAGGATCCCTTCCTTATCGCTACGGATTTGCAGCTGAATCGTCTGGCGGTGGTATTTAATAATAATAATACTCTGGAAGGCTATTATTTCCGTCTCGATCCAAATGCGGGAGGGGAATCACAGGCTCAGGATAGTTATACTCTTTCGACGTCCTTTACGGGAATGCGGTTTCAGGAATATGTATACGATGGCGGAGATTATTACTACATGCATACAAAAATGCAGGGTCATTTCGACGGCAGCGGTTGTACGATAGATATCTCTGAGAATGCCTCGGCCGGGGTTTTTGGTACCATCGGAGACGACGGTGAGGTACGGAATCTGCAAGTGACAGGGAACGTGATTTCGGGAGTCTACGGAACATATACGGATGAATTTAATGGAGGCGTCGGCGTAGTGGCAAATACCAATTATGGTGCCGTCGAAGATTGTACCGTCAAAGGCATCAGTATGGTCAAAGCTTATAATGAAGGCGTGGTCGTCGGCTATAACTTAGGCACCATCAGCGGATGCAGTGCAGAAGACTGCGAAATAGAAGGAGGCGAATCGATCAGCGGAGTCGGAGGAATCGCCGGCACATCATATGGTTCCATCGAAAATTGTGAAGTGAACAGATGCAGCCTTACGGGCGGAATGAACGTGGGAGGCATCGTCGGTTATATCTCAGGGACTTCTTCAAATTGGATCAATCTCAGGGATTGTAAGACAGATGATGCGACGGCGGTGACGTCGAAAAATTACTATGCCGGAGGCATTGCAGGATATGCGCAGTATGTGAATATCAGCAGATGTGTGAACAGCGCCGCTGTGACAGCAGAGGGAAACAGTCATATGAACGGCGATTCTGAAGACGCCAATGTCGCAAGTTATATAGGCGGAATCGCAGGCTTGCTGAGAGGAGACATTGAAAACTGTGATAATTATGGAAAAATCACAGCAAACGGCGGTTATAGCGCAGGAGTCATCGGATGGTATATTACGGCGGACAATGATAATCAGATTTCGGACTGCGCCAATTATGGCGATATAGTTTCCGCAACGACAGGCAATAACTGTATTTATTCAGTAGGCGGAGTCATAGGGTGTTTCCACGTTTCAGGCGTTGGAGGATCGCTGCTGCTGCAGGACTGTGCTAATCATGGCGATATCCTTGTGGAGACGGAGGCTGTGCGTATGATAGGAGTAGGAGGACTGATCGGCTCATTATATGGTGCCTATACTACTTTGGAGGCTACATCTGACATCACCCTTCAGGATTGTACAGAGGACGGCAGCATATCTGTCGTCGGAGGGAAAGGAACTGTGAAATATGTCGCAGGGCTTATCGGGCACGATAGTCTATCGAACAGCGATGGGCACATATATGCAGAAGGATGCAGTCTGTCAGCCGATATCGATGTGGATGTTTCCGGAAGTAGTTATGCGGAGAGAGTTGGCGGAATTTTTTCCCTGTTTGAAGGTGAAGTGGATAGCGAGACACTTTCAGGGATCAATGTAGAAGAAATTTCGATTAAAATTATCGGCAATGCACACTACGTTGGCGGATATCTATCGGGGGCAGGCGATGAATCGCTGTACGGCCTCGAGTGCGGTGATATGGTTTCCGTCGAAATCACCGGTGACGGGCAGTACATCGGAGGTGTTACAGCGGAAGGTGATGTGGAGCACTGCAGCTTTGACGGCAGTCTGAAGGTTTACGGAAAGAGTCAGAATGTCGGCGGATTGACGGGCGACGGCGATGTGAAGGAAAGCCGCTATATCGGAACGATGGATTTCAGCCCGGGCTTGCGTACAGGCCTGCTGACCGGAACCGGCGACGTGTCCTCCTCTTATTCATACACCGCGCCTGCTGCGTCCGGCGGGGATGATACCGGGCTGACAGGAGCGGGAACGATTGCAGCCAGTTATTATCTGACAGAGGACAGCGGCAGTGACGGCGAAGAATCTTCGGAGAGTGAAGCAGATGAGACATATGGACGCACGAAGGCGCAGTTTCTCTCCGGAGAAGTTGCCTGGCTGATGGAAACGCAGGGCGGAAATTCGCAGGAATCCCATTTGGGCGTCTGGTATCAGAAGGACGGCCTGCCGGTCTGGAGCAATGGTCTGACGATATACCGTGTCAGGACTTCGCCTGTCGATACAGAACTCGGAACGCTGTCCCTGAGCACGTCTGATCCGGGCTATTTAGAGGAAGGGGAGAGCGTGACTGCGACAGTAACGGTTAACGCTGGTTCCGTAAAAGAGGACGGCGTAACTTACGTCTATGGAGCAGAAATTTCAGCTTATGCGGATACCGGCCTTTCTGACGAAACGCAGGAAGGCAGCGAAGAAGCGAAAGGAGAACGGATCGCGTCTTCCGCGGAAGGGGAGACGGTACTCATCTTCTCCCTCGAAAAAGATACCGTGGTTTCCGCTGCTTTTTCCTTAAAACCGGAAGAAGAGGAAGAACAGGACGATCTGAAAGAAGAGGATGATAAAGGACAGGGCGGCGGAAAAGGTTCGTCGTCAGGCCGGGGTACAGGAAAAGGAGAGGCACCGGGAAATAATTCCAAGGGTGAGGACGGGAAAGATCCTAACGGCGGCGGCAACGATGCCGAGTCACAGGAAGGCGGACAGCCGCACATGCAGATTCCGGCGAATTCCAGCGAATCTCTGAACGATGCTGCAATTGTGATGGTGCCGAGTGTGACGGAAACGAGCAGTCAGGCCGCCGAGGAAACTGCGGCCTCAAATCCTGCGCCGCCGGAGAGCGGCGGCGGGGGACAGACGACAGAGGATATCATCGAAGAAGCTGTGGAAAATGAGGATGTAAAGCTCTTCGAGGTTATTAAGGATACGGTTCAGTACAGTCTGCCGGCAATCATTGCCTTAGTCCTTGTCTTCCTGATCCTGTTCATCGGCGGAGGTCTGCGCCGTTATCGCAAAAACAGGAAAATGCGGTAGCCGATCACAGTGAGACTGCGCTTTGCAGCCGACTGTTTTATATAGATGAATGAAATGTTTAATGTGGGACTTGCTTTATTTTCAGTAAAAGGAGGTAAAATACGAAACATGCAGAAGAAACGAGTACGGATACAGTTCAGACGCGCTGTGGCGCTCCTGTTGACCGTTCTGCTGTGTCTCAGCTGCAACGTGACAGTATTTGCAGCTGAAGCTGACGCTGGTGATACTGCGGGTGCTGTCGGGATGGAAGCCGATACGGATGACAGTGGAACGCCGGGGAGTGAAATCGAAGGCGTGACGCAAGGCACGGACAGCAGCGCCGTTGAAGAGATCAGTGAAAACGGCACGGAAAGCGATGTGGATGAGAAATCCGAAGCTGCAGAAAATACAAGCGAAGCTGACGCCGGTGAAGGCGGCGGGTTAATAAGCGGCGAAGCGGTGAAGACGGTAGGAACGGCTGCGATGCTGTCAGCAGATGTCACTCTGTGGGGCACGCTGGACGATGAATCGTCTATGGATGAAGTCTTCACAGCTGCCGACAGCACAGAAGAGGGCGGAACGAGCGAGAATCCTTTTTTGATTCAGAACGAAAATGATCTCGTAACGCTTCGCCAGCTGGCAAACGGCGCAGGCAGCGAAAGTCTTCAGAGCGATTACAACCATGGCAGCGGATGGCATTTTCAGGTCAGTGCTGATATTACGGTGACCACAGCCTGGATCGAAGGAATCGGCGGCGACCTGGATCATTATTTTGCCGGGACGTTCGACGGTAACGGAAAAACGATCAGCGCTCTGAAAGTAAGCGCCGAGGCAGCTGCCGGTTCCGGAACAAAAGTATATGCAGGACTTTTCGGTTATACATCCGGAGCGGCGATTAAGAATGTAAAGCTCAGCGAAATCAGCGTGAACGCTGTGGTCAGTACCGGCAGTTCGACGACTACAGCCAGCAAAGCGTATGCTGGCGCGCTTGTGGCGTATGCCAATAACACGGCGATCAGCGGCTGTTCTCTCCTCAACGGAAACAGTGAAACAGCTGTCTCCGGCGTAGCGGCTGCCAATGCGGATGGGGGCGACGCTTATACATACGCAGGAGGCATCGCCGGCTATTATGGTGCAGCGCTGGAAACGGGGGAAACATACTATACGATGTCCGGCTGCAGCAGCGAAGGGACTGTATCCGCAGAGGCGACGGTGGACAGTACGACGGCGAGGACGCTTTCCGGAGGTATCGTCGGTCTTGCAGAGGGCACGATACTGAAGGGGTGTTCTTCATCGGCGGCAGTGAGCAGTAAGAACGGAACGAAGGCGACTATCAGCCAAAGTAATCCCGACGGTTTTATTAATGGAGGAGCAGGAGGTATCGCCGGAGGCGCGGCAGGTCTTTATGTAAGTGAAACGACCCAAACGGGAATGAGTAAGACTACTGTGTATACGCCTACAAGATACGCGCAAATTCTCGACTGCAGTTCTGTCGGCAATGTAGAAAATCTTTCCGGCGACACCCTTTCCGCTTTTCAGGCGGCGGGCGGCATCGTAGGCACTACGTATGGATTGGAAATTCAAAATTCAACATATAAAGGCAATGTAAAATCAATACAGACGGCAGGAGGAATTATAGGCCTCGCAGGAGGATTGACTGTGACGGTGGATAGCTGCAGACTCCTGGAAGGTTCTTCCGTAAATACTGTCGGCGTCTCGACAACAGGGCGGACAAGAGCAGGAAACGGCGGAATTGTCGGCTATATGTACGGAAGTTCCTCTTTAGCGGAGATCTGTACGATAAAAAACTGTTCCACAGAAGCCGGCGCAGCTTTAGAATCGGAATACGCGTACGGAACAGGCGGAATCGTGGGCTATGCGATTTGTGCAGCGGTGGAAAACTGTACCAACGGAGCCGATATAAATAAAAAGAGCGATACCGGAAATAACTATTATACGGGCGGAATTGCCGGAGTGATGACGACCTCCAGCAGCAGAATTGAGAACTGCAGGAATACCGCCAGCGTTTCGGCGAGCAGTAATTATGCAGGAGGCATCGCGGGATCTCTGACTGCAGGTAATATCCTGAATTCAGAAAATACAGGAGAAATCAATTATACGCGGGAAGTGCAGGGAACGTCGACGGCAGCGTCTAATGTAGTCGGAGGAATCGTCGGAAGCTCTGGAAATGCTGCAAATATCATCGACAGCTGCACAAACAGCGGTCTGATTACCGTGACCGCGGGAGACAGAGCGGGCGGAATCGCAGGAACTGTCGGTACAGGCGGAACAATCCGAAACTGCGTCAACAGCGGAAAAATCTCAGCGGGAAAGGTGAACAGCATAGGAGGTATCGCCGGATATTTAAATAAAAGTGCGGCGGCTGTCGCCATTAACAATTATAATCTGGGAGATCTGGAAGAACAGGCCGATGGAAATGTATTGTACATCGGAGGTATCATAGGGTATCTGAACGCTGGTCAGGCAGAAAACAATTACAGTCTTGCAAAGCTTACGCCTGCGAGAGATGATACGAAGGTCGGCCTGGCGGTTGGCGGACGGGGATCGACTGCCGCCAATATTACGATTCAGAATAATTATGCTCAGGCTCAGGGTTCTTATTCGTTAATCGGAGACGGTGAAGATGCGGACAGCTGCTATACTTTCGATGAAGATCTGAAGATCACTCTCCAGGACGATGAGACAGCAAAACTCGTCGATCTTCTGAACAAATATGTCGTCGGGGAGCTTACCGGACTCTATTACAAGTGGATCCAGGATGAAAGCGGATATCCGGTCTTCGGTGATGTGAAACCGGCAGAACCGGCCGTACCTACCGACCTGGTGGCGATGGCTGGCAGTACGCTGATCGAAAAGAACTCGCAGCTGACGCTGGCAAACGGCACAAAGACAGTCAGTGTTGCACTGTCGGCGAGATGCGCCGACGAGGTGAAATTTTTCATCTATAAGTGCGAGGATCGCTATGGAAACGGACTGGAAAAAACAGGCGAGGTAGCTGCGGAAAAAAGCAGCGATCTCGGCACTGCATATACCGGGAGTTTTACAATCGACGGGCTGGAAACCGGCTATCAGTATTATAAAGTGACTGCTGTAGGAAAGAATGAATACGGTTACAGCAGCGAAGAGATGACAGACGTCCTGACTGTCTATGTGCAGAGAGCTTCCGGTGATGCGGACTACTACGGTTATGCGGATACCGAGGAATTTTCTCTGCTGACTGAGGGCGAAAACAGCGAGACGAATCCGTATATTATTGATACGCCGCAAAAATTGGCATATCTCTCAGCACAGGTGAACGCCGGTGTATCTTATGAAGGAAAATACTTCCGGCAGACGGCGGATATCGATCTCGGAAATAAGAGATGGGTTCCGATCGGTTTTAACGCGGATCGGATGTTCCAGGGAAACTACGATGGAAATCACTTCAAGGTAACGGGAATCTTCTTGAAGGAAGAATATGATGCCGATGTGAGTCAGCCGGCTTATGGATTGTTCGGATATGTCAGCGGCAGTACGATAAAAGATCTTACTGTGGGCGGCTCGATCGTCTATGACTTTTCCGCTCCGTCTACGGCAGTATACCAGATTTACGCAGGAGGCGTGGCCGGTTATGTGTCCGGCGGCACGATCACGGGCTGTTCGACAGAGGGAATGAAGGTCAGCGTAACGAAAACGAATGATGTATCGATTTCAACTTCGAACGCTCAATATTACAAAAGTTATATAGGAGGACTGATCGGCTACCTGACCGGAGAGTCTTCCACGATCGTAAATGCTTCGACAGACGAGGAAACCGTACTGGAAGGATTTTACGTGGAAAAGCTGAGTACGGCCTGGTTTGTTACAGGAGGAATCGCAGGGTACGTCAATAACGGGACTGTGCGGAACGCAGAGAATAGCGCCCAGGTCAGCGGTCATTGTGCAGGAGGCATCGCGGGATGCCTGAGTGGAGGCGCTGCCGACGGCAAGATTAAAATTTCGGAAGCGAAAAATAAAGGTGCGATAAATGCTGCTTTATATGGCGGAGGTATTGTCGGCCAAGCATACTATTACTCGGAAATTTTCAACAGTGTCAACCAGGGAACCGTGTCTGTCAAGGGATCGAATACGAGTATTGTCACTTGTCTGGGCGGCATTGCGGGATATATGAGCGGCGACTACAAGACAGGAAGTGATACGGTAATAGTCTGGAATTGCCAGAACAGCGGAAAGATTTCCGGCGGAAACGATACGGGAGGTATTGTAGGCGACCTTGCTAATGCCAGCGTCTATAACAGTTATAATACGGGAGAGACCGAAGGCGTAAGAAATTCCAGCAACCGGACAGGAGGTCTTGTAGGTGCAACGTCTGCTTCCAGTTCTACTACAGGCTATCCGATTGTGCAAAACTGCTATAATGCGGGAAAAATCTCCTGGATTGAAAACGGGACAAACAATATTGTAACAGGAAGTCTGGCAGGAGATACGGGTTCGGTTGCCTCTCTCAGTTATTGCCGGTATATTAATTGTTACTATGTGCCTCAGGAGGGCGTGGGCGCTTTCGGAAGTGTTCTGAACCCCAGCTATCACTCTTCTTTGGGCAGTTTCAATTCCGCTCTTGAAGTGACAGCTTTAGAGGAATACGGAGATCTGGAATTTTCCGGAGATCTGCTCAATCTGCTGAACTCCTGGGCGGTAACGTATCGGAATGATCAGGAGACTTTTTATGGCTGGAAAGTCGAAAACGGCGGTGATTATGCGTATCCTGTCTTTGATGAAGAATATGATTTTGACGCTGTAAAGATGCCGGCGGAACCGGAGTACAGCTTTGAAGATCAGACGTTTGATGTAGGCACAGAAAATGCGCAGATCAAGGTAGATGTGCTGCTGGATACTTCGGACGGTGACGTAATCGGAACGGTGAGTTATGAAACTTACAGAGAAGAAACCGCGATCGAAGGCTGCTCCGGAATACTGGAGCCGGATGAGAACGGAAAGGTGTCCTTTATCGTTCCTGTGGAATCGCTGACGCCGGGTTCGTCGACATACAGGGTGGTCGTGACGAACAGGACGGATTTATCGTATAAGACGGTGGAAACGTCTGCAAAAATAAAGATCAAGAAGGCTTCTGACGATAATAGCTGGTATGGCGAAGTTGCGGAAGGATTCGCTTCCGGCAGCGGCACAGAGGATGATCCATATCTCATCGATGATGCGGATCAGCTGGCGTATCTCGCACAGCAGGTTGACGATAAGACAGATACTTATTCGGGCAAGTACATCAAGCTGACGAAGGATATCGATCTCAACGGCCGCGAATGGAATTCTATCGGAGGCAGATCGTCCGCAGGCGGAAGATCGCAGGCGACTTATTTTAGCGGAGTGTTTGACGGTGGCGGACATACGATTTCCGGTCTTTCGATTACGAGCAACGTAGGCTGCGGCGGGCTGTTCGGTTCGGCCTCCGGCGCGACGATTAAAAATCTTACTGTAGACGGAGAAGTGTACACGACGTCGGGAACGTGGAACGCAGGTCTGTTAGCGTATACTGCGGTAAATGGCGTCACCATTGAGAATTGTGTCAATCTTGCAGATGTTACGGGTATGTACGGCATTGGCGGAATACTGGGATATGCTACCGGCACTGCGGCCACATGCGTTGTTACAATACGCAACAGCTGCAATCTGGGTACCATCACAGCGAATACGAGCAGTAACTTTACATCAGTCGGTTCTGCAGGGATTGTAGGAGGTATGATGTCATATCCAGGCAGTACGGTAGAAAATTGCTATAATGCGGGAGACATCTTTAATTTAAGCGGTAAAAATACTTATATAGGCGGTATCGTCGGATATACTACGAAAAATATAGAAGTGAAAAACTGCTACAATGCGGGAACTCTGCAGGGCGCAGCATCGTATACAGGAGCGGTTTATGGAACGGTTGGCTCAGGCTCGACTGTTTCAAATTGCTACTATCTGGATGAAAGCATAAGCGGGGTGACAAATCCGAAAGCAAATAACGCTACGGCCTGCACAGCTCTGGAACTTTCGCGGCTGACGGCAGCGCTCAACGGCGAAGATGCGGCAAATGAGGAAGCTGAGGGAGAAATCGCTGACGATTCGCCGGATGTGTGGCAGAACGGCGGAGGCTGGTGCGTAACGATAGCGGCAGATCTTGATCATGTGACGCTGACAGATGGAAGCGGCGAGACGCTCAGCGGCAGCGAAGGTGTGATCACGGCTGCAAAAGGTTATCCGTATCCGATTTTCTCCTATCAGACAGCGACAGAGACCGACGGATCATTTGCCTTTGCAGTCAGCGCAAGCAGCGGTTATGAGCTGAGCGGCGTGACTGCAGACGATGTGACGATAACCGCAGACGAGGATGGGCTGTATCATCTGACAGACTTAACAGATGTTCCTTTCATGGATATTTCCGTTATCCTGAAAAATATAAAATGGAAGTCTTCGGTCAATGTGATCGGAAAGATCTTTGAAAATATTCTGAATAAAATTACGGGCGAAGGAGATTCCGGCAGCACGGATGATGAGGACGCTGATTTCGATCACAACGGAACTGTCGATGTGGAAGATTTACTGGGTACTATTGTTCAGGAGGATTCCGGAATGTCCGGAGGAACCGGATTCCAGGTTGTCGAAGGCGGTAAGCTCATATGGAACGACGTCACGATTTACGATAAGGATGGAAATGTGATCTATGATTCCAATCCGGATAAAGGCAGTGCTGCGGCGGAAGGCGGAAACGATGAGGAAAACGACGGCGGAGATACATCCGCGCCGGACAATTCCTCTGTATCGTAAACGGTACTGGACTGCTTGAATGGAGTAAAAAGTGAAATGGCTTCAAATGAATATAGGATGTAGAAACGTGATCTGTTTTCTCTTTCTTTTCTGTCTCCTCGGCGGAGCGGCAGTTTTTCTGCCGCCCTCCGAGGCCATGGACTTGACCGGCGAGGGAGAGATTGACATCGAGTCTACAGTAAACGACGAGGAACTTTCTCTTTCAAATAAAAAAGAGGGGACGCCTTACGATGCTGCAGGGATGCTTACATATCGTACGGAAAACGGTGCGGTAACAATCATGAGCTGCAGTGACCGGATCGCAGGAACCGTCTATATTCCGGACAGCATCGACGGCAAACCGGTGACGGCGATTGACGCGTATGCATTTTTGTACTGTACTTCTTTGGAAAGTGTCGTGATTCCGGCCGGCGTGACGTCTGTCGGCGACTATGCCTTCGCTTACTGCACAGGGCTGAAAAGTGTGACAGTACAGAGCGGAAGTGTTACTGTGGGGAAGAAATCGTTTTACCGCGATTACGCGCTGCAGTCGTTCGGGTGGCAGTCTGTTCGTTCTACAGGGATGGCGGCTTTCGCGTATTGTACCGCTCTGACAGGAACGGTGAATTTCAGCGATGAGCTGACAAGTCTGGGAGAGTATACGTTTCTCGCATGCGAGACGCTTTCCGCTGTCATGCTTCCGTCCGGCCTGTCGCAGAATGAGGTGGGATTTGGCGCTTTTTATAACTGCACTTCCCTGAAATCAGCCCCTCTTCCGGAGGCATGGACCGTCGTACCGGGCGGTATCTTTTACGGCTGCCCAAGCGTGTCGGTTTCGTTACCCCGGGGAGTGACAGAAATTAAAGAGTACGCATACGGCGGAAATAATGCGGAACAGATTTCCCTGCCGGAGTCGGTGACGCGAATCGGGGCGTATGCTTTCTATAAATGCAAAAATCTTGCCCAAATTGATATTCCGGACGGTGTGACAGAGATAGGCAGTCATGCCTTTGCCCAATCTACTTCGCTGCGTATCAGTAAACTGCCGGAAGCTTTGGAAACGATCGGAGAGAAGGCGTTTTATTTCACGCTGGCAGTCGATCCGGTTTTTGGAGAACGCCTGAAAACGATCGGCGAAGCTGCGTTTGGATTCTGTTATGAGATCCGCTCGGTTGAGATTCCGTCAGGTCTGGAAACACTGGGTGACGACGCTTTTAATAATTGCAGGGCTTTGACCAGCGTGGTATTTTCCGAAGGCAGTACAGATGAGGGGATCGGAAGCGCATTTACGCAATGCTATGCGCTGGAATCGGTTACGCTGCCTTCCACCTGGACGAATGTACCGGATGGGATATTTCAAAACTGCACGGCGCTGAAGGATGTGACGTTTTCCGCAGGAATTTCTGCTGTCGGAGCTGATGCATTCCACAACTGTACGTCATTGGAGGAAATCTCGATCCCATCCAGCGTGAAAACGATCGGGACAAGAGCTTTTGAAGATTGTACGGCTCTGTCGGCGGTACGCGGCGCCGACGGATTGACGGAAATCGGTGGAAGCGCTTTTGAAAGCTGTACAGCGCTGTCTGATATTACACTTGCGTCGTCTTTACAGTCCATCGGGTCGTCCGCATTTTCCGGAACGGGACTGAAGTCGGTCATTATCCCGTCTGGTGTGACAAGTATGGGAATTCGGGCATTCAGTACCTGCCAGTCTCTGAAAAGTGTGACAGTTCAGGAAGGGGTGACATCGATTAGTTCGTATGCATTCGTTGCGTGTAAGAGTCTGGTGAACCTCGTTCTGCCCGATTCTCTGACGGCGATTGGCGCGTATGCTTTTCAGTTTGACAGCAGTTTGACGGAGGTGACGATTCCTGCCGGGACGGCAATAGGTGAAAGCGCGTTTGCATCCTGTACTTCGCTGAAAAAAGCAGTGATCAAGGATGGAAGCAGTATCGGGAAAAAGACGTTCAGCGGCTGTACGTCGCTGGCGGAAGTACAGCTTCCCGCAGATGTGACAGCAATCGGCGACGGGGCGTTTCAAAACTGTACTTCGCTGAAAAATATCAATCTGCCCGAAGGTTTGACAGAGATCGGAGCAGATGCGTTCCTGAGCTGCTCTTCGCTGGAAAATATCAGCCTGCCGTCGTCGCTGACTTCTCTCGGAGGTCAGGCGTTTGCATCCACCGGAATTCGTACTCTGCAGTTTGCCGAAGGTATGAAAGAACTGACAATATCTGTGACAAAGTACAGCAACGGACCCTTTTACGACTGCAAAAATCTGGATTCTGTGACGATTCCATCAGGCTGGGAGATGATTCCGGACAATCTGATGCGCGGCTGTTCCGGCAGCTTTACCATCAATATGCCGCCCTCAGTGACAGTGATTGGAAGTTATGCGTTTTATAACTGCAGCGGACTTAGCAAAATCGATCTCAGCCGGATAACATGCATCGGAGATTACGCTTTTTACGGCTGCGGATTTACTTCCTTTTCGATTCCGGACGGCGTTGCGCCTGAGGACCTGGGAGTACAGGCGATTGCAGCGATGCCGTATCTGACCGATATCGTATTGCCCGAGACGTGGGATACGATACCGGAAAATCTGTTTCAGAATAATCAGGCTATGAAGAGTTATATCGTGCCGGATCATATCAAGTCTATCGGCGCACATGCATTTGACGGTGCATCCATCGAAACGATTACGCTGCCGGAGGGACTGACGGTAATCGGTGAGGGGGCGTTTCAGAACGCAGCTTCGCTGAAAGAGATTTTTCTGCCATCGTCGCTGACAAAAATCAGCAAAAGCGCTTTCGCCGGTACGACGAGCCTGACGGCCATAAGTTTTCCGTCGTCGCTGACGGAAATGGAGGAAAATGCTTTTGACGGTTCCGGCCTCGTCTCTGTGACGATTCCGGGTAATATAACCGTCGTGCCTGCGTATGCTTTCGCGGACTGCGATCATTTGAAGACCGTGACTGTAAATCCGGGAGTGACGACGATCCAGGGCATAGCGTTTGGTTATTGTGATACGCTGGAGCAGGTTACGATTCCGGACAGCGTAACACAGATCGCGACGACCGCTTTTTATGCCAGTAATATGGGCAGTGTGTATATAGATGCTGCACAGACTTCGACTGCGGAGAAATACGTACAGAGTTTGCTCTATCTGAACTCTGCGTATACACAGTCACTGGCTGGCGCGGCATTCGGATATGTGGAACGGGAAAAACTGGGATTTTACGATTTCGATTACTACGTTACCTATGGAGATCTGAAGTATAACGTGGTGACAAATGGAACGACAAACGAAATGCGGAGCTACGGCAGCTGGAAATATAATTATGTGATGGATTACTATGCGGAGGTTTCCGGTCACAGCGACGGCATAACGGCAGTTTCGATTCCGTCGTATCTGGGCAGAGTGCCGGTGACAGGAATTTCAGGCAGCGCTTTTTTGGGCTGCACTACGCTGCGCGAGGTCAGCACGGGATCCAGGGTCACCACGTTAGGAACGAGCGCCTTCAGCGGCTGTACTGCGCTGCAGAGCGTCGATCTGTCGGCGTCTGCGATTTCTTCCATCGGAATGAGGTCTTTTTATAACTGTTCTTCCCTGGCCTCAGTGAAGTTTCCGGCCAGTCTGGAAAAGATCCAGATGAGCGCTTTCCAGTATACCGGACTGACGGGTCTGAATTTTGCCGGTACGTCGGTCAACTATATCGCAGAAGCTGCGTTTAAGGGCTGCGCCGATCTCGCGGAGGTGAAATTTCAGGAAGGTCTCGTCCAGATCGACAGTAAGGCCTTTGCGGACACTGCGCTGACCGATGTATATCTTCCGTCGTCGCTGAAGCTGCTGCAGTACGATTCCTTTGACGGGGACGTACGGCTTCACTTTACCGGCGATGCGACAAATACAGCTTATTACTGGGTTGATCAGGATGAAAATGTACATTACAGTTATGTCCTTTATGAGCTGCTGGAAAATCGGGGAAATGTTATTGCGCAGTTCCGCGGCGGCGGACTCGAAAATCCTTCTGATTATTTTGTTTCATCGGAAAAGGCAGGTCTCGATACAGCCGTAGCGGCAGGAGTTCCTGTAGAGACGGCGTCCATCTCGCCAGAAGCGTCGGGGGAAATCGAACAGGCGGCAGACGCTGTGGCTGCCCCGCTGGGAGATGTGACCGGAAAGGCGATGGAGACAGAAGGATCATCTGGCGAAGAGGAAGAGAGTGGAGAAAATACAGTGCAGAGTATCTACGAGGTCATACGGGACGCGGCGGCTGAAAATCCGATGTTCGTATTCGTATTGATCCTGCTGTCTGTTATTCTGATTTCCATCGGCGGATATTCAAGGTACAGAAAAAATCGAAGGGCGTAAAGCGCAGTAAGATTTTAAAGCAGTAAGATTTATATATTTGTTACTTATGAAAGACAGGGAATCGCGGAACTCGCTGACAGAATTTTAATCAGAAAGAGAATTCAGAGTTTTGCAATTGCCAGAAGTTGAAAAAGGAAAGGAGCATTTTTTTGAAAAATCGGAAAGCAGAAAAAAGATTCTCCAGATGCGTTATCACAGCACGGCGGTTCGCCGCTCTGTTTACGACGTTTGCTCTCGTACTCTCATCTTTGGGCTTCGCCTCGTTCGCAGACAACACGGACGGCGGCGACCCGGCGGAAGAGACGGCTGCGGCAGCTGTGACCGTCAGTGACGCGTCTGTAGAAACAGGCGGTACGGTGAGTGTGCCGATTTACATCGACGCAGAGAAAGGCCTTAGCAGCGCTCAATTTTCAATTGAGTATGATTCGGATCTCATAAGCTGTACGAATGGCGTATTTACAGTGGAAAACCAGGCGATTACAACATACTCTGCTTCCGGTGTTGCGAACGCCGTCTGGGCGAATGAAAACAATCCGTCCTTTGGCGCGGATACGCCGTTTATGATATTGACTTTTAAAGCGACAGACACTGTCACCGCAGATGTGACGACAGAAGTCAGCGTAAGTGTGACTCATCTGTCATATGCGGCGGACGGCAAGTCGAAATCGTATGAAGACATCAGCACACAGTCTGGCATTATAACGATTAGAACGCCGAGACAAGAAGCTGCGCTGGAAATTGCTGATCCGGAGGCGGTTTATGACGGGACGGCAAAATCTGCGCAGGTCAAAGTCACAACCCCTTTGGAAGCGAGCGCGGACGCACTGACCGTGACTTATATGAAGGACGGCGAATACGTTGACTATCCTGTCGATGCGGGAACGTATGATGTGACTGCAGTCTATGACGACGGCAATTACTCCGGCACGGCGGCAGGTACGCTGACGATCCTGCCAAAATCCCTCGATGCATCTGATTTTGAGGTTGACACGGACAACGCGGTCCATACGGGAAGCGCTGTCACTAAGACGATCACTTCTGAACTGACAGAAGATACCGATTATACGGTTTCCTATGAGAATAATATTGATGTAGGTACAGCGAAAATCGTAATCGCCGGGCAAGGCAATTATACCGGAAGCGTGGAATACAGCTTCAGGATCATGGCAGGCAGCATCAGTGAATCTGATTTTGAGATCGGCGCGGTACAGATAGAGTACAGCGGGGAAGAAATCAGCATTTCGGTGACGCCGGCCGGTGGTCTCAAGGAAAACAGTGACTATACGGTGTCATATAAGGATGCCTCAGGTAATGTTCTGGCGGGCGCACCGAAGAGCGCAGGAGACTATACACTCGTCATCACGGGTATGGGAGATTACGATGGAACAGTGGAAAAGGCGGTGACCGTATTGCCAAAGACGCTGACGATGACCGATGTAACCGTGTCTCCGAAGACGTATGACGGAACGACAGAAGCTGATGTAACAGGAACGCTTGACGGCGTCATCGGTTCTGATTCTGTGGCTGTGAACAGTATTACGGCAGCCTTTGCCGATCCGTATGCAGGGACAGGCAAAACGGCAGAAGTCAGTGAAATCACGCTTACCGGCGAAGCGGCGGCAAATTACACCATCGATGCTGCAGCCATAACCGGTTTGACAGGAAATATCACGGCGGCGGCGCAGAATCTGACGGTTCAGGATGCTCAGGTAAATGTGGGAGAAAGTCTGGATCTTTCGACTCTGGTGACAAGCGGCGTCGAAGGGACGATATTTACTTATTCTCTGAGCGGAGATGGAGCAGCTTATGCGACTCTCGAAGGAAATACATTAACCGTCAAAAATGAAAACGCTGCGGCGGGCAAGACGATTACGGTTGCAGTATCCGGCCAGTCTGTCGACCTGAATGATGATGAAATTCCGGAATATGAATCAGGACACGCAGAATTTACGGTAACATTGAACGGCACGACTTCGAGTGATACGTACACTTTAACGCTGGATACCCAGTATTTGGGGACTGCGGGTGCAGCCTTCGAGGGGCTTTCCGCCGGTGAGAATGAAATCAGCGCAGAAAGCATAGCGGAAGGCGGATACAGCTTTACAGTGAACCACAGCGAAGCATGCGTCGTCGCTTATACTACTGACAGCGGAGAGACTTATACCGCACTTACTGCAGTATCCACCGATACGCCGGACAAATATCAGTTTACAGTACCGGTAGAAGGTGAGAATATCGTAGTGTCAGTCGCCCTGCGCGGAGATGCAGACTTAAACGGAAAGCTCGATATCGATGACGCATCCACTATCGCACGTTTTAAGGTAAATGCAGTCAGCCTGAACAGCTTGCAGCGCCTTGCAGCAGACGCCGATAAAAGCGGGGAAATCGATATCGACGATGCGTCGGCAATCGCAGTGAGATGCGTAAACAAGAGGGTTCTCGAATGGTAGAAAGGACAGGCAATATATGAACATGTGGATAAAAGAGCGAAGGGTGATATCGATCGCAGCGATGATTGCCATGCTTTTGTCGCTTGTCACTGCCGTACCGCAGAGCGTTTATGCAGCGGACTATCCCGATGCTGTAAATATCGTCCTGACTGCGGAAGGAGAAGACGGAGCGCCGA
>CAZGBL010000006.1:18823-26832 GCA_964523955.1 uncultured Oscillospiraceae bacterium | reverse complement strand
TCTGCGACGATTTCTTTCGGCGTAAGATTGTAAAATTCACCCATTTCGCACCTCCTAAAGCTTCTCTACTGAAATATTGGAATTTGTGTAGACACAGATCGAAGATGCAATTCCAAGCGCCTCTCGGACAATTTCTTCCGCTGACATCTCCGTATGCTTATAGAGCGCATTCGCCGCCGCATACGCATAATTTCCGCCCGAACCGATTGCTACAAAATTTTCATCAGGAACGATCACTTCTCCGTTACCTGAAATGACGAGGATTTCCTCCTTATTCGCTACAATCATCAGAGCCTCCAGATTTCTCATCCCCTTGTCCGAACGCCAACGCTGAGCTAATGCTACAGCCGCACGCTTCAGATTTCCGGAATGTTCTTCCAGTTTTTTCTCAAACATCTCCGTCAGAGAAAACGCATCCGCCACGGAGCCCGCAAATCCGGTAACGACTGAATTTTTGAATATTTTTCTCACTTTTTTGGCAGAAGCCTTCATAATCGTGCTTTCTCCCATGGTAACCTGTCCGTCACCGCCGATGCAGACATCATCACCGCGCTTAACCGCTACGATGGTGGTCGCATGAAATACTACATTACCCACTTAATACCTCCATTATGTATCTTACTTTCATCTACTCCCGACAGCTCTGCAAAGTATGGCTGTCGCTGACATGCTCGTACATTGAAAGCGGAGCAGAGTTCCTGACAAGCTTGCTTGCCAAGGACGACGCGAACGCTTGCAGCAAGCGCCAGGAGCTTTCGCTCCGCCGGGTTTCTCGGGAGGGTGTCCGAAAACCTGTCCTTCAGCTTCTCTGCATACATTATATTGACACACTTATTAGACTTAAATACTATATTTGGTGTCGCATATCGCTTTGCATTGAGTTTTCGGACACCCTGTCGAGGGGGATGATTATTACCCAACCGCATACGACAAGCGCCGCAGGAGCATCTTCTACAATCGAAGCATATGCTTGTTCTTTCAAAACATTATCTGTACTCGACTTTGAAAAATATTTCTATTCTCCCCGTTACTCCATTCGGAAATCTGCGGGTCGTCGGTTGTTTGCCTCGACTTTGAACAAATTCTATTCTCCCGTCATTCCTTATGTCCGCACTCAGCGTTTGAACAAATAAGAGAATAATTCTTTGTCTTTTTTTCTGTCATTAAAGCGCCGCATTCCGGACACTGTTTATTTACCGGCTTGTTCCAGAATACCTGATTACAGTCAGGATAACCGCTGCAGCCATAAAATATCTTTCCCTTTTTACTCTTTTTCACGATAAGATCATTGCCGCACTTCGGACACTTGACATCCAGCTTTTTCTGAATCGCCATGGTCGTCTTGCACTCAGGATAACCGGAACATGCGATAAACTCGCCGAATCTTCCATGCTTAATCACTAAAGGTTTTCCGCAGACAGGACAGTTTTCTCCTGTCGGCTCATCCTCGATCACCAATTTCTCGATGGATTCATCTGCAGTTTTTAAATCCTTTTCAAAGCCGGAATAAAAATCAGAAATCACAGTATGCCAATCTGTATTTTTTACTTCTACATCGTCCAGACGGTTCTCCATTTCAGCGGTAAAGCTCACATCCACGATATCTTTAAAATACGTTTCCATGAGTTCCGTCACCAATAAGCCCAACTCGGTAGGAACCAGCATTTTTTTCTCCCGAGTTACGTATTTTCGCTCTGTAAGAGTACCTACGATGGGAGCATAAGTACTCGGACGTCCGATATTTTTTTCTTCCAGATCTTTGACGAGAGACGCCTCGGTATACCGTGACGGTGGCTGCGTAAAATGCTGTTCCCCTTTGATGTTCAGCAGTTTCAACCCTTCGCCCTTTTCCAACGGAGGCAGCATCTTATTTTTCTCGTCCTCAGACGTATTATTGTAAACTGCCAAATAACCGTCAAACTTCAGCTTGGAACCTGTAGCTCGGAACAGATATCCGTTATTGACAATATCCGCGCTGACAGCGTCAAAGACAGCATGAGCCATCTGGCTAGCGGTAAATCTGCACCAGATGAGCTTATAGAGATTATACTGATCCCTGGAAAGAGAGTCCTTGATATCCTCCGGCTTCAGTTCCGGATTACTCGGCCGGATCGCCTCATGAGCATCCTGAACATCCTTCTTCTTATTTGCATATACATTTGTTCCCAGATATTGCGGACCATAATCATTTAAAATCATGTTTTTTGCAGCTTCTCTGGCGACATCGGATATACGCACGCTATCCGTTCGAATATACGTGACAAGGCCGGTGGTCCCCTGTCCCTTTACATCCACGCCTTCGTAGAGCTGCTGTGCGATCATCATCGTCTTCTTCGTGTTAAAATTCAACTTCGTGGACGCTTCCTGCTGAAGACTGCTGGTAGTAAACGGAGGCATCGGACGCTTGATTCTTTCCTTTTCTTCCACTCGCGTCACAGTATATGCCCCTTCTTCCAGAGCTGCGATAATCGCATCCGTCTCCTCCTTCGTGACGGGACGGATTTTTTTACCTTTATATTCCAGAAGCTTAGCCTGAAATTTCTTTCTCGATTTTTCAAACGTAGCGCCTATTGTCCAGTATTCTTCCGGAATAAACGCAATAATTTCTCTTTCTCTGTCGCACAGAATTTTGAGTGCAGCCGACTGTACTCTGCCCGCGCTGAGTCCACGTCTGATCTTTCTCCAGAGAAGCGGACTGATCTGATAGCCCACCAATCGATCCAGGACACGGCGCGCCTGCTGCGCATCCACCAATTTTCGGTCAATCGCTCTCGGTTTTTTTACCGCCTCTTTTACCGCGTTTTTCGTAATTTCATTAAATTCGATTCTGCATACCTCGCTCTCATCGATACCGAGCAGATGAGCGATATGCCACGAAATAGCTTCTCCTTCACGGTCAGGGTCTGTGGCAAGATAAACCTTGGTCGCACTCTTGGCTTCCTTTTTCAACATCTTGATAACGTCGCCTTTACCGCGAATCGAAATGTACTCCGGCTCAAAATTATTTTCTATATTGATCCCGAGCTTACTCTTCGGAAGATCTCTGACATGGCCTACAGAAGCGATCACCTTATATCTGCTTCCGAGAATCTTGCCGATGGTCTTAGCCTTTGACGGCGATTCTACGATTACTAATGCTTTTCCTTTCATATATAAAACCTTCACTTCTTTTAATTGTGCCTTATAAGTTCAGATTATATTTCTATTCATATTACTTTGCAATAAAAATTTTCCCCATAGAAGTCACAAGAAACCCTTTTATCTCCATAATACTGATAACAGCATTGACATCCGACACGCTTTTTTTCAGCTTTTTGGCGATAAAATCAGATGTCACCTCTCCATTGTTTTTTAATATAGCATAAATCTGTTTTTCATCTTCTCCCAGCGATTCTGCTCCACCCAGACGTTCTGGAGAAAGTTCAATACCGATACCGCTGATAATATCGTCGATAAAGGCTAAAGGATACGCCCCATCCTGAATCAATTTGTTGCAGCCTATGCTGTTGACGGCCGATATATTCCCCGGAACAGCAAAGACGCTTCTGCCTTGCTCTGCTGCGCAGGAAGCTGTGATGAGAGACCCGCTGGAAAGGCCTGCTTCTGCTACGGCCACGGCTTCACATAAACCGCTGATAATTCTGTTCCTCTGCGGGAACATGTAGGAACGCGGTTTCGTTCCAGGCGGATATTCCGACAGAATCAGGCCTTGTTCCGCTATCCGGCGGCGTAGCTGCCGATTTGCCGCCGGATAACAAATATCGACGCCGCAGCCCATGACGGCGATCGTTTTACCTCCGGCGTCCAGAGCGCCGAGATGAGCCTCAGCGTCGCAGCCATAAGCGAGTCCGCTGACAGTTGCGACGCCGTATTCCGCAAGGCGTCTTCCGATATGCCAGGCGACCCATCTTCCATAAGAAGACGCCTTGCGGGCTCCTACCACAGCGACACATTTCTGTGTTAAAATGCCGATGTCACCGATTGCATATAGAACCTCCGGCGGTCTTTCTATCTGCCGCAGCAGCGATGGATAAGTTTCATCATCTATTTTAATTTCTCTGATTTTTTCTTTTTTATCTATTTTCATCCCAATTTTCTTTCTTTATAAGTAATCGCCTCGGCTAAATGTTTTTCTTCAATATTTTCCGATCCTTCGATATCTGCGATCGTCCGCGCTACGCGAAGGATTCTGCAATAGCCGCGGAAGCTGAGTTTCAAGGCGCGGCAGGCTTCATTTAATAATTGTTCACATGTTTGGCTGAGAATGCAATATTTTTTAATGTGGCGCTGCTGCATCTGCGAATTATAAAAAATATCGTCTCTTTCAAAACGTCTGTTCTGCGCTTCGCGCGCCTGCAGCACGCCTCTTCTCAGCTCCGCTGTGGACAGAGATCTTCGATCTGACGTCCGATCCCTCTCCTCTTTTCCGAAATTACCCGAAATTTGAGAATTGATATGCACGAACAGATCGATTCGGTCGAGAAAAGGACCCGACAGCTTCGACTGATATCTGCTGATCTGATACGGCGTACAGGTACATTCCCTTGCAGGATCTCCCGCATAGCCGCAAGGACAAGGATTCATAGCTGCAACGGTGAGAAATTTCGCGGGAAAGAGCAATTTGCCTCCTGTACGTGAGATACTGGCCGTCTCATCTTCCATAGGACCGCGCAAAGCCTCAAGGCTCACTCTTGAAAATTCTGGAAGTTCGTCGAGAAACAGCACGCCTAAATGGGCAAGCGTCACCTCCCCGGGTTTCGGCCGATTCCCGCCGCCTACCAGAGCCGCCGGCGTAATCTTCGTATCCGGCGTGCGAAACGGCCGTTCCGTAATCAGCGGCTGATCCTCATCGATCAGACCGCAGATGCTGTAAATTTTCGTAAGCTCCAGCATCTCTCCATACGTCAGAGGAGGCAAAATGCCCGACAGCCGCCTCGCCAGCATAGACTTTCCACAGCCCGGTGAACCCACCATCAGAATATTGTGCATAGCGGACGCAGAAATTTGGAGAGCCCGCTTTGCGTTTTCCTGCCCGATCACTTCGGAAAAATCCGGTTTTTCTTCCTTCATCGGCACAGAATATTTTATATCACAGCGCTTTCCTCCGATTCTCGCCGCAATCCTGCTCTCTCCGCTGACGTGTTCTACTACTTCCCGCAAATGTCTCGCCGGCAGCAATGTGATATCCGATACAATCTCCGCCTCTTTTAAATTCTGCCATGGTATAAAAAAATTTTTTATTCCGGCGTCCCTCAAATCTACGAGAAGCGGCAGCATCCCCCGAATCCTTACCAGAGAACCGTCCAGAGCAAGTTCTCCTAAAAACGCACAATTTTGCTCCGTCCACGCCTTCCTCATGCGAATTTTCTGCCCTGCAGAAAGAATCCCTAATGCGATGGGTAAATCAAAATGAGTTCCTTCCTTCTTAATGTCTGCCGGTGACAAATTGACGATCACCCTCTCCTGCGGGAATGAAAATCCTGTATTCACAATGGCGGAGCGGACTCTTTCCTTCGATTCTTTTATCGCCGTATCCGCAAGTCCTACGATATGAAATACGGGAAAGCCAAATGAGACATCGGATTCTACCGATATTTTTTCCGCTGACAAGCCGGAAAGTGTTCCGCAGATCATTTTTGAATACATATTTTTTCCTTTCCGTTAAAATGTCACATTCTTCGTATACCGTATGTAGCATCGCTTTTCTAAGCGAACGATTTCCGCCACATCAACGCGAAGCTTCACTTCCGAAATCCTCTGCCTGGACAAAAAATGATATGCCGTGAGCTTAATATGCTTCATCTTCGTCTCATTCACAGCCTCGCATGGTCTTCCTTTTTGAAACCCCGAGCGCGTCTTCACCTCTATAAAGCAGAGCGTGTCCGTAAGCGGTTCCTCTGCAATAATATCGATTTCTCCAAACCTGCAGCGGTAATTTCGACATAAAATCCGATACCCACGCCTCTGCAGATAACGGACCGTTTCTTCCTCTCCGAACAATCCCAGCGATCGATTCCAGCTGCCTTTTTTATCATTTTCATTCAATTCATTCCCTTTCCATGCTGCATCTGTCCCTTGCCCTTATTTTCCATATTTTTACTTTTTTATTATAGTTCCGTTTTTCATTTTTGTAAATATTCTCCAACATTTTTTTTAACTTTTTCCCGCTGAGCTGTTACTAAAAAAATTTAAGGAAACTGCGGCAAAAATAGCATCCCGTCGGTATAGAATGGTTATCAGGTAAGGAGGCCAGCTCATGGAAACGGAACGTGGGATCTTGAGTGAGAAATTGGAAGACCGGTGTAGAGCCGGAGTTTTTCACCTTTCAAAATGGGAAATATTTTTTTCATATGGAGAAAATATTTTGAGTGTTGAACCGATAAAGAGAAAAAATGAACTAATAAAAGGCAATAAAAGGCTCCTAATCTTGTGCTCTATAATGTACTATCGTGTATAGTTTTTTGATCAGACGAGCAGAGGCCCCGCTTGTACAAGCGGGGCCTCTGCTCGTCTGCAATAAAAATCCGTCGTCCGATATCAGAAAATAATACGCATTCGTGTCGACAAAATATAATGTCTTTGTCATATCTGCACCCCTTTCATACGGACTCTTAAACCAGATCAGCGTTTCTTTTTTCCATCAGCCGCAAAACCTCGTCCAAAATGATATGAGCTGCCTGCTGCTTCGTCATTTGATCGTGAGCTTTCTTCTCACCGTCCGCGGTGATCAGTGTGACGATATTTGTGTCTACATCGAAACCAGCGCCCGGCACCGACACATCGTTAGCTACGATCAAATCGAGATTTTTCTTCGCGATTTTTTCCTTGGCATATGCTTCGAGATTGCGCGTTTCCGCAGCAAAGCCTACGAGAATGCGATCTCCTTTTTCTGCGCCCAAAGTTTTCAGAATATCCGGATTTTCCGCCAATTCGATACGAACGTCTCCGTCTTTTTTCTTCATTTTATGATCTGAAGCGTTTACCACATAAAAGTCCGCGGGAGCGGCGGCCTTAATCACCACTTCCACGTCTTCATACACAGACTGACAAGCGTTCAGCATCTCTTTCGTCGTCTTAACGTCAATTTTCCTGATCTCAGGGCTGCAAGTCAAAGAGACCGGACCGGATACCAGCGTAACTTCCGCTCCCCGCGCCAGAGCCGCCTCTGCAACAGCGTAGCCCATCTTTCCGGAGGATCGATTGCTGATATAGCGCACCGGATCGATAGGTTCTATCGTCGGCCCCGCCGTTACCAGAATTTTCCTTCCTTTCAGATCCTTTGAAAGAAACGCGCTGTCCGCAGACTCTTCTGAGCCTATGCTCACTTTTCTGAGAGATAGATTTTCTTCAGCCGCTTTGTCCGCCGTCCTTTCTGTATCTTCGCCCGCTTTGTCCGAATCCTTCTTTATCTCATCCTCTTCCTCCAACAGACGCAGAACATACTCTACGATCTCAGGCGGTTCCGCCATTCTGCCTTTTCCTTCGTAGCCGCAAGCCAGCATGCCGGAGCCCGGTTCGATGAAATAATATCCGTAAGACTTCAGCTTTTCGATATTCGCCTGAACGATAGGATTCATATACATGTTGACATTCATGGCAGGAGCGAAGACAATCTTGGCTTTCGACGCCATGACAGTCGTCGTCAGCATATCGTCTGCAATCCCGCAGGCCACTTTGCCGATGACATTCGCCGTCGCAGGTGCGATCAGCATGAGATCCGCTTTTTCTGCCAGAGCCACATGTCCCACTTTCCACGCCTCCGGCGTAGCAAAAGTATCCGTTACGACAGGATTTTTTGACAGCGTCCGAAAAGTCAGCGGATCCACAAAATGACATGCATTTTTCGTCATTATGACATCGACTTCTATATCTTCCTTTTTGAGTCGGCTGACCACGTCGGCCGCCTTATAGCACGCGATTCCGCCGGTCACGCCTACGACAATATTTTTGCTCATAATATTTAACTCGATTCTTCGTCTTTCTGTTCTTTCCTCTTGACACTCCCCAGA
>CAZGBL010000006.1:2621-18723 GCA_964523955.1 uncultured Oscillospiraceae bacterium | reverse complement strand
TAATATTTAACTCGATTCTTCGTCTTTCTGTTCTTTCCTCTTGACACTCCCCAGATCTGAAGCAAGGGGTTTTCGCCGCTATTTGATAAAAAATTTTAACTTTACTGCGTTTTTGCGCGCAAAATATCCATTTTCAACTTTCAGACAAAAAACGCCGGCAATATTACCGCCATAACCGCTCGCCGCGCGCTCTGCGGTAAAGAGCAAAGCGTTTTCCCACGAATTTAAAACCACCAAAGACAGGTGCCCGCCGCGCGCTCTGCGGTAAAGAGCAAAGCGTTTTCCCACGAATTTAAAACCACCAAAGACAGGTGCCCGCCGCGCGCTCTGCGGCAAAGAGCAAAGCGTTTTCCCACGAATTTAAAACCACCAAAGACAGGCGCACGCCGCGCGCTTTGCGACAAAAAGCAAAGCTGCATTAGAAACCGAAAGCGAGCTTGTCAGAAGTTCTGTTCCGTTTCAATCAGGAAAGAATAACTGCCAGCCCCGCTCAGATCTCGTCAGCCATCGTTGCTTCTGCATCTGTGTCTTCTGTCATTTCCGTTTCTATCGCCGATTCGTCCGCATTCTCCTCTTTACTTACACCGTCGATCAGCGCTTCCAACTCCCGTGATCTGCGATATGTGATGAGATCCTCCGCGATTTCCTCCGTAGCGATAGATACCGGTTTATCGATGGTGATATCGACAAGAGCCGGCTTTCCGTCGATGAGATCTCTCGAACGTTTTGCCGCCAGAGCTACCAGAGTGTACTTGCTGTCAACCTTATCTCTCAGATCGTTAATAGATGGATATAACATTTAAATTTCCCCCTTTATCTTCTTCAAAACAGCAGCCGCATCGCTAACGCTGTGATGCTCCGCATCCATAATCGCATACACGCAATCGACGGCTTCTTCCAGATCATCGTTTACGACATAATAATCGTATCGTTTCAGATAATCCATCTCCGCCTCCGCTTTTCCCATGCGAAGCTCGATATCCGACTCCGATTCCGTTCCTCTTCGATTGATTCGCTTTCTCAATTCTTCCAGGGAAGGCGGCAGGATAAAGATAAAAATACCATCAGGATAAGATTCCTTTACCTGCATGGCGCCCTGCACGTCGATTTCCAATATTACATCGCAGCCCTCTGCCAGTTTTTCCAACACCGGACCTTTCGGCGTACCGTAAAAGTGACCGTGAACACTGGCATATTCCAGAAACCCGCCGGCATCTATCATAGAACGAAATTCGTCTTCCGTCATAAAAAAATAATTTACGCCTTCCTGCTCGCCCTTTCGCGGCTCCCTCGTCGTCGCAGACACTGACAGATGTACCTTTTCTCCCGACTGAATAATGCGATCCACAATCGTACCCTTCCCTACAGCAGACGGGCCTGAAATGATAAATAATTTTGCATCAGCCATCGATTTCTCCTACTCTATATTCTGAACCTGTTCTCTGATTTTTTCGATTTCACTTTTGATTTCCAGCATATGGCCTGTAATTTCCAGATCGTTTGCCTTTGATCCGATAGTATTCGCTTCCCGATTCATCTCCTGTACGAGAAAATCCAGTTTCTTTCCCTCCGGCTGGGAACTGTCCGAAATAATCTTTCTCAACTGATCGATATGGCTTCCAAGACGCACCGTTTCTTCTGTCACATTAATCTTGTCGGCGAACACAGCCGCCTCCAGCAGAATTCGTTCCTCTGTAGCGACCACCGTTCCGCCGATCATCTCCGTTATCCGGGCTCTGAGCTTTTCGGTATAATCCTTTACGACACCTGGAGAACGCCGTTCGATTTCTTTTACATGTCCTTCGATCAAATCTGCCCGCAGAAGAATATCTTCCGCCAGTTTTTCACCTTCGATGCTTCGCATCAGAGCATGCTTTTCCGCAGCTTCTCTTACGACTTCCACTAAGACAGCCGTAATTTCATCTTCATTCTCGACATCAGGCACAGATTTCATAACATCCGGAAGAGAGGCCACGTATTCCAGCGTCACAACGCCTTCTATGCCAAACGTATCTTTGAGTTCTGTAATATTATCGAGATACTGCCTGGCCACCGCCGTATTGAGTCTGATATTGACATCATCATCACCGATGTTCTCCACCATGACGGACACCTCGATTTTACCTCTGTGAGCTGTCGTCTTTACCGCATTTTTAATCTTCTCCTCTGCGAAAGCATAACGGCGAGGCATCCTTACATTGATATCACTGTAACGATGATTTACCGACTTGATTTCCACCGTGATATTCCGTTTCTCATCTGAATATTCACTCCGTCCAAAGCCGGTCATACTCTTAACCATAATCTTCTCCATTCTGCCGCCGTTCACAGCAGCATAAAACAGGACTTAATCCTCCTCGATATGTCCTCTGCAGATCAGAACCGCCGGACCCTGCATAAACACGATTTTCTTTTCCTTTCCGGTGTGGCAGGACACGTCGCCGGAGAAGCCGGCGCTTCCTTCCTCGCCCGACACGCCGCTGATCCTGCGATTCTCGCCGAGTATCTCATGGATCTCGTCCTCGAAGGACACGACCACCTCGCCGCCGGGCATCGTCACTCGTATCGCGTCGCCGCACCCCATGAAAAGACGCGAAGCTGCCGCCGAGCTGCAGGCTCCCGTTCCGCACGCCAGCGTCTTTCCTGCGCCTCGTTCCCATGTGCTGCAGAGAATATGTCCTCTGTCGATGATCTCCACGAAATTGACATTTGTCCTGTCCGGCTGAAACGCAGGCGAAAACTCGATACTGCGCCCCGAGCGCATCGCCTCTTCATCGAGCGCTTCCATATGTCTGCCGTCGGTTTTCATAAAAAGAACCGCATGGGGAACGCCCAGATGCGCTGCATAAATCCTGCCGAAGCGAGGCCATTCCACAGACCTGAAATCGCTGTACTTTCCCATGTCCACCTTGACGACGGATGTTTTCGGCTTCTCCTCAATCATCACGATATGCTTGACGCCGTCGCCTGTCTCTACGGTAAACCGATCTTCTTTTACGATACCGTGATCCCGTACAAATTTAGAAAAACATCTGATGCCGTTGCCGCACATGGACGCCTCGCTGCCGTCCGAATTGTAAAACGCCATTCTGACGTCAGCCTTCTCAGAAGAAACCGCAGCGATAAAACCATCCGCACCCACGCCGAAATGCCTGTCGCAGACAGATGCGATTTTATCGCGGTCAAAATCATCTCCGCCCTTCATGCTATCGACGATGATAAAATCATTTCCGGTGCCCTGATATTTGCAAAATTCCACTTACTTTTCTCCTAAAATATGTTATCATTCTTTCAGATATTCTTAGATATTATATAACGTCAATCGTGTGTTTTCAATACTTGAAATAACACAGCCACAATCCCGCCGGCTCTTGCCGGCAAATAACTTTACTGACCTTTTCACCATATGACGGAGGAACCCTATGGCATTTGACGGAATTGTGACCACAGCTGTCACAAAAGAACTGAACGACAAACTGATCGGCGGCAAAATAGATAAAATCTACCAGCCGTCGTCAGAGGAAATATTCATCAATATTCACTGCGGAAAAGAGAAATACCGGCTCTACCTTTCCGCTAACACGAACCACGCCGGCATCTATCTCACTGCAGAAAAAAGCTCCAATCCCCAAAATCCGCCGAGCTTCTGCATGCTTCTGAGAAAGCATCTGCAGAGCGCCCGCATCCGGGAAATCTGTCAGGTGGATTCCGAACGCATCGTAGAAATCCGCACAGACGCTACCAACGAGCTGGGATTTCATGTCAAGCACCGGCTCATCATCGAAATCATGGGAAAACACAGCAACATTCTTCTGGTAGACATCGAAAGCGGCAAAATTTTAGACTGCATCAAACGGATTTCCGGCGACGTCAACCGGTATCGACAGACACTTCCTGGCCTCCTTTACGTAGCTCCCCCTTCTCAGGGGAAAATCTCCTATTTCGATCTGACCCTCGCTCAATATCTCGATGCGGTAACAGCTGCAGGCTTTGACGACGATCCGGAAAAAGCCATCGTAAAGGCAATCTCCGGCATCAGCCCTGTAATGGCGTCTGAAATCATCTATCGCTGCCGCAAACATGAGAATCCCCTTGGCTCTGCGTCCTATAAAGAACTGATGAATATCGTCAGAGACGCTGCAGGCGAAAAGCTGCAGCCGCGCATCTATCAAAATGAGTCCGGCGCGCCTGCCGATTTTCACGCGATTCCCCTGACCATGCTGGAGGATCACTATGAAACCGCCGTATGCGAATCAGTCAGTGAAGCTTGTGAACGCTATTTTGAAGGCCGCGTTTCATCTAACAGAATCCGCCAGAAATCCCAGGATATGAGAAAATCGGTATGTGCAGGTCTCGATAAGCTGCTGCTGAAAAAACAACGTCTCTCTGAAGACCTTCTCAAGGCGGAAAATTCCGAAGACTATCGCCTTTTCGGCGAACTCCTCACCGCCAGTCTCCACACAGTGCAGGAGGGCAGAAATTCCGCGGAGGTGCTCAATTATTACACCGGCGAAATGATGACGATTCCCCTGGATTCCCGCTATTCCGCAGCAAAAAACGCTCAGCGCTATTTTAAAAAGTATTCTAAAGCGAAGACGGCCATCGTAGAGAAAAAAATTCAGCTGGAGGAAACGGAAAAGGAAATCTCCTATCTCGATTCCGTTCTCACTTTTATCGATAATGCAGAAAAAGCAGAAGACCTGGATGATATCCGTACGGAACTGATCGAAAACGGATTTCTTCGCAGAAAAAATGCGAAGGACAAGCCGAAAAAAACAAAGAGCGATCCTATCGAATATTTTACGTCAAGCGGGAAAAAAATCCTCGTAGGCAGGAATAATAAAGAAAACGATATTCTTACCTTTAAGACGGCTTCTTCAAAAGACATCTGGCTCCATACAAAGGACATTCCGGGATCCCACGTCATCCTGTTTACCGACGGCGCTGAACCGACGGAAAAAGAAATCTTTGAAGCGGCAGCCGTAGCTGCTCTTCACAGCAAGGCCAGGTTATCGGGAAACGTACCCGTAGATTACGTCAGAGTAAAACATGTAAAAAAGCCCAACGGCGCCAAGCCAGGCTTCGTCATCTTTACGAACAACAATACGGTCTACGTCGATCCTGGAAAGCCGGATACAGCAGCGCAGCAGGAGTAAGATATTTTAAAATACAGGAGAATCACAATAAATGGAAATTATACGCAAGATTTTCGGCGAATTGGAAAACAACTGCTACATCATATATGACCATGACGGCGGAGAAGCCTGGATCATAGATCCGGGATACGAGGCGAAAAAAATCGCTGACATCGTCGAAAGGCGCCGCTTTGACGTAAAAGGCATACTCGCGACGCATTATCACTACGATCACACGGACGCCTGCGAAGAGCTGCGAAAGATACTCGGCGTCAAAGTCTATATGAACCGCAGAGACGCCAAACGCTATAGAGGCGCCGTAGACGTCTATCTGAAAGAAGGCGATATTCTGACGTTAGGAAACGAAGAAATTCATGTAATCGAAACGCCGGGACATACCAGCGGCGGCCTCTCCTTTCTCTGTCAGTCATCGAAAAATATTTTTACAGGAGATACGCTGTTTCCCACAGATACCGGCTATGTCGTCTTTGAAACAGGCTCTCCTATGGACATGGAGCGATCTATTCGCAAACTGGACCCTCTGCTTCCCGACGATTATATGATCTGGCCGGGCCACGAAGAAAACGTCAGCATGGCTTTCGTGCGGCAGCACAATAAAGATTTTGCGGACTATCTTCAGGGAGTCTACCCGGAACACGCCTTCGCAGATCCAGCATCGCTTCAATAAGAGAGGAGAACGTTATGAAACACGTTTCCACCTTCCTGAAATCGCCCTTCGACCAACTCTCTATCAGCGTTCTGACAGCGCTGCCGGATGAGCCTGATCGAGCGCCGGGCGTCGTCCAGCTGGTTCACGGCATGGCGGAACACAAAGAACGATATATCGGCTTTATGAATTTTCTCACCTCTCACGGATACATCTGTATCATACATGATCACAGAGGACACGGAAAAAGCGTGCGGCGCGGGGCGGATCTGGGATATTTTTACGGCGGCGGCGCTCGCGCACTGGTCGAAGATACCGCCGCTGTGACCCGATATATTAAAGAAAAATATCCTGCTCTTCCCGTGTTTCTTTTCGGGCACAGCATGGGTTCTCTCGTCGTCCGCGCATATACAAAGCGATACGATGATCTCATCAGCGGCTTAATCGTTATCGGCTCTCCGTCAAAAAAAGCCGGAGCTTATCTAGGCCTTCTCCTCACAAAGATTATAAAACTGCTGTACGGAGATCGCCATGTCAGCCTTATCATCGACCGTTTGGCCGCACCGAGAGCAAAACGTTCCGATACCCTCTCCAAAGCATCCTGGATCTGTTCTGTGGAATCGGTCGTCCAGTCTTATGATATGGATGCGCTCTGCGGCTTCACCTTCACGGCAGATGGCTACGAAGGACTGATTCAGCTGATGATCGACGTCTACAGCAAAAAAAACTGGCAGCGAAAACATCCCGCGCTTCCTGTTCACTTCGCATCAGGCGCGGAGGATATCTGTCTGATCGATCAAAAACACTTTAAAGCCGCCGTGGATTTCATGCGCCGTATGGGCTACCATAACACACACGCAAAGTTGTATGACGGTCTACGTCATGAAATTCTCAATGAAAAAGACCGGGATCTCGTCTTTGACGATCTGTTGGCGGTGCTTGTCAGCATGGAAAAGAATAAAGGACAAAAGAACAGAGATTAGCCGTATTTTTTTCTGTTTTACAGCCCCTTTTATCACAAAAAACTTAATTAACAAGAAAAAAACACATTTTTTGAACAAAAAATACTTTACTTTTCATTTTCCATTGTGTTCAACAATTCTCTGCTGATATAATTAGCATTGCACGTTAGATTAATATGAGGAATTTATGAAAAGAGAAAACTTCAAATCACGGCTCGGATTCATTCTGATCTCCGCCGGCTGTGCCATCGGCATCGGGAATGTATGGCGTTTTCCCTACGTCGCCGGAAATTACGGCGGCGGCGCTTTTGTGCTTTTCTATCTGATTTTTCTGATCGTCATCGCTGTTCCCGTACTCACCATGGAACTGGCCATCGGCAGGGCCAGCAGGAAGAGTACCGTCAGCGCTTACAACGAACTGGAAAAGCCGGGGCAGAAATGGCACATTCACGGAGTATTCGCTATGGTGGGAAATTACGTTCTCATGATGTATTACACCACCGTATCCGGATGGATGCTGAGTTATATGGTCAAATTTATGAAAAATGAATTTGACGGTCTGGATACCGGCGGTGTAGGCCGGGTATTCGGCAATCTATTATCGGATCCTTTTGAAATGGGCTTTTGGATGCTGCTGACGGTGATATTCGGATTTTTCATCTGCGGTCAGGGCCTTCAGAAGGGACTGGAGCGGATCACAAAGGTAATGATGATCGCTCTCCTCCTGCTCATCGTCGTTCTCGCCGTTCACAGCGTCACTCTGGATGGCGGCTCGAAGGGACTTTCCTTCTATCTGAAACCGGATTTCGGAAAAATGAAAGAAGTGGGTATTCTCAATACTCTGGTAGCGGCTATGAACCAGAGCTTTTTTACCATGAGTCTCGGAATCGGCGCTATGCTCATCTTCGGAAGCTATATGAGCAAAGATCGTTCTCTGCTGGGAGAAGCCGGAAGAATCGCCGCTCTGGACACATTCGTCGCAGTAATGTCCGGGCTGATCATCTTTCCAGCATGTTTCTCCTTCGGCGTCAGTCCGGATCAGGGACCTTCTCTGATCTTCATCACTCTTCCGAACGTATTCAATTCCATGACGGGAGGGCAGTTCTGGGGAATACTCTTCTTCTTATTCATGTCTTTCGCATCACTTTCCACAGTGCTGGCGGTATTTGAAAATATTACCGCCTGCTGCATGGATAAGTGGAATATCGGCAGAAAAAAGGCCTGTATCATCAACGGCATTCTCATCGCGATTCTGTCCATACCGTGCGTACTCGGCTACAATGTATGGAGCGGTGCTGCCATCGCGGGGAAAAATTTCCTGGATATGGAAGACTTCCTCGTCAGCAATCTGCTATTACCCATCGGATCTCTTATCTATCTTCTATTCTGTGTGACGAGGGTCGGCTGGGGATTTAAAAATTATCAAGATGAGGCAAATACGGGCGCGGGTGCAAAAATCCCATCCTGGATCAGAGGTTATGTCACCTTTGTACTGCCGGTCATCGTGATGATTATCATCGTACTGGGACTGATATAACAGATACAGGACGAACCCATCCTGACCATCCTGCCGCAGCAATCTCCCTTTGTCCGAACGTCTGTTCATTCAGGAGGCGACAGCGGCGGGGGATCGCAGGATGCCGCTGTAAATCTGTCCTTATTGAATTTTTACTGTATGTTTTTCATTGTATTATCGTTTAAAGTAAATCTGATCGTGCAGCTGATGAAGAGAGGGCTTGCCTTATGGATTCTCACGAATTCATAAGGCAAGCCCTCTCTTCGCCGCCCGTCCTTCAGCGCTGTTTATCTGCTTTGACATTAACTTTATCTCATTCTTTACAGCCCGGAAAAAGCGCAGAAACAGGGGGATATCCGGCACCTGCGATATTCATCGGCGGTATCTGCGCCTGTTCCTCCGCTCTGATCTTTTCGCATCTCTGACTTGCTTATCCGAGGATCTCTTCTTTGATTCCTTTTTTTCTCTGTTTTTATTTCCATCTGCACGGATTAAGCGAAAATCGATTTCATCGGTAATCGTATTCACTTTGTCCACTTCGACGACGACACGATTTCCGATAGAAAACACTCTGCGCGTTCGTTCCCCGATCATTCGATAATTTTTTTCATCATAGATATAATAATCATCCATCATCAGCTCTGCAGGAACATATCCTTCGACGGTATTTTCCAGCTCCACGAAAAATCCGGCGCTGGCGACGCCGCTGATAATTCCGGCAAACTGCTCTCCTATCATACGGCTCATATATTCTGCTTTCATCTTTTTTTCGATGGCGCGCTCCGCATCCACAGCAGCCCGTTCACGAAGAGAAGACATTTGCGCTGCCTCAGCCGCGCGTTTCGCCAGTCTCTGATACCGCTCCCCTTCGATCACACCGTGCAGCGTCTCCTTTATGATCCGATGAATCATCAGATCCGGATACCTCCGAATCGGCGAAGTAAAATGACAGTAATAACGAAAGCCAAGTCCGAAGTGGCCTCTGCATTCCGTATCGTAAACGGCTTTTTTCATCGATCGCAGAGAAACTCTGCTGATGACATGCTCGCTGTCGCTTCCTTTGGCCTGCTGTAAGAGATCGCCAATAGACTTAGGATGAATATTGTCGCAGGATCCCTTCAGCGTCAGACCCAGGCTTCCCGCAAAATGCTTAAGCTGCTCCATTTTCATCTGATCGGGCTTTTCGTGAATTCGGTATAAAAACGGCACTTCCATCCAAAAACAATGCTCTGCTATCACTTTATTGGCCGTCAGCATAAATTCTTCGATGATTTTATTCGCCACTCTTCGTTCCGCCGGCTCGATTGAAAGAACATTGCCTTCCTCATCTGCCGTGATATGGGACTCCCTTACATCAAAATCGATACTGCCCTCGCTATAGCGTTTCTTTGCCAGTATTGCGGCCAGATCTCGCATATCGTAAAGCATGGGTAAAAATGCTTCGTATTTTTGTTTCAGCAGCTGATCCTCGTTCTCCAAAATATCGGATACATCGGAATAAACCATACGAGCAGAGGAGCGGATCACGCTTTCGTAAATCCGATAATTTGTCACTTCGCCCAGAGAATCGATTTCCATTTCAGCAGTCAGTGTAAGACGGTCCTCTCCTTGATTTAAACTGCAGATTCCATTCGACAGTTCCTCCGGCAGCATCGGATATACTCTATCCGGAAAATAAATACTGCATCCGCGTAAAAACGCTTCACGATCCAGGGACGAGTCTTCCTTTACATAATGCGCCACATCAGCGATGCATACCAAAAGCCGATAGCATCCGTTCTCCAGCTTTTCCACCCGTACAGCATCGTCAAAATCCCTGGCGTCAGCTCCGTCGATAGTAATGATTTTCTCTTCTCTCAGATCCACGCGGCCGCTGACATCGATTTCCATCAGTTTCTGCGGAATCTTTCGAGCGTCTGACAAAATGCGTTCCGAAAAATCGGTCTTTACTTCGTACCTGTTTAAAATCGCTGCGGATTCCGCTCTGCCATCCCCGGCTTTTCCATAAATCTCCGTAATAACGCCCCGCATGCCTGCAGTATCATCGGGATATTTCGTAATCTGCACGCGAACCTTATCTCCGGACTGCGCATCCATAGAATCTTCTCTTCGCACGAAAATATCTTCCAGATTTTTACTATCTGTAATGACAAATCCATAATTACCGCCGGCCGAATAAATCCCCGTGGCAAACGTCACGCCGTGAGACGTAATCTTTTCTACGCTGCCCGTCCGGTGATCTCCCTGCGTCTCCGAAAACAGTCGGATCAATACGCGATCTCCATCGATGGCGTGTGACATACCTGACCGCGGAATATAGACGTCCCGGCTGCCGTCATCCAATGTGACAAATCCAAATCCCCGCCGATGGCGGCGCATGGTTCCTGCATGAAGGCCATATGCCCCGGGAAGCATCCAGCGTCCCTTTTTATTTTTTATCAGAGCCCCTTCTGCTTCCAGATGATCTAATTCCTCAATAACGACGCCTATTTCCTTTGATTCCGGCTGTATAACGCTGAGAATATCCTGTTCTGACAGGAGAGAAACGGAATGGTCTCCCGCTGCCGCAAGCAGCAGACTTCTGATTTCATTCCTTCTTTCGTCACTTACTTCGTTCTGAATTTCATATTTCTTCCCCATGCTTTTTTCCTCTAATCTATGTAACGGATTCGCAGTTCTCAAATCATGAGCATTCCGCGAATCCTGACAGCAGTATCGTCACTGCTTCGTTCCGGTATCTTTTGCAGTATTTGTATTGTCTTTTACATCGTTGCTGCCATTATTCGTCTTATCATCTGTGGTCAACGCATCTTTGACATCATCTGCTGCATCTCTGACGCCGTCCGCAACGTCTTCTCCCAAACCTGCCGCATCATCGACAGCATCCTTGGCTCCGTCTTCGATGTCATCGCCCATGTCCCTTGTGTCGTCCGCAAGATCTTTTCCTGCGCCTCCCACTTCACCTGCAGCGCTGTTATTGGAATTACTGTCCGATGCTTTGCCGTTGTTGTTGCCACATGCAGGAAGTAAAAGTACGGATAAAAGCAGCATCAATGCAATCACAAAACGTGTTTTTTTCATGATTTTCTCCTTTCGTACGAAAATGTGCATTTGCCCTGCAGTAAATATTATCCGCCGATTCGATGCGTTTTATACAAATACATGATACTCGTTCAGCGACTTTCTCCGAATTACCACTTTCTCCGAATCTTTTAAACTTCCTCCACTCACTCTTTCCGGATTTCCATATATCAAAAAACGGGCAGAAAACCAATTCTGCCCGCATTGTATCGCATTTATTCGATTGCTGTAAGCGCAATCGCACAGATGAAGAATATGACTGCACCTGCTGCAGTTATCTTGCTGAGTATAGCTTCATAGCCGCTGCTCTTTTTCTTTCCGAAAAGCTGTTCTGCGCCGCCTCCAATAGAACCGGAAAGACCTGCGCTGTTGCCGGACTGGAAAAGAATACTCGCAATCAAAACGACAGATGCGACTACCAGCAATATCATCAATGCTATCTTCACGCGGATGACCTCCTTTGTATCGATTATGGGCGGATGATCCCGCCCCTGACTGTGCGTTCCCCGATATGTATTAAAATATGATCAATCTTATATACTATACCATTTTCAGATACAATATGCAATCCCATTTCATTAAATTAAAAAAGGAAAGTGTGGACAACGAAATCAAAGATTTCTATCCGCACATGCCACACCAGCGCGGCGCTTCGCAAGGCATACTTTCATCCTCTGCTATTTCAGATTATAAAAGCTGTCAAGGCCTCTGTACTCCGCCGTTTCATCGAGAAGTTCTTCGATTCTGAGAAGCTGATTATACTTAGCCACACGATCCGTTCTGGACGGTGCCCCTGTCTTGATCTGTCCTGCGTTGAGACCTACTACCAAATCCGCGATGGTAGTATCTTCAGATTCACCCGATCTGTGAGAAACTACTGCGGTATATCCTGCTTCCTTGGCCATTTCGATAGCGTCCAGCGTTTCTGTCAGCGTGCCGATCTGATTTACCTTGATGAGAATCGCATTTGCTACGCCCATATCGATTCCCTTCTTCAGTCTTTCCGTATTCGTTACGAACAGATCGTCTCCCACCAGCTGAACCTTCTTGCCCAGCCTTTCTGTGAGAAGCTTCCAGCCCTCCCAGTCTTCTTCTGCGAGACCGTCTTCGATGGAAATAATCGGATATTTCTCACAGAGCTCCGCATAATAATCCACCATCTCCGCTGCCGTCTTCTTAATCCCTTCTCCAGCCAGGAAATATGTTTTTTCGTTTTCATCGTAGATCTCCGTAGCGGCGACATCCAGGGCAATCTTGATGTCCTTACCCGGAACGTAACCAGCCTTTTCGATAGCTTCTACTATGTTTGCAATCGCGTCGGCATTCGATTCCAGATTTGGAGCAAAGCCGCCTTCATCGCCCACTGCAGTGTTCATCCCCTTTGCTTTCAGCACGGATCTCAGATTGTGGAAGACTTCGGCACACATTCTAAGCGCTTCTCTGAAGCTGGAAGCGCCCACAGGCATGACCATAAACTCCTGAATATCCACGTTGTTATCTGCGTGCTTACCGCCATTTAAGATATTCATCATAGGAACAGGAAGCACTTTTCCGTTTACACCGCCGATATACTGGAAAATCGGAAGCCCCAGGGATTCCGCAGCCGCTCTGGCAACTGCCAGGGATACGCCTAAAATGGCGTTGGCGCCCAGTTTGCCTTTATTCGGCGTTCCATCGAGTTCGATGAGCAGCTGATCGAGAGCCGGCTGATCGAAAGGATTCATCCCGATCACTTCGTCTGCGATAATATCATTTACGTTGCTTACAGCCTGAAGTACGCCTTTTCCGAGATATCTGGATTCGTCGCCGTCCCTGAGTTCCACCGCTTCAAACGCGCCTGTGGATGCTCCGGAAGGAACGATAGCGCGGCCGATCGTACCGTCGTCGAGATACACTTCAACTTCTACTGTAGGATTACCTCTGGAATCGAGTACCTCGCGCGCTACGACTTCTTCAATGTAAGACATTTCTAACCTCCTGTATTCTTGTCATGAATCTTTTCCCATTTCCGTCATTTCGGCCAAAGCCAATCTTTTGCCGAGAATCCGGCTACCTATTAGTATAACCGAAAAAATATAGGAAAACAGTATATTTTACAAAAATCTAATTAACGAGATTTTCTTTTTCAGCAAAGCATTTCGCTTAAAAGCACGATGGAGAGCTCCTGTCAAGCCGTTGTCAGAGACGGCGTTACTCTTTCCTCGCAATCAATCCATAGTGATTTCTTTGCCGACGACAGATGGATCAAAATTTACGATCTTTGCAAATTCCGCAGGATCCAGGCCTGCTCCTCCCACCAGCGCGCCGTCGATGTCGCTCATCTCCATGAGCTGCGCTATGTTAGAAGACTTGACGCTTCCTCCGTACTGGATGATCACCTGTTCCGCCGTTTCGGCATCATACAATTCCTCCATGCAGGAACGAATATAGGCCGCCATCTCATTCGCCTGCTCTGCGGTAGCCGTCTTTCCCGTTCCGATCGCCCAGACCGGCTCATAAGCGATAACTGTCTTCGCCGCGCTCTCAGCGCTGATCCCGTCAAAACAACCCGACAGCTGTTTCCTCACCGTATCGAAGTGAACCAGTCCTTCTCGCTGTTCGAGAGACTCGCCTACGCAGAGGATGGGACGAATGCCGTGGGAATGAGCCGCTGCCAGCTTCTTCGCGCATAGCTCGTCTGTCTCCCCGAAGTACATACGGCGTTCCGAATGGCCGATGATTACACACTCAATTCCCATATCAGCCAGCATTGCGGGCGATATTTCACCGGTGTAAGCGCCGCTTTCCTCGAAGTGCATATTTTGAGCGCCCACATTGATATTTCTCAGTACGAAAATGACCTTCAACGCCGCCATATGTATAAACGGCACGCATACCGCTACATCCACCTTTTTAAGATCTACATTTTCGCTCTTCAATTTTTCCACGAGAGTTTCTCCATACTCCACGGAATCTTCGACGAGTTTATTCATCTTCCAGTTTGCGGCAATAAACGGTTTTCTCATAATCGATTTTCTCCTGTTTCTTTTCCCAGCAGTTTTTTCCGCGTTTTAAAGCGGAGCAGAGTTCCTGACAAGCTCGCTTGTCGAGGACGACGCGAACGCTTGCAGCAAGCGCCAGAAGCTTTCGCTCCTCCGGGTTTCGGCGGTGGGGATGATTACCCAACCGCCGAAAGTCGGAAATGAACCCCGCCGTTTACAGAAGCGGGGGACATCTGGCGCTTGCTATATCAGACAAGCATCCCGTCAGTCCATCAGACAGGTTACGCCCGGCAGCTGTTTTCCTTCCAAAAATTCTAAGGATGCGCCGCCGCCTGTAGAAATGTGAGAAATGTTGTCTTCTAGATCGAATTCCCTTACAGCGGCCGCACTGTCGCCTCCGCCGACTACCGTCGTTCCAGAGCATTCATTCATCGCTTCCGCGATAGCTCTCGTGCCCTTTGAAAAATTTTCCATTTCAAATACGCCCATCGGCCCGTTCCAAACTACCGTCGCAGAGCTTATGACAGCGTCTCTGTAAATTTTTCTCGTCTCCGGTCCGATGTCAAGTCCCATCCGTTCTGCCGGCATACCGTCCGCCGGATAAACGTCGCAAGGAGAATCGTTCTTAAATTCATCGGCACATACCACATCCACAGGAAGAAGAAATTCCACGCCCTTTTCCTCCGCTTTCTGCAGGAGAGAAAGCGTCATATCCATCTTATCCTCCTCAAGAAGCGACGTCCCGATTTCAAAGCCCTTGGCCTTCAGGAAAGTATATGCCATACCTCCGCCTACGATGATACGATCCACTTTTTCGATGAGATTTTCGATGAGGGGAATCTTATCTCCCACTTTTGCACCGCCCATGACAGCGGTAAACGGCCTCTGGGGATTTTCCAACACATCGCCAAAGAATTTAATCTCTTTTTCCATGAGAAATCCGCTGACCGCCGGCAGGAAAGACGCGATACCCGCTGTGGAGCAATGCGCTCTGTGCGCCGTTCCAAAAGCGTCGTTTACGAAAATATCCGCCAGCTCTGCCAGTTCACGGGAGAAAGCTTCTTCATTTTTCGTCTCTTCCGCTCTGAATCTCACATTTTCCATGAGCATCACTTCTCCTTGCTGAAGCTGAGCGGCCGCTTCTCTTGTCTCAGGACCTACAACCTCCGGTTCGCTGATGAAGAGGATATCCTTGCCGAGAAGCTCAGACAGCCTGTCCGCTACGATTTTAAGCGAATACTCCGGATTCGGCTTGCCCTTTGGCCTTCCCATGTGAGAGGCCAGAATCACCCTTGCTCCATGCTCCATGAGATACTCGATGGTGGGCAGAGCTCCTCTGATCCTGCGGTCATCTGTAATCGAGCCGCTTTCATCCGTAGGAACATTAAAATCACATCGAACGAATACTCTCTTATCCTTCACATCGATATCTCTTATTGTCTTTTTCATTGATTCCTCCTGTCTTAATCCACCCTCGGTATATTATCGGAATGCGACTGCGTCATATGAACGCGCAGATTGACCTCTCGCCGATGGGGATACCGATATTTCTCCGCCCCACCGCCGCCTGCGTTATTTCATTTCGATTCATCCCGCCGCCTGCAAATGCAGGAAAGTCGGAAATCCTCTACTGAAATTAAGCATAATATTTTAAAACGGAAGGCTCAGAAATATACGGCCTCTTCCGTTACAGATATCACTTCAAAATCCCACACAAAAATCATTTCTGCCTTCTTCTGACGGAAGACGGTGGAATCCCC
>CAZGBL010000006.1:0-2521 GCA_964523955.1 uncultured Oscillospiraceae bacterium | reverse complement strand
AATCCCACACAAAAATCATTTCTGCCTTCTTCTGACGGAAGACGGTGGAATCCCCATTTCTTCCCTGTATTTCGCAATAGTTCTGCGAGAAACTGCGATTCCCTTGATCAAAATCGCTTCTGCAATCCGCCGGTCGCTCATAGGCGATGCGCGGTCTTCAGCCTCCACCAGTTTTTCTATCATGGATTTCAGACCTTCTGACGTAGCCTCCTGACCGTCGCTTCCCGTAAAATTCGATGTGCCGGAAAAGAAGTAACGCAGTTCGAAAACGCCCTGCGGACACTGCAAATACTTGCCGTTCACCGCCCGGCTGACAGTAGACTCGTGTACTCCCGCCTTTTCTGCGATCTGTTTCATCGTCATAGGTTTGAGAAAGCGCCGGCCTTTTTCAAAAAATTCCTGCTGAACCTCAACCATCTCTGTTACTATTTTATAAATGGTCTCCCTTCTCTGCTCTATGCTGTGAATGAGCCACATCGCTGAATTCAGTCTGTCCGAAAGGAATGACGCCACGCCGGAATCCTTATCGGAATTTCGGAGCATAGAGCGATAATCACTTCGGATGATGAGATGCGGAGCCGTGTGACTATTGACTTTTACCGTGTACTTCCCAAGAACTTTTTCCACACTGACATCGGGAACGATAAACCGGGTAGATTCCGAAGATGCAAATCCCCGCCCCGGTTTTGGCTCTAAAGATCGGATCAGCTCCGCCGCATCGCTCACTTCCTGCACTGTCATACCGATCTGTCGCGCGACGGAAGAAAAGCGATTTCTTGCAATATCCTCCAGATATTCATCTATGATAATGCTCATCTTCTCGCCGAGTTTTCCGATGGCGCTCAGCTGTATTTTCATACATTCTTTCAGATCCGCTGCGCCGACTCCAGGAGGATCAAACGTCCAGATGAGCTGCCGCGCTTCTTCCACCAGATCGTCGGAAATATTCAATTCCTGAGCGATTTCTTCCGGTGAATATGTCATATAGCCATTTTCATCGAGCGTCTGAATGATATACGCAGCGGTTGCTTTCACCATATAAGGTTCGCTGCATAATTCAACCTGACTGAGTAAACTTTCCTCCAGAGTCAGCTCGCTGATCGTTCCAAACGGATACGGCTGCCCTTCTTCACCGGTATAGGAATCCCGCCCGTAATAAGCGGAACTGCCGCCCGTAAATCCCATATATTCCTGCCAGCCTGGCATACCGCCATAATTGCCCGAAGCGCCCGATATTTCTTCATACCACTCCGGTACGCCCGATATACCGGCATATACGCCAGGCATATCCTGAGCGTCGCCGTATAGATCAAAGGCGCCTGCCATCGCACCGTACAGCGATTCCGCCTCGTCGTCACTGCCGTATCCGTTATATTCATCGATGTCATAATCCTCTGAGGGATTCATAATCCGATCCGCATCTACCATCTGATGAATCGACGATTCGTCCTCTCCAAAGTCCAAAACTGGATTTCCGATCATTTCCTCGGAAATAAAGTCAGCAAGTTCGTTGCTGGTAAACTGCAGCAAGTTCAGAGACTGGATCATCTCCGTATTCAGAATCAGTTTCTGTGTCTGTTCTGTTTTTAAATGACTGCCTAGAATTAGTTCCATTTTTATCCCTCTTGCCCGACAAAATTCGCTGAAACATATAAATCAAATCTGATCCTGCAGTTGATCGATAAACCCTGAATGAAAAATAATATCTTGCAAGCAAAGATGAACGCTCCCTGCCGCACAACGAAGAATCGTTCAATTTACCGTGCTAATTATAACATAAACCTATAAAAAATACACCGCAATAAATCAGTAACGACCATTCTTTTCTCAACTTTTTCCGCGCTAAACATAATGTATACAGAATTCCCTGACAAAAATCTGTAAATCACAATGCTTCTGCGCATTTCAAGCGAAGCAGAGTTCCTGACAGCACTACTCGTCAAGGAAGACGCGAACGCTTGCAGAAGCGACAGGAACCTCCGGCGCTTGTTATACCAAACCCGGAAAATCGTGCTGTCTGAGCGCTTCATATAAAACGACGGCTACGGCATTCGATAGATTCAGAGAGCGCAGATCGCTGTGATCTCCCATAGGAATCCGAATTGCTGTATCAGGATGCTGTGCGATCAAATCCTTGGGCAGCCCGGCCGTTTCTCTTCCAAACAAAAGAAAAGATCCCGCCTCATACGATACATTCGTATAGCGCACACCTCCATGAGTAGTAGCGAGATACAGTTTTTGATCTCCATATTTATCCAAAAATGCTTGCAGGCTGTCATGTACTTCAAGATCGAGATGATGCCAATAGTCTAATCCCGCACGTTTTACCGCTTTATCATCGATAGAAAATCCCAACGGCTTAACGAGATGAAGCTTCGTTCCCGTAATGGCGCAGGTACGAGAAATATTTCCGGTATTAGGAGGAATTTCCGGTTCTACGAGTACGATATGAAACAGATGTTTTTTTTCTTCCATGATTATAATTAGCCTCTTTCTACTCCAATATGTTTTTATGGTTAAT
>CAZGBL010000005.1:20577-29195 GCA_964523955.1 uncultured Oscillospiraceae bacterium | reverse complement strand
CCGCGCGGAAAATTCGCGCAGAAAAGCAGAAAACAAGGAAAATAAGCAAATCTCTCTTTTAAAACATAATAGCGCATATTCTGAGGATGCACGTGCCGGTGCATCCCCAGAAGGCGCGGGAAATGTGTGTGCCCCTGTCGGCCAGTGTGGCGGCGATCTCGTGATGCATCCCCAGAAGGCGCGGGAAATGTGTGTGCCCCTGTCGGCCAGTGTGGCGGCGATCTCGTGATGCATCCCCAGAAGGCGCGGGAAATGTGTGAAGAGTGGGGCGCATAAATGTACAAAAGATTAAAAATAAAAAGTGAATGAGCACATGAAAAGGAGGAGCACATGAACAAGAAAAAAATAGGCAGAATGCTGAGTATTCTGCTCTGTATCACCGTTCTAATGACGCAAGCGATACCGATTTCCTTCGCATATGCGGAGGAACAGAGGTACGGCGAAACCGCGTCTGACCTGTCGGGCGATGATGAAATCGCAGGAAATCCTGACGGTGATGCGGAAGATCCATCGGAAGACGGAGCCGCCGTCATTAAGAATGCCGATGAGACCCTCGGAGACGGCGTCACCGATGAAGATGGGAACGGAGACGAAGAAGAAAATGGGAGCGACAGCCTCGGAGATGATTCCGGCTGGGATAGCGGCGAAGAGCCGAAGGATAGGAACGGCAAAGGCGAGACATCGGATGATGAGCTCGGAATCAGTCTCCTCAGTGAGGAAGCATCGTCGGCAGACATCTCCTGGTACAGTAAAGACAGCGAGACAAAAAACGTGACGCTGACGACAGCGGCTCAGCTGAGAGGCTTGGCTGCGCTGGTCAACGGAACAGCCGCTGACAGTACGGGAACGTCGATTGCAGCCACGAGCTTCTCAGGCTGGACGATCACTCTGGGAGCAGACATCGATCTGGGCGGTACGGACAGCGATGGCTCGAATAGTTCGTCAACAGGTACAGACGGAGAGAGCACAGCTGCAGAATGGACGCCGATCGGCGACAGCTCATCCCATGCTTTTAAGGGAGTGTTCGATGGAGCCGGTCATGAGATCAGCGGTATGAGCATCACAGAAAGCGCTCAATATATGGGCTTTTTCGGTTATTTGAACGGTGCGGATATCAGCAATCTGAAGCTGTCCGGGAAGATCGCCACGGCTCCTGTAAGTACAGCAAAACCATACATCGGAGGAGCGGCAGGCTATGCAGCGTCATCTCATTTTTCTGATGTGGGCGTGGATATTCAGTTAATCTGTACAGAGACTGCTGCAGCAAGTACCAGTGCTGTCTACGTAGGAGGAATGGCAGGTTACGGTAGTGAACTCGTGGCAGAGGACTGCAGTGCGGAGGGAAAACTTACGATTTCGGAAGAGACAGCCTCACGAGTATTTTATGCGGGCGGTATGTTTGGATATCTGTCTGGAACTTCTCAGGCCGTATCGTGTTCTTCCGACGTTCAGCTGGACATTAAAACGAAAGGATCATCTTATGTCGGAGGAATCGTCGGTTACCTTAAGGGCTCCGGCGAATTGATCAGTATCGATTCCTGTGTGAACAGCGGCTCTGTTACCGTAAGTACGAGCAGTTCATTTTATGCCGGAGGAATCGCAGGGAGTATTAGTAAGACCAAGACGATCGGTATTTCGGGTTCCGTTAATAAAGGAAAGGTCACAGTGTCGTCTTCAACGGCGAGTACTGCGTATGCAGGAGGGATCTCAGGTTATCTACAGAGCATAATTGTCAATTCGGCAAACTGCGGAGCAATAGAAGCGCAAATGACGGGTTCTTCAAATTCCCTCAATGCGGGAGGAATTTCGGGTTTGGTATACAATAGTAACGGGATGAAAAACTGCGTAAATTTCTCCGACGATATGGTGATATCTGCAGGGGGCATCGTAGGAACTATAGCAGGATATGTTAATTCTAGTCTGATTCTCGATTCCTGTTACGCGCTGTCGGGAAGCAGTTATCCGCTTTATAACGGCAGCCCATCGACCTTGACAGGAAACAGTGTGGGTACCTTTGATGAGAAGGGAATTGTTACAGCGGCAGAGGGGTTTGAACTGACATATGCGGATTCTGCGGAATTGATCCGTCTGCTCAACGGTTGGGTTTGTGCAAACGCTCTTCAGGACAGCGCTTATCGTCTCTGGACGGGAACCTCTTTCGACAGTATGAGTCCAAATGGAACAGAGATTTTCGGCGCTGCGGCTCCGGCGATAGAAATCAGCGCCTCCGCCCCGTCAGCGAAGACTGGCGCTGAAGTAACTCTGAAGGCAAAGATCAGCGCCGAGGCGAACAGCACAGGAAGCGAAAATCGCCTTTCCTGGCAGTGGTATATGTCAGATTACAGCTCGAAATCCAATCCGGTAGCGCTTACCGGCGAAAATGCTTCAGGCTCTGCCGACGGACTGACAGCAGAGGCTGTGTATACGCTGAGCGAGGACAGCTTCTCGGATAAGTATTACTATGTCGTCGTTACCAATGAAGTGATCTGGAAGGACGGAGATACGGTTCTGGGAAGCTCGTCCGGCAGCGCGGACAGCGACGCGGCCAGCGTCGTATTTGCGGAGGATATCGACGGCTATCTGGGAGAAACGGCAGAAGCGTTCGCCGGCGGCGAAGGCACCGCAGAAAGTCCGTATCTCATAGCTACGCCGGCACAGCTGAAGCTGATGTCGGAAAGGATTTCTGACGGTACGGGAAATGCGGCTCACTACAGGCTGACAGCGGATATCGACTTTAATCATATGCGCTGGACGTCGGCAGGAGAGACAAAGAGCACGACGGTAAAGACCTTCAGCGGAACTTTTGACGGCGACGGACATGTGATAAAAAATCTGAACATCGTATCCGATAAGACGTATGCAGGTATGTTCTGCAAAGTCACCGGCACCGTGAAAAATGTTGAAGTAAATGGAAGCCTGAAAGCAAATGGTTCTACCTATGCAGGCGGAATCGCGGGAGATTTCAGAGGCTTTTTATGCAATGTAGTCAGCGATATCGATATTTCTGTCACAGACTGCCAGTACATTGGCGGTTTGGCGGGCATATCGTACACGGAAGCTGTAATACAGAATTGTGTATATGCCGGAAACATTGACTACCAGATAACAGAAGGTTTTTCAGTGAAATCTTATTTAGGCGGTCTGGTTGGATATATAGGCAGCAAATCCACGTTTAACAACAGCTGCAGCAGCGCAGTATTCTCCGGCGATTTACCGGAAAGCCGTACGGGGCTTTTGGTAGGATACGGTACGACGAATTTATCATTAGAATATTGCTATGCATTTTCTGAGGAAGAAGCTCATCTCCCGCTGTTTAACGGAACGGCTGCCTCGAACTATTTCGGTACGTACGATGCTTCCGGTAAGGTGACGGCGGCAGACGGCTATACGCTGGCGTATGAAGACGCCGCGGATTTGAGAGGCCAACTGAACCGTTGGGTAGTGGAAAACGCGGACGCCGACGGAAGTTACAAATTGTGGAAATCGTCTGGTTCAGAGAAAAAAGGACTTCTGTATACGCCGTCCGGCAGCAGCTTAAACATCGAAGCGCCGGAGATTTCTCTGACAGCTGCAGCTGATCCGGAAGATGAGGCAAAGATACTTCTGACGGCTTCCGTCAATGTGAAGGAGAATCAGAATGGAACGACCTCTCTGTCGTATCAGTGGTATCGTGCGCTTTATCAGAGCGGAAACAACGCTGAGGCTCTGACAGAGCGGATCGAAATGACAGACGCCGACCTGAGCCAGCCGATAGAACTGAAGTATACGGCGACAGGCGCAGACTCCAGTTATTACTATTATATCGTTGTCACGTCTGCCGTAACCTATTTTGATGAGGAAAATAAGGAGGAAGTCATAGGATCGACAAGCGCGTCTCAGCAGAGCGAAACGATAAATATCACCTTTGACAGCTCCGGAAATGCAGACCAGGAAGAGATCGTAGAAAGCTTTGCGAAAGGCAGCGGAACAGAGTCAGACCCATATATTATCACCACAGCGGCAGAGCTCCGGCTGATGGAGAAGCAGATCAACGGCGGCGATGCAGACAATTACTACGAGCTGGGCAATGATATCGATTTCAGCAGCCGTGTCTGGAATCCGGCGGGACAGAGCGCAGCTTTTACCGGTTCTTTCGATGGAAAAGGGCATACGATTAAAAATATCCGCATCGTAACGGATGAAACCTATGCAGGCTTTTTCGGACAGGCGGCAAAAGCTGTGATACAGAATGTGACGCTGGAAGGAGCGCTTTCATGTTACGGTTCCAAGTATGCCGGCGGCGTCATCGGATATGCCGAAGGCCTCTTCATGGAAAATGTGACGAATCGCATGACGATAAACGCTACGGATTGTACTTATGTGGGCGGCGTTGCAGGGGAGTTGGCAGACACAAGTTCATCGGCATCTGCATTGAGCGTTATAGACTGCAGAAATGAAGGCACGGTGAAGATCAGATTTCAGGCGTCGTACGTTGCTCCATCTGTTTCAGAACAACTAAGATATGTGGGAGGATTTACGGGATACGTAAATTACGGCACATTAAAGAACTGTATCAATACGGGTGATGTGGATTATGACTCGAAAATTGTCGATACGCAATCTTACTATCTGTATATCGGCGGCTTCGCAGGATACGGTGCCAGCGCCAATCTTCTGAATCTGTCGAATACAGGCAGTGTGACGGCTGCAGCAGAAAGTGAAAAAGAGAGTCTTTATGTTTACAGCTTCGGTAATGTCACCTTACAGTATGCGGCAGAAATGAAAAATTGTCTCACAAGTGCCTCTGTGGCTATTACCCAGGGTAATGGCACGACTTACAGCGGATTTTGTACATCCATACCGAATAATTATGATGGGACGATGGCCGATTGCTATGCGCCGGAGGGGAGTACTTCCCAAATTTCTTCCGGTAATAAAGGGAAAGCATATGGCATCGGAACCTTCGATGCTGAGGGAAAACTTACAGCTCTGAAGGGTTATGAACTGAGCTATGAGCGCAGCGACTCTCTGAGAGCGCGTATGGATTCTTCCTACAGTGATCTTTTCTGCGCTCTCAATATCCGAGCTGCAGATAACGGTTACAGAAGCTGGGAAGGAGAAGGAAATGATCTGCTTCCTGTGGGTTCTGTTAAGACAAATCCGCTGAGCAGTGTGGAGCTTGCTGTGACGGTGGATGATCTGCCGTTTGGTGAAAACTTTGCGGCAGATGCGGAGCTTCCGAATATGGAAGCAGAAGTGACAACCGCAGGTGAAAACACTGTGTACTATCAGTGGTACAAGGCGTCGGAAAATGACTTTGGCAGCGCAGAAGCTATGACAGGCGCAGACGCTTTAACTAAAGTCTGTGCGCCGGAACGTATCTGCGGTCCGACTTATTACTTCATGACTGCCAGCGCAGTCAGCGGCTGCTTCTTTAAGACAGCGGTGAGCGATGTTCTTACCGTCCGTATCGATTCTGCCGACGGTATCTGGGTAGGACTGGAAGCGGAAGAGTCGGAACTGAAGGGACATGGCACAGAATCCGATCCGTATCTTATCTCCAGCGGTAATCTCCTGGCTCTGGTTTCCAGACTGGTCAATGAGAATGTGTCTGCGCCGGCAGCGGATGAAGACGGTACGGCTTATGCTGCATACAATGAAGCGGTATACAGAATTACAGACGACATTCCTATGGACGGCGTTCATTCCTTTACGCCGATCGGCTGCGGACTGAACAGCGGTACGTCATATTACTTTAAAGGCACCGTCTACGGACAAAAAGAAGACGGCAGTATACCGACGATTTCTAACCTGGTACTCGCAGCAGGCAAAATGGGATCGGGTCTTTTCGGCTCAGCTCAGGGAGCGACGTTAAAAGACCTGAATATCAGTAATGCGGTAAATTATAACTCAAATGCAAGTTATCCTTCAGTGATTCTCATCGCCGTGGGGACGGATGTGACGATCAGCGGCGTCACCGTCAGCGGTAAGGTCGACAGCAGTAATAGTGCCTGTGGCGTCGCTGGGAATCTGTCGTCCGGGTCTAACGTTATCGAAAACTGCGTCAATTATGCCGACATTACAGCAGGGAGCTATGCAGGCGGCATCTGTTATACCTTCGGGTCTGCGACAGAAATTCGAAACTGCAGAAACGAAGGAACTGTGATCGGAGCTTCAGAGGCAGGCGGAATCGCCGGCTATAATGTGATCGGGAAGATCGTGGACTGTCAGAACAACGGCACGGTGAAAAATGCAAAGAGCAGCAGTGGAAATAATCAGATGCCGGGAGTACAATCTTCCGCTACCTTTGCAGGCGGAATCGCCGGATCGATTGCTATGGCAGGTACCTATTCGACTGATGCGGGGCAGATTATCTCCTGCGTCAACACAGGAGAGGTCAGCGGTATCGGCTTTGCAGGCGGAATCGCAGGCAGCAGCAAAGGAACGATAAGCGACTGCCGCAATGAGGGCAGCGTGATTTCTAACGGTACTGCAGCCGTCGGGAATCGGGCAAATGCGAGTATGAATTACTTGGATATCAGCGGAGGATCAGCAGCGGGCGGCATCGTCGGCGTGACACAGCATACCGGTCCAAATCTGATCATCGAGAACTGTTACAATATCGGTAAAGTATCCAGCGATGCAGATGCGGAAGGCTTCACTCCGGTGCTGGGAGGCGTCGTCGGCTATGTCTGCTATGATCTGAAGGCGGATAACAATTATTTCCTCAGTGATGAGAGTGTAACGGAAGCCGTGGCTTCAGCTTATGACGGCGTTGTGATCACAGGAACATCTTCTGAAAAGACGGCAGACGAGATGAAGACGGCAGCTTTCGCCCTTGATCTGGGAGACGCCTATCTCATCGCGCCGGATCAATCCGTTTCCGGTACCGCAGGCTATCCGCTCCTTTCCTGGGAAGCAGATGAAGTCTATACTGTCAGCATTCAGAACGATCATTCCGGTGAATCCGGAACTTCAGCGGGAGAAAATCCGTCAGCGCTGATGAAGATCGGCGGTCACGAGGTGGAATCTGTTGCAGCGGCGGCAGGCGCAGTCTTTTCTGTCGAAGCGGTCAGCGTCAGTGAAGGATATCGTGTGAAGGCGCTTTCACAGCGTGCAGGGGAAGAAGCGGAAGCGGCGGCGCTGACGCCAAACAGCGACGGTACGTATACCCTGACAGTGACGGACAATCTCGTCCTCACAGCAGAGCTGGCAAAGAGCATTTACACCGTTGAGCTGAGAGACAGCACGCAGAGCGAAGGGAAGGCGACGGTCTACCAGCCGGGAGATGAGATCAGCGTTGATGTCATCGTCAGAGCCACAGAAGAAGGACAAACCGTAAGCCTGGGAGCTGTACAGGGAGACGTTACCTATGACAGCGAGCTCCTTACATATATCGGAAGCACAGCAGATGAGACGGATCACACCGCTGTTTCTGAAACGGAGACGGGAAATCTCCTGTTCAGCGTTTTCGGCCGGAACGGAACGATCGACAATACAGGAGTGAACGTCGTCACTCTGAAATTCCGGGCAAACAACTATGTGAATGCGGAAAATATGACAGCGAAGCTGGATGTTTCTGCGGCAGCAGACGAGCCGGGCAGCGAGCCGGATATGAATGACCGCTCTCAGATGGCAGTACCGGCAGGTACAGAAGTTACACTGGCTGCGACGAATGTCGTATTCATCACCGATTATGCGGCGGCGCCTGCAGGCTGCAAGCTGGCGGCATATCGAACGAAGCTCGCCCTGGACGAAGGAACTGCGGTATTCTATGACGGCGATGCCATGATTCACGCTTCTGCTTTCGACACGCTGGTACTTGAGCCGGCGGCAACCGACAGTTTTGAAGACAGCAGCGCCTCGGAAAATGATGCGGATAACAGCGTTTCCGATGGAAATGTCATCGTCAGCAAGACAGAGACGTCAGATGAGACGATTTATACCTATATTTACTTCGTAGCTGACGCGACCACGCAGAAAGAAGCTGCTTCCAGCCTTACCCTTGGCGAGGGCAGCAATGAAACCGTGGACTATGCGGATTATGATATCACGGAAAACAACGTGGTCAATATCTTCGACGCACAGCGCGTATGGGATCTCTTCAGCTTTGAAAATTTCCTCAACGCAGTAGATTTCGTGATGAATCCGAGCATGTATCAGCGTCTGCACGCTGACCTGAATCAGGATGGCAGCGTCGACGTGATGGATGCGCTTAAGATTCAGAGATACCTCCACTATGGCGAGGAAACTCTGGAAGGCGGAGATTCCGAAGAAACAGATCCGGCGGCTTAGAGAATAAGGGAAAAGGATCAAATTCAGGTAACCGTTCTGAAGTCCTTTGATGGAGAATCAAAGGATATGGATGGAGGAACGGCTGAAAATTGATGATATAAAGGTATTTTAAGGCGAAAAAAGCGGTGGAAATACATCGCTTTTTTCGCTCAGTATGCTTGCATGAGGGACAATATCTATGAGAAAAAAATACAGATGGGGAAAAGGTTTGCTCAGCCTGTTGCTCTGCACCGCGCTGATCGTTACGACAGCGGTTTCCTCTGTCGCTTATGCGCAGGGAGGAGAGAATACGCAGTCCCTGTCAGGACTCCTTACGGGCGATATTTCAGATAAAACAGGGCAGC
>CAZGBL010000005.1:2258-20477 GCA_964523955.1 uncultured Oscillospiraceae bacterium | reverse complement strand
ACGCAGTCCCTGTCAGGACTCCTTACGGGCGATATTTCAGATAAAACAGGGCAGCTGGATGAAAAAGATGATGAAAGCTTTGATGGAGATCAGCCTGTGAACCAATCTGACGGCGATGACCCGGATAGAGGTGGCTTGGACGGCGATGATACGGATGACGCGAGGAATGAAAATGCCGGCAATTTCATCGAAGGAGAAGACGATAATTCAGATACCGGAGATGATATTACGGAAGGCGCAGGTATATTTCATGAAGAAACAAATATGCCGGAAGGATCAGAAATGACCGGAGATACAGGGAACGCGTCCGTTTCCGAACCGGAATATGCCCTCGCCGAAGAGGAGGACGAAGACCTGATCCTGACAGAGCACGACATTTCCTGGTGGGAAAATCCGGAGGATGCGTCGGGAAAGAATTTCGTCATTTCTACAGCCGATCAGCTGCAGGGCTTTGTCTATCTCGTCAATAACGGGAAATCCACATTCTCCGGAAGTACGGTGACGCTGGCGGGAGATATCGATCTGGGAGAAATCCTGTGGGAACCCATCGGATTTTCCGCCGCCTATTCTTTCGCCGGTACTTTTGACGGCGCGGGCAGTACCATCAGCGGATTGACCCTTCAGGGAAGCGATGCCTGCAGCGGGCTGTTCGGCTATCTGCGGGGTACCGTTCGGAATCTGAAGCTCAAAGATGTGGAAATCACCGTGGAAAATACGGCGGCAAGAACTTTTGTCGGCGCGGCGGCAGGCTGCACCTCCGGTGTCCTTTCTGACATCGAAGTCAGCGGGAGTGTCAGTGTAAGCGCGCCTTCAGATCCTTCCGATGTGTACGTTGGAGGCGCGGCAGGATACGTGGAAGGCGCGTCGGCTGACGGACTCGTCAATCGTGCTTCCGTCACTATTACTTCTCAGGAAAACGCTGCGGAAATTTTCGCCGGCGGCGTTCTGGGATTCTGCGGAGCGGATACGGCGCTGTATAACTGCGGCAATACCGGAGCGATCAGCGCTTCAGCCAGAGGAGATATTCACGCAGGCGGTATTGCGGGAGATACCGATACAGCGGCAGTTCGTAACTGCTATAACCAGGGAAGCCTTACAGCAACCTCCGCCACAGGCCATACGGCCTATGCAGGAGGTCTGCTGGGAACCTTCGGAGGCAGTCAGATTTTTAATTGCTATAACAATAATCGCAGTATTAAAGGAAATGCAGGTTATTACGCTTACGTTGCGGGTTGTGTTACAAGTGCCGATGCTCCGGACTGCCAGTATGTCTACTGGCCGGGAACTGCCGGCAGCACGACTGCAGCAGGAAGCAAGGGAACATCACTCAATATCGCGACTTCCTGTATGGCCATCGGAAAGATCACCGGAACTTCCCTGACGAAACGGCTGAATGCTCGAGTGGTCGCCGTTTACGATGAAGAGAGCAGCGATAATCTCTGCATGTGGAAAGCAGAAGGAAACGCAGTCAGCGATCCGCCGGAATTTCGTACAGAAGCGCTGTCTCCCATCTTTCCGACACTGCCGCAGCTGACGGCGGAGAATACAGAAGTTTCAATGCACGCGGCAGTGAACAGCGCGGATGGTTCTCTGGACGGGGCAGAAAATACCGCTTCGGACAATTCCTTTGACAGCAGCGTTTTGAACGTAGCCGTTCGGAACGACGACAGCGCCGTAAGCCATACTTTCCAGTGGCAGAAGAGTGAAGACGGTGATCATTTTACAGATATTGCGGACGCCGGCCAATCCTTTCTGACCGTTACGGCGGGAGCTCCGGAGATTGCATACTATCGCCTGATGGTGGTATGCGGCGCGGATTACGCCGATGCTCCGAAAACGGTATACAGCGATCCGATTCGTGTGACTATCGGATGGCAGATTACCTTTGCTGACGGCGGCATGCGGGACGGCAGCGGCGCTGTGACAGCAGATATGCTTCCGGAAGCGCTGTTTCCGGTGACGCCGGAAAGCGGCGGCATCGCTCTTTCAAAGGCGTCCAGCTCCGGAAACTATTTCCTGGGTTGGGTGAAAAGCTACACCGACGGTCAATCCTTAAATGAGGAGCCGATGAATGTCTACGATACCTCTGAGCTTGACGGCGATCTGACACTTTACGCCGTCTTCCGTCCGGCAGGTACGATGAACATCACGCTGGAAAAGGGCGATGAGAACGCGTTCTTGTCGGAAGGTGCGGAAGAATCATCGCTTTATCTGTCGGCAGAGGAAGGAGATGATTTTATCCTTCCGGATGGAAATGATTATTTTACTTATGAAGGATACCGCTTCATGGGATGGAAGATCACAGCAGCCGAGGAATCGCCTGCCGATGGAGAAAATATTGCGGCGGGCGATGAAGAAGAAAATGAATCGTCTCTGGAGGATGAGGAAAACTCTGGAAGTATTAATCGCCTCTGGAAAGCGGGAGAGATTTATATCGCCGGCGATACGGATATTACTCTGACGGCGGTGTGGAGCAAGCTTTACCGTGTCACCTTTACTACTGGCGTCAGCAGCTCAGCTTCGACAGCCGACGATGCGGATGCGGAAACAGGCGGCGCGGGAACATCAGGAAACGATACATCCGGAGACGACGGCAATGGCAGCAGCAGTGATAACGCCGCCGGGACAACGCTTCCTGCAGCGGGCGTACAGGGCCAGCTGCCGGACAGCTTTGAAGCGGTAGAAGGAGAAGTGATTACACTGCCGGCTGCCGACGGTCTGAACTACGAAGGATATCTCTTTAAAAACTGGAAGATCAGCTACGTTTACAGTGCGGACGGAGAGGAAAAGACGAAGACGTCCTACGTAAATGCGCAGGGGTATTTCACTATGCCGGCAGCTGATATTACGGCGGCGGCTCAGTGGGGAACGAAACTCACTGTCGTTTTTCAGAAAAAATACGACGATGATTCCGTATCGGTGACGGGTGATGTACCGGAGACGATGGAATGCCTGGCGGGCAGTGAAATCACTCTGCCGGAATGCGCCATGGTACGGGAAAGCTTCCGGTTCAGCGGTTGGTATGACGATATTTACGGCGATATCTGGCAGCCGGGAAGTTCCTATACCGTGTTGTACGATACCACCTTTTTCGCAGACTGGACGGCACAGTATACCGTCAGCTTCGACCGGGGCAGCATTACGCTGGATGACGGTACAGAAGGAGTGATTACAGGAGAAACTCCGAAATCCTATGTCATTTCCGAAGATGAGAAAATCGTTCTGCCGGAAAATCCTTTTACGCCGCCGGAAGCGGAGGAAGGATATTATTACCGCTTTGTGGGATGGCAGTATGGATTCACGCTGTACGATAGCGTGATCTACAGCGCCGGCGCGTCCTGTCCTATTAAGAAAGTCAGCGGAGAGAATAAAACGGCGAAATTTACCGCCGTCTGGAAGAAGGCGGTGGAATGGAACGGCACGGCGGCAGAGTCCTTCCAGGGAGGAACGGGAACAGAAGACGATCCATACCTCATCAGCAACGCGGATGAGCTGGCAAAGCTGGCGAGTGACGTAAATAAAGGAAAGCATTATGACGGGCAATATTTCCTCGTTACAGAGGATATCGATTTAAATCAGCGCCTTTGGTCGTTTGTGGGCTACGGAGATACCACCTATTTTTCCGGCGTTCTTGACGGCGGAGGCCATACCGTCAGCGGTTTGAAGATCGATACCATTTCCGACAGCTATGTGGGTCTGTTCGGCTATACGAAAAATGCGCAGATCTCAGATCTCAATCTGGAAAATGTGGAAATCACCGCAGAAAATAGCAGAATTCACGTGGGAGCGCTGGTGGGATACATGATGGGAGGCAGGATTAGCGAATGCAGCGTATCCGGAAAGATTGAAGCGAAAGATAACGATACAGCGGAAGTTTTGACGTATGACGATAGGGACGGTTCTTCTGCGGGAGGTTTGGTCGGCACCGCGCTGGGCGATGTGGAAATCGACGGATGTGTCAATACGGCTTCCGTGGGAGATCGAATTCTAAATGTAGGCGGAATTGCAGGTCTGGCGGGATATTCTCTTCTTTCGGCCAGTGGAAATATCCGCATATCCGGCTGTGAAAATGAGGGCAGTATTGCGACTGCCTATGAAAATAGTCCGAATCTGGGCGGAATTGTGGGCAAGCTCTGGGCACCGGACGGAGAAATGACAGATTGTGAGAACAGAGGAGACGTCGCTGTCACTATCGAGATCAATCGGCGTACGTCCTATTGCATGGGAGGTATCGCAGGCATCGCAGGCGTAGGCATTAATGCAGAAAACTGCCGCAACAGCGGCTCTGTCAAAGGTTTTATTTCCCTTGACTCAGGTGATGTAGAACGTCTAAATTTAGACTCATTTGATAAGGGCTGGGACGCAAGTGATTCTCAGTATATGAGATCTTTTTATGTCAATACCTTTATCGGCGGGATTATAGGAGTTGCATCTGAGGATTCTGTCAGAGAGTGTATCAATGCAGGAACTGTTACCGCAGAAATGTGTGAAAAATGGAATACGAGTTATCAATCTTTTTCTACGGGCGGGATTACGGGGCTGTTATATAAAGGGACTATCTCTGATTGTCTCAATTCAGCCGACATTGTTTCAAGTGACACGGTTTCGTATAGGAATGAAGAAAGTATTCAGAAGTGGCCTCATACGACAGGAGGTATTGCAGGCGGAGCGGCAGGAGAATGCAGCATAGAATATTCCTGTGATACCGGCCAGATGAAGGCGACTGCAAATAATCCGGAGTATATATCGTCGGGAATGATTATAGGTGCGTACGAATTAGGCACTTATTATGAAGATGAAGATGGTGCCGTCACCCTTACCTCCTGCTATGCGCCGGCGGACGAAACCGGATTATTTGGTTCCTACTACAGTGATTGGGTTACGCTGCAAAATTCTTCGGCGAAATCCGCAGAGCAGTTTGCATCCGGCGAGGTGGCTTATCTTCTGGGCTACAGCGGTTTGATCGACAGGAACGGCGAGATTTCGGAAGAGAGCGGCGGGCGCGTCGACCGCGGGATGTGGACTCAGAGCGGTCAGTATCCGGCGCTGGGCAGTCCGTCGGTTCTTCCTGTCCGTGTAGGCAGCGTGGAGGCCGGCAGCATCACTCTCGGAAACGCCTGCTGCAGCGGTCTCGATACCCTTTACGCAGCGCCGGGAAGCACCGTCTATGTGACGACAGACGCTGACGACAAGTCCCAGAGCGTTTCTCAGCGTACAGAGACGGAGACGGTGGAAAACGGCACCTGGTACTATACTTATCAGGATATTGAAGCAAACAGTCTCAACGAAATCAATGTACGCTATGAGGACGGAGCGGACAGCGAGGAGGAGACGCTGACCTCTAAGACATTCTCTATGAAGGTCTGTGAGGAGGCTGTCGTATCCGCTCTCATGAAGAAGGAGGTCATCTCCCGACTGGTTGCATCTGTCTTCGTGGAGAAGGATGAGGAAGAGCCGCTGCCGCCGGAAAAGGAGAACAGCGGTTCCGGGGGCGGTAAGGGCAATGGCAGCGGCAATGGCAGCGATCCCGGAAAGCAGGAAGGAAACGGGGGAAACGGAAACAACCCGATCAGCACAGATCCGGGAACGCCGCAGGGCGGCGGTACGCCTGGTGTAAGCTCTCCTGTGATTTCCGACCATCCTTCTGATGCGGCGTCTGTCGTAATGGTTCCCGCTGCAGCTGAGGCCGTCAGCGACGTTATCGCTGATGTGACGTCCACGCAGCCGGAAGCTGCGGCCACACCGGACAGCGGAGGAAGCGGTCAGCAGGAAGAGGTTATCGAAGAGGAACCGGTGCAAGAGGATATGGCCGTATTTGAAGTGATTCAGGATACCATAAAGACCAACTGGTTCGTCGTGTTCCTCTTGATTCTCGTCCTGATCGTTTTGCTGGCGGTAGGAGGTTATTCCCGTTACCGCAAGAGCAGAGGCCGCAGGATAAAATAAGGTCAGATTATTTCCGCTGTCACAGGCGCAGAGAAGAATGTCTCTGCAGGGCAGCATATAACAAGAGCCAGACGTCCCCCGCGCTTTTTTTAGCGGCGGGTTCCATTTTCGACTTTCGGCGGTTGGGGAATCATCCCTTCCGCCGAAGTCCGATGAAAAAAATCAGCATATCTTCAGGCAAAAGAGGAGGGAAAGCAGACGGTGAAAAGAGAAGAACGAGATCGGATAAGACGGCGAAACCCGGAGAGGCAGAAAAATTCCGGGAATTGGGAAAGTATCGGAAGCCCGGAAAAAAGGGCAGCGGGCGGTATCCGCTGTAAAAGAGGGCGTAAGACGGCGTTTCTCTCTTTGTTCCTCATCTTTTGCGTGGCGATATCGGCGCCGGGAAATGCTTTTGCGGTGCAGGAAAACAGCCGCATGACAGACGATAACAGGATCACTGCAGAAACGACGGCCGGAGACTCTGCAGAATTAAAGGCAGAGGAGAGAGAATCCATAGAAAGCAGCTCCGATACGTCGGAGAGCAGCTGTCTGACGGAAGATGAGGACGCCGGTTCGTCAGAAAGCCGGGGCGAAGCATCGGATGGCGATTCTGCCGGCGATTCCGGTTCTGATTCCGGCAGCGGCAGCGATATGAGAAATGGTGCCGGTGAAAGTCAGAAAAACTCTGCCGGCGATAGTGAAGAAAATAGAGACGACGGAACAGAGTCGTCCGATGAAATGCAGTATACGGTGAGTTTTCTCAGCGGAATTTCGGAGGAAGACGTTATTTTTGCAGGAGATTTGCCGGAATCCTTCACGGTATCCGACTCGGAGGAAATCCGGCTGCCCGACTGTCCTGTCCGCGTCAGAGGGAACGTCTTCGATATCTGGATTTGCGATGCGGAAAAAGAGTGCAGAGGGCATGCGCCATACTCTCTGTCGGGAGAGACTTTTCGTATTTGTGATCTGATGGAAGGAACGGATGCTTCCGCTTACGGATGCGTGACTTTTACCGCGCAGTGGAGAACAGCGAAGTCGGCGCAGATCACGCTTTATCCGGATTTCTATGAGGAGGCGGACGGGAGCGGGGACGATACCGGTCAGGAGAAAAATGCGGGAGATACAGAGAGCGGGAACGGCGCGGAACCGGGCGAAGAGTCTCCGGCAGATCCTGCGGAATCTGCAGTCTCAGACGGACTCTCTGCGCTGAAGGATGCGATTCTCGCAGCAAATGCAGAAAACTCCGGCTTTGATGCGGAGGCCGCAGAGTTTACAGAAAGCGAGGACGGCAAAGCTATTATCATCACGGGACTGTATGAGGGAGAAACCTTCCTTTTTCCGGAGATCATGCAGTCCGGACGGCGTTTTTCCGGCTGGAAGAAGGTAGAAAAAACATCTTTTCTTCAGAGAATGTTTGCCTTCTTTTTCGGAGGGGACGCGGCAGAACTCTCAGCAATAGAATCCGATGGAGACAGCGCTGACGAAAATCCGCCTGACGGCGATGCGACAGATGAAGCTGCGGGAAATGGGGGTTCGATTCTCATCACTTCGGAAGACGAAGAAGAAGTGATCTCTCTGACCTATGCAGCTCAATGGCAGAAGCTGTTTTCCGTCAGTTATGAGAAAAACTCGGACACAGAGATCGGCGAAGCGCCTGAAGGACAGAAATACGCTTACGCCGCAGGCGAATCCTTTGAAGTGGCGTCAGCCGACGGTCTGACGAAGACAGGTTTTACTTTTGCCGGATGGAAGGATAATCTCACCGGCGCCGTTTACAAAGCAGGAGATATTTACACTCTGCCGGAGAAAGAGGCAGCGGCTTCAGACGTCGTCTTCAAGCCGCAGTGGAAGACGATCTATGCTCTGACTTTTTACGCCTCCGAAGGAGAACCTGGCGGAGAGTTTGAAGGAGAATTTATCATAGAAAATCCCGTGAATCATACCGAGTATGCAGCGGAACAAGAGACGGTTTCTCTGCCGGAACAGGGAGAAATGTCGGTGGAGGGCTATCATTTTCTCGGTTGGAAGGACAGCAGCGGAAAGCAATATAAGCCGGGAGCCGCCTATCTGGTTACGGGCAATGAGACGTTTACCGGCGTGTGGGCGAAGGCGTATTCCGTCACCTTTGAGAGAGGCGGTATCGATGAAGACGACACTGCCGTCATCAGCGGAGACGACCCTGAGCCTGTCTCTGCAGCAGTAGGAGAGACGATAATTCTGCCGGAAAATCCTTATACCGTAATCACGAAAAAAAATGGCACAGCTTATTATCTCTTTACCGGCTGGAAGGCCGCCAGAGCGGCGGACAACGGGGGAGATACGGAAGACTCCGGTGAAGGAGAAACTGACGAGGAAGACTCCGGCCAAGGAGACGCCGAAGAGAAAGGCTCCGGCGAAAGAATTTCGGAGGAAGCAGATTCTGCCGATGGAGCCGAAAATGGCGACGTCATCTTTCCTGCGGAAAGCGAATATGAAGTGACGGAAGAAGGAAATCTCATTTTTACAGCCCAATGGAAAGCGATGTCTTCTGGCTCTGTATGGGACGGTTCCAGATCCAGTCAGCCGGTCAGCGGCAGCGGAACGGCCTCAGATCCTTATCTCATCCAGACGGCGGCAGAACTGGCATGGCTGGCGGAATACACCAACGACGGAAACAATACTCAGGATCAATATTTTTCTCTGGAAGAAGATCTGGATCTTTCGGGGCTGGATTGGGCACCTATCGGAATTTGCGATTCTGAAGCCACCGCAGATGGCGGCGGTGGGGACGGCGCGGATCGCGCAGGAATGTTTCAGGGAACCTTTCTGGGGAACGGACATACGATTTACCATTTAAGCATAAAGGTTGGCGTATCCGGAGCGGAAGACGGAACGCAAACGGGAAATACCGAAGAAGAGAACGATGAAAGCGGAGCCGCAGGGGGTACAACAGGCGCCGATGGCGAAACCGATCTGGGCGCGGCTCTGGGAATTTTTGGAGCTGTAGGAGCCCAGGGAAGCATCGAAGCTCTTCACCTCAGCGACGCTGCCGTTACGGTGCGGATCGGGGCGGACAGCGCGGCGTCAGACAGTATCTGCGCGGGCGTTGTCGCCGGATATACGACGGGAAATATCAGCGAATGCACCGTCAGCGGAAGTCTGACGTATATTGCAGGCTCAGGCGCTCCTTCTGATCCCTCCGCCTGCCTGGGAGGCATCGCCGGCAGAGCGGCAGGAGGCAGTATTACAAATTGTGAAAGTGCAGCGGCGGTCAGCGCCGCCGGAGGCTCGTATATGCTGGGAGGAATTGCCGGCGACTTCAGCGGAGTGCAGATCGCCGACTGTAAAAATACCGGAATACTGGCGGAAGGAGCAGCAGCCGTATCTTCAGGAACTGCTTCGGCAGCATCATCCAAAGCTGTTTCCACCGCATTATTCGCAGCAGGAGAGCGTCTCATCGGAGGCATCGCCGGCCGTTATCAAGGAATCGAAGCTCTTTCCGAATGTATCAATACAGGACGTCTGCAGCTGTCAAATTCATCGTCATACGCAGAAACCGACAGCGGAACCGGTTCGGAAGGGCAAGATTCATCTGCAGGGTCAGGAGACTCTGAAGACGGCTCCAAATCTGTCTCAAACGCTGATTCTGCCGTTCGTGCAGGCGGGATTGCGGGACTTTTACATACGAAAATCGAATATTGCTTCAATCTGGGAACGATCAACATCCGCATCGATCTTTCCGTCTCATCTTCTCTTTCCGGTACGAAAGCACAGATCGGCGGAATCGCAGGAATGATTTCCGGCTCCGGGGCGGAGATCACCGATTGTTACAGTTATGCCCGTTTGGTGGATTTTTCCGGAGGTTCGTCCGGAGTGACAGCGGACGATATTTTAAACTGCGCACAGATCGGCGGTATTGTCGGAGACGTAGGAACAGAAACTGTGGCGGGAGAGAGTTCCGGTGCCGGGACAGGAATCGGCGCTTCCGTTACGAATTGCTGCTGGCTCATCGATGATGCGGCGAAAAGCGCGGCGGGCGGAGCAGCGGATGCGGAAAGCGCCGGCGGCGCTGACACAGGCGGCGATAAGACATTTACCGCAGACGGAACGATCATCGTACCTACCGTGGCCGACGGTTCGGGACAAATTGCAAATGCGAATGGAGCGACGCAGAATGGGAACGTACTTGAGGGAAAAACAGCCTCCCAATTTGCCAGCGGCGAGGCGGCTTATCTGTTGGATGGCGGTCAGTATCCTCACCGAAATGTCTGGACCCAGGGGGTAATAAACAACGAAAGTCTGCCGGTTCTCGGCTCTCCGTCTCTTTATCGGGTGACAGCGGGAGGAAACAGCGGGGTGACATTGTCTTCCGGCGGCGCTTTTTCTGCGGAGCTTTATGTTTCGGAGGGAACGATCGTCAGTCTTAGTGTGGATTCTCTCAACAAAGAAGTGACCATCGGCGAACCCTATGAATCCTACCGTACCACCGTGGGAGATACCACCACGATTTATTACTATCAGAAATATTACGATACTGCCTATGTGCAGGTGGAATACAGTGATTTTTACGGAACAGAAGAGGACATTACGGATCTTCTGGAGTTTGAGATGAAAGACTGTGATGCGAGAATCGGGGCGGCCTTTATCACTGACGAAAGTCAGCTGGGGAGCAGTCCAATACGGACGAAATTCCATCATTTGGAAATTATAACAGAAGAATCGACAGAACAACCGGAGAAACCGGAAGAGACGAAAACGAATTCCGGAGGGGGAAAAAATTCGAATTCTGATAAAAATAATGAAAAAGAAGGGCGTCCCGGAACAGGAACGAATCCAAACGGCAATAGCTCAGGCGGCTCAGGCGGAACCGGAGAGTACGAGCCGGTTTCTGCGCTGCCTGATCCTGCAGCCCTTGAGCCGTGGAACGATCCGGCAAACATGGTTCAGATCGCGATTCCTGCAGTGACAGAGACGATAACGGACGTCCCGGAAGAGGCTCCACAAGAGATGACGGAGGACTCCGAAGCCTCGCCGCCTCTGGATAACGATTACGAAAAATCGTCGGAGGAAGCAGAAGAAGCTGCGGAGGAGTCAGCCGGCGTTACTGTCTTTGAAGTCATACAAAACACTTTGAAGGCGAATCCGCTGGCGGCGGGATTGCTTTTCTTTGCAGTGATCGCCCTTCTGATCGTCGGAGGGGGTTCTCGCTACCGCAGGAACAGAGAAGACTGAAATCCCATGCAGAATAAGATAGAAAAAGGAGTAATCATGAAAAAAAGAAGAAGGAAACGGGCGGCGGAATTTTTTCTTGCAATACTTCTGCTCACCGTAATTTCTGTGCCGACACAGGCAGAAACGGTGACTGACGGCGGTATCGGCGTCAGTTATTCTGAGAGTGATGATCTTTTACAGTTTGCGGACAGCGATACGGATTCACAAAATGCCGGTTCGCCCGATTCGGAGGAGGAGAAGCTTTCGGAGGACGCCGAGCTGAAGAATGCAGAGCAGCGGGAAGCGGAGGACGATGTTTCAAAACAGAATTCTGACATCATCTATAAAAAACAGAATATCGATGTTTCAGAAGATAGGCAGGAAAGCTCAGCTGTGAATACTTCGGAACAGATGAATACCGCCGCTCCGGAAGGGATGGATACCGCCGCTCCGGAAGGGATGGATACCGCCGCTCCGGAGCAGAACGCCGCTGATTCTTCAGAGACGAAAAAGGATGAGGCTTCCCTGGACAATAAACAGGAAGGAACCTACAGAGACGGCAGCGGTCTGCTGAGCTACGATGTCAGCGGCGGCAGCATCACTATCATAAGCTGCGCGGAAAGCGTGTCGGGAGATCTTGTGATCCCGTCTCAGATCAACGGTATGCCGGTGACAGCTGTCGATGATTACGCCTTTCTGTACTGCGCGGCGCTGACGTCAGTGACGTTTCCGTCGAGCGTAGTTCGCATAGGCGACAGCGCTTTCGCCTACTGTACCGGACTGAGGTCAGCAGCTGTGGAGGGAAAAGATGTCGTTCTGGGGAAAAAGGCCTTTTATCAGTGCAGCGCACTGGAAAGCGTATCTGCAGGCGGAAGCTCGGCAGCGACGGGAGGGACGGCCGTCGGAAACTTTATCTCTATAGGAGATTCTGCCTTTGAGAGTACCGGTCTGACGGAAGTTTTCTTTCTGAACGGAGCCGCGGAGATCGGAGCCAGAGCCTTTTACGAATGTAAATCTCTCACGAAAGTCCGCCTTCCGGATGGACTGAAAACCATCGGAAGTGAAGCCTTTCGCCAGTGTGAAAAACTGGAAGACATCGCGCTGCCCGATGGATTGACTTCGGTTGGCGACAGCGCTTTTCAGGACTGTAAACATATGTCGGCAGAGCTTGTGATACCTGACAGTCTGACGGCAGAACACACGGGAAAAAATCTTTTTTATGACTGCTATTGTCTGCAGTCGGTGAAGCTGCCGGATACCTGGACTCGAATACCGGAGGGAATGTTTTACCACTGCAAGGATATGAGATCCATTTCCTGGCCGAAGCAGCTCAAAAAGATCGAGGCAAATGCTTTTGCAGGAGCCGCCTTCGTTGAGAATGGGGTGACAGTGTGGAGAAATGGGGCTCTGCCTCTGTCGGAAGACGGTACACTGACGATTCCGGAGGGCGTGACAGAAATCGGCGACAACGCGTTTCAGTGGAATGGCCAGATCACTTCGGTCATTCTTCCGGACAGTCTGACGACGTTGGGAAAAGAGGCGTTCTCAAGATGTTCTTCTTTGTCGAAGGCGGATGTTCCTTCCGGGATGAAAACGGTACCAGATGGCGCATTTTCTGAAACTGCACTGACAAAGGCGGATTGGCTGGTACAGATAACGTCCATCGGAAGCAGAGCCTTTTTCGGATGCGATTTTAAAGAAATCACACTGAACGCGGATCTGCAGTATGTGGGCTACAGCGCATTTAACAGCTGTTCCACTCTGGAGAAGGTCGAGTTTATAAAGAACGGCGGGCAGGCCGCCTCAAAGCCGGACACAAACAGCTGGGGCAATCAGATCTTTAAGGATTGCAGCGCTCTTACCAGCGTGGTTCTGCCGGATACCTGGAGCAGCGTACCGGCCAGTCTGTTTTCGGGATGTGAAAATCTCAGTCAGGTTTCTTTGAAAGATAATCTCATAGAAATCGGTGATTATGCCTTTTATCAGTGTATCGGCTTAAAAGAGATTTCCCTGCCGGATTCTGTGACGAAAATCGGGGCTTCTGCCTTTTCCGGCTGCAGCGGATTGACTTCGCTGACTTTTCCTGCCGAGCTGACGACGATAGGGGCTTCCGCCTTTTCTCAGACGGGACTGACATCTCTGAATCTCCCGTCTGGCCTTACCGTATTAGGAGAGAGTGCGTTTTCAGAATGTGAAAATCTCAGGGAAGTCAGCATTACCGGGGATGTGGAACAAGCGGGAAAAAACGCCTTTGCAAAATGTAAATCTCTGGAAAATGTCACTTACCGCAGTGGTACGACGAAGACGGGAGAGTTCTGGTTTTCCGGCTGTACGGCGCTGAAGACAGTAAATCTGCCGTCTTCGCTGCGCACCATCAGTGCCGGAACCTTTGAGAGCTGCAGCGCTCTCACACAGGTGGCGCTGCCGTCAGGGCTGCAGAATATTGAAGAGCAGGCGTTTTTGAAATCCGGTCTGGAGGAAGCGGCGCTGCCTTATGGATTGAAGAAAATCGGCGCGCAGGCCTTTGCCTATACGAAGCTGACGAAAATAACACTGCCTTCCACGCTGACCGCAGTCTATTCCAGAGCTTTTGAAGAGACGCCGCTGGCTTCTGTGACGATCTCGGAGGGCGTACCGGAGGAAGCGTTTGAGTATCCGGTGGAAATCGGCGGAAGCACAAAATGGAACGGAGTGAATTTCGGAGCGCTGAAGGGTTATGCCGGTCGTTATGTGAGCAGCTTTTATAACTGTAAAGAACTGACTCACATCGATCTTCCGAAAAGCTGGACCAGAATCCCGGCACATTTTCTCTTTTTATGCGGCAGTCCTCTTGGAGAGTTCAGCGTTTCCGAAGGGATCACTGCTGTCGGCGAATACGCTTTTGCCGGCTGCAGCGGTCTGACAGGCATTCGTCTGCCGTCTTCTCTGACGGAGGTGGGAGCTTATGCCTTTTATCAGAGCGGATTGACTGCTATCGAAATTTCGGACAATGTGGCGGAAGAAAATTTCGGTGAATACGCCGTGGGAAACTGTACGGCACTGACTTCTATCAAGCTGCCGTCCTCCTGGACGAAAATACCGGAGGGTTTACTCCAGGGAAATATCTCTATGGAGACGTATGAAATACCGGAGGGCATCGTAGAAATCGGCGTGGAAGCTTTTCGGGACAGCGCGATAAAAAGCGTGAAGCTGCCGTCTACTTTGAAAACGATCGGGCAGTATGCTTTTGCAGGCTCGAAAATCTCTGAAGTTACCATACCCGGGGGCGTGCAATTGATCGATCGCTTTACTTTTGTACAGTGCGACGAACTGAAGACTGTCGTACTGGGGAGCGGCGTTACGGCGTTGGAAGGACTCTGCTTCGCCTACTGCAGCAGTTTGGAGGAAGTGGAGATTCCCGACAGCGTGACGAAGATCAGCACGGTGGCTTTTTACGGATCTAATCCGGGAAAGGTACACATCAGCGCGTCCAGAGCCTCTCAGGCGGAAAAATTCGCAGAAGCGGTGCTGTATGTGTATTCGGATTACAGTCAGATCCCTTACGGAGCGGAATTTTCCTTTCAGCCGTTTTCCACGACGAGCACGGCTACTTATGATTATGGACCGGAGTATTGGGTGAAGCAGCAAGGGTTAGAGTATGAGGTCAGTTTAACGTCTACTACGAATACGGATGGGAATGGAAATCCTTTAGGCGGAGGGACGCTTTGGATGTCGAATTGCAGCCTGGATTTTCAGCTGACTCTGGTAGGCTTCGATGCGAGCGTGACGGATTTAGTCGTTTCAGACACACTCTTCGGCATACCGGTGACGGCAGTCTCTATCAGCAGCAGCCGATATGATTACGAAAATCAGACGGATGTCGCCAGCGATAACAGCAGTCTTCAGACCATCAGGATGGGGGCGAATGTGACGAATGTGCGTATTCAGAACTGCGACAGCCTCGTTTCTGTAGATTTTGCCAATGCTCCGGTGACGTATGTCACTGTAAGTCACTGTACGGCGCTGACGTCTATCGACATTCCGGCGACGGTGAGGCGCATCGGAGACGGGGCGGGAGCGTTCGATTACTGTACGAGTCTGTCCAGCGTCACCTTCCACGAGGGGCTGGAGATTATTTATGACCGTTCATTTAGCAGTACTGCGCTGACGGAAGTCTGGCTTCCGGCGTCGCTGAAGGTGCTTCAGCCGGACGCCTTCGATCCGGACGTCATCCTGCACTTTACGGGAGACGCGTCGAAGGTGACGTACAGTCATGTAGGGGATGATCTCATGGTGGTATACGACAGCGTATTGCCTGCGTTGATTCAGAAGGGCTTTACCATCGCGCAGTTCAGCGGCGAAGGTCTGGACAAACAGGGCTCTTACTATCGCCCGGCCTCTGAGGTGACGGGAGGAACTGCGGCGCCGGCGGCCGCGCCTTCTGCCGACCCGGCCGCCGGCGCCGTACGGAGCGGCAGCGACACGGATGCGGAACCGAGTCTTCTTCCGGAGACAGCGGACGCTGCCGAAACCGCCCTGACTCCGGCGCCTTTGGAGGACGCCGACGGCAGCAGCGATGAACTGCTGGATGATGAGGATTCGGAAGGCGGCGACGATATGACGGTCTATGAAGTCATCTCTCATGTGGTGGAGGAAAATCCATGGCTGGCGGCTTTTCTGGTGATTCTCTTAATCGCGGTGGTCGCTGCGGGAGGAATGCGCAGATACCGGAAGGTGAGATAATCGCAGTGGATTTAATTCCGTTTTTCTGACAGAACGAGATATGGCTGAGGCGCGCGTGAAACAGCTAAATATGGGATCAGTGTGCAGAGCAGGCAGTTTTGGGTATGAAGGACGCAGATCGTAAATATCTTTAACAGGGAGGTATTGTACGATGAGGCGTTTTTTGAAGAGTCTTTTTACGAAAAAGGCAGCGGCGTTTCTGTTTTTTACGACAGGGATTTTTGCGGTATCATTCGCTGCCTTTTTTTCCATTCAGCAGAATGCGGCAGATACCGTTTGGGCGGCGCTGTCGGAAGCACAGAGCCTGCCCAGCTCATCCGAGCCTGTTTCCGGTGAAAAGATAATGTATCTGACCTTTGACGACGGACCTTCACCTCTGACGCCGCAGGTACTCGACATTTTAGCGGCATATCAGGTTCGCGCGACCTTTTTTGTAACGGGAATCAATCCGGACTGCGCGCAGTATATCAAAGCTGCTCACGATGCAGGGCATGTGATAGGTATGCATACGTATTCTCATGACTACGGGCAGATTTACTCTTCTGTACAGGCGTATTATGCAGATCTGGAAAAAATATCGCAGCTCTGCATGGAGCAGATCGGATATATTCCCAAATATATTCGTTTTCCCGGAGGGAGTTCTAACTCAGCTTCCATCCGGTATGCACCGGGTCTTATGACAGCGCTGACGCAGGACGTGACGGAAAAAGGCTTTCGTTATTTCGATTGGAATGCAGTCACCGGAGATGGTGAAGGGAATTTTACGGCGCAGGAATTGATAGAAAATGCAAAGAAAGCGGATGGTTATAAACGGATCGTCCTGCTGTGTCACGATGGCAGCGGAAAGGATTCGACGGTGGAGGCTCTTCCTGAGATAATAGAATATTACAGATCGCTGGGGTACGAATTTCGGACTGTCAGCGATTTTTCAGAAACGATGCACCATCGGGTGATAAATTGAAAGTACAGAAGTACGTCCATATGTTACTCGGCAGAGAAAAATTTAAGAAAAACTTTAGAAATACACTCAGTAATTATAAAGAGTTATTCATTATAATGTTCTTATCGAAAGAATGTGAGTGTATTGGGCAATAATTATATTTACTTATTATTTACAAGGTTGGGCACATTGATGTCGCGAGCAATTTTTTTGTTTACGAATGATGATTATACACATGTTTCTATTTCGACAGATGATACTCTGGAAGATTTCTACTCTTTTGGCAGGCGAATGCCTCATATGATGCTTCCGGCGGGCTTTACGAAGGAATCTGTCTGCGGGAGCCTTTATTCAGAGGATGGACAGATGCCCTGTAAGCTGGTGATGATTCAGGCTGCGAAGAGCGATGTCAGCAAAGTCGAGTCGATTTTGTCATTTTGTTATCATCTGGTACAGGAACCGGATATCTGCAGTTAGATTTTGATGGAAAAATTTTAATTGTAATTTTTCGATTCTGTTTTAAATAGTGCTTGGACAAAATGGATAAAAGAGGGGAAGCTCAGACGGTGAAAAAGGTATTACGGTCTAATCTTCCCCTTTTTATGATGGATGTTATCAGGTCAGAAGACGCTTCGGCAGCTCGTTCCCGACCGGTAATCCATGGATCGAAATCTGCGTTTAGCCGAAGATTTCGTCGCCGCTCTTAAATTCAAACGCAGGATGGAAGTCGAATTTTACCGCTCCCACTGCGATGCCGTCGCCGACGGCGCGCTTGATTCTTGCAATTCCTTCGTTGCCGAAGCCGGCGCACAATTCGATGGCGGTGCATCCCTTTTCTACCATTTCTTTCGCGGCGATTTCCGCCTGTTCATATGTGGAACATCCGACGACGTTCATATCGATGTCCTGACCGGGAATGACAGCTCTCTGTTCCGCTGGGTCACAATTAGGTGCAACGTAGATAAAAGCGCACTGAAATTTCATTTTAGACCTCCTTTATGTCATAATAACAGGATAAGATAAGCTAGGGAGAGGAAAAGCACAACGGCTGCCTGTATGTGCAGACAGGCTGGATGGATGAAGCTTAATTCCTCTGCCGCTTGCCATATAGTATTATTGTAAATCATGATGAAGTAGAAGAAAAGAGTAAAGGGCAAAAAGAACGGAGGCAAATTTGAAGTCATGGAAAAGATAAAGGCGTGCTATTTCAGTCCTACCGGCGGAACGAAAAAAGCTGCCGAGATGGTGGAAGTCTACGGCAATCGGGAATACGAAGATACGCTGGTGGAGCTTTATGACATTGCAGTGGAGTCCGGATTTTATCCGGCAGCAGCTGTGGCTGCGGTAGCGCAGCATTCTATCGCAGAACGTATCGGAGATACGACGGAGTTTCTTCTCTCCAGCCGAAAGCAGGCGACGCCTGTACAGGATGCGGAGCC
>CAZGBL010000005.1:0-2158 GCA_964523955.1 uncultured Oscillospiraceae bacterium | reverse complement strand
CGGAGTTTCTTCTCTCCAGCCGAAAGCAGGCGACGCCTGTACAGGATGCGGAGCCTGTGCGCGTAAGTGTCCTGTGGGCGCGGAAGAAGTTTTTTAGGAAGCCAGAAACGCACCTGCTACGATACCTTTTATCCTTTTCATATTTTTCCTGAAATGGAATTTAAAATCATCGATTTTGAACCGATAACGATTTTATGCGGTGGCAACGGCTGCGAACGGTACTGCCAATTTTATGAGATGCCGCCGGCTGCGGACGGTATTGTCAATCCTGCACGATGCCGGGAAACTGTGAAAAGTCCGTGATTTCGCTGCCGTTGAGTCTGACGGATACGAGTTCATCGCCGCTGTACACGAGTTTCAGTGAAAAGAATGGAATGTCATCCTGCATCAGTTTTAAAAAGATTTTATCTCCGGGCCAGATAGGAAGTTGAAAGACGTCGGATTTTGAAATCCATTCCAATTCGCCTTCGTCGCAGTCTATAAGGGTTCCGGTATAATCGTCGGAGCTGTATAAATGCATATATTCCGTGGGATAGTCGTCCGCTGCGAAAGTGACGATGCCGCAGTATCGCCATGACATAAGGTCAAGTCCCGTCTCTTCTTTTACCTCTCTGAGGAGGCACTCTTCCGGACTTTCTTTGTCTTCAAATTTGCCGCCGACGCCGATCCATTTATCTTTGTTAAAGTCGTGTTCTTTTTTCGTCCTGTGGAGGAGCAGATAGGAATCGTCGTGTTCGATGTAGCACAGAGTGGTATTTATCATGTTTTTTCCTCTCTTGATAACGCGGTATGCAGAAGGAGTCCGCCGTTTGCTATGAATAAGTCGGATTCAGAATTGCCTCTGTGATCCGGCGCCGGTTTTTAGTCGTACATGATTTTCTTTTCAGAAGCGTTGTGCTGCTTGAGTACGCGTCCTTTTCTGAGAAGTTCGCGGATGCGTTCCCGATCGCCGGCTTCTAACGCTTCTTTGTGCTGATTGATATGTTTCATGAGGTTGTCGATCTCAAACAGTAGATTATCGCGGTTCAGCAGGAACAGATCGCACCATATATTTTCATCCAGACGTGCGACGCGGGTCATATCTAAAAAGCTGCCCGCGCTGAAGCCCCGTTCTTTCGGAAGAGTCGGGCTCTTGATATAAGAATTGGACACGACGTGAGCCAGCTGTGATGTGTAGGCGATGCTTTCATCATGTCTTTCCGGCGTCGTTTCGATGACGGTTTTAAAGCCGATATCGTATGCGAGTTTTCGGAGAATATCAATATGCTTCGGGTCAGTTCGTTCGGTGGATGTGATAAGGTAGCTGGCATTTACAAACATATCTGCCAGGGAAAAGGAAAATCCGGAAAATTCGGTTCCTGCCATGGGGTGTGAACCGATAAACGCAACCCCTTCTTCTGCAAGGGGTTTTTCTAAATGATCCACAATGTACTTTTTTACACCGCAAACGTCGGTGACGATTGTGCCTTTTTGGAAATTCTTCTTATTTTCAAGGACAAAGTCAACGATTTTATGCGGAGGAAGCGCGACGATGATGAGGTCGGCGCGGCACATCAGATGTGGACGGTCTGCAGGAATGATTTCGTCGATGCTCTCCATGGCGATGGCCATTTCCAATGTGGCTTCATCGGAGTCCATACCGATCATGTGATGTGCGGTATATTTTTTGATCGCTTTGCAGAAGGAGCCTCCGATCAGACCCATTCCGACCACTAAAATTTTCATAGGTTTTACCTCTTTTCGATGTTTCGATGTTTTTGCGGCAAATCGTTTATCGGTACGGCATCCGGAACAATGACTGGATTCGGATGCGGCAGCGCATCTGCTGTTTTACGAAGTCGGCTGTGCGAAAACGGTTCTGCCGGATGCCGGCAGCGACGAACCGCTAAACGGATAGGCTGCGTTTTATGTTGATATATGTGGATATTCTCTGTATTCAGAGGATGGATTTACGGCGATAAGCGGGCAAGTGTTAAATCGCTTAAAATCTGCCTAAAGGGCATAAAATTATTATAGCACATCGAATTTGTTTGGAAAGCGAAAAATGCTTTAAAACGTTAAGGCGGTAAAAGCCCATAGAAATAAAAATACGTCGGATCTGTCCGGCAATAAAAAAAGCGCTAAAAGCGATAGTTTCCAACGCTTTTAACACTTTTTT
>CAZGBL010000004.1:28488-30620 GCA_964523955.1 uncultured Oscillospiraceae bacterium | reverse complement strand
CGGATTAGGGACTTTCACCCCTTAGAAACGTGCGCCGCCAGGCGCACATGAAAAACCCGCATAGGATCTACCGTATACGGGTTTTCGATATCAAATATTTTATGGTAAATTATTCGTTAAGAATCTAAATGATTATGTAATAGAATCGAGAAAATTAAGCTGCTGACACTTCCTGAATTGCAGTTGTCAGACCAGTAGCTTTTTCCTGTAATTCTGTCATCTGAGCAGTCAACTCCTGCATTTTTGCAGTAATATCTTCAGCGTTTGCCTGATCAGCGCTTGTACTCAACTCGATCAATTCCATAGAAAGATCGAGAATTTCCAGGGAAGCGTCGCATCCTTCTTTGATCTTAGCCTGCTGATCCTTGAACTCTGCAGGTGCTGCAAGACCGCCTAATTCATCGTAAAGAGGTTTCATTTCATCGATCATAGATTTTGTAGCAGCGGCTACTGTTTCAGCATCGCTGGAATTCATGTCAGAACTATACTTTGAAGTAATGTCTGAAATCTGAAGGCTAATGTCAGTGATCTTTGCTTGATAATCTTCTTTTGTCATTTCTGTGCCGGACGCATTTTGATCAGCTTCACTGCTTCCGTCTTTAGCATTATTCTCGCCGCATGCTGTGAATATAGCCATCGTCATCAGAAGAGCCAGACAGCAGGCAAATACTTTCTTAAGATTGTTTTTCATGATTTTTTCCTTTCTCACAACTTCTTCATTCTAAAAAACACTCCAAATAAAAACGCAGACGTTTATTTTCACTTTCCATCTGCTATAAAAATACTGTTTTAAGCGGAGCGAAACTCCTGGCGCTTGTCATAAAGTTGCCCATAAGAAGTTAGACCGCATACATGATCTATCGTTGAGCAAATCCTTAATAGGGCAATAAAATACTTCTTGCAAATATTTAGAACCAACAGCATTTTTATATAAATCAATATACCAGATAAATACAATTATTTCAATATACCCAAAAGTATACATATATTGCAGAATGCACAAATTTATGCCGAAATCTCTCCTTTAGAATTGTTTTTCGGAATGACGATTTTCAGTTCGATTGAATCGCCTTTATCTTCCTGATAATATTTTGCTTCTTTCTCAGCGTCCTGAATCGTCATAAATGCTTTTTTTATAGTATTTATGTAAAGCTTATAGCTTATAAACTTTATACGCTCTCCGCTCATCTGCTTTTTTTCTTCTTTGGAAAGAATATCATTAATCAATTTTTCGCTTTGCGTCACATTTAAATTGTATTTTATGATCTTTTCAAGAATCTGCATGCGCAGACCATCGTCATCGATTCTAAGAAGCGCTCTCGCATGGCGCTCCGATAAGCGATTTTCCGCCAGTAAATTCTGAATATCGTCCGGCAGGGTCAGAAGTCTGAGTTTGTTCGATATCGTAGACTGACGTTTTCCCACTTTTTTTGCAATTTCGGTTTGGGTCAGCCCATGCTCAGTTATCAGTCTTCGATAAGCCTGTGCCTCTTCAATATAGGAAAGATTTTCTCTCTGCACATTTTCGATCAAAGCGATCAAAGCAGATTCCCGAACGGTGGCTTCTCTGATCAAGGCCGGCACGGTACTCAGTCCCAGGTTCATAGCTGCCCGCAGGCGCCGCTCCCCTGCAATCAATATGTATTCTTCCCTCTCCTTTTTAACGATCAGCGGCTGAATGATACCAAATTCTCTGATGGACTCACACAGCTCGTCCAACTCTGTCTGTTCAAACTGCTTTCTCGGCTGATCCGGATTGGGTCTGATAAGCTCTACAGCGATTTCTGTCGGTTCCCCTCTTTTTCCTTTAAACATCATATCTGAAATTCCTCCATCATAGCAGATGAGAACAGCATTGCGGAGTGCAGAACACAGACCCCGTACTCTCGCAGCCTGTTCACAATCTATCCCTGAAATATATTATTACACTGATATTAGCGTTCCTTACTTAATAACTACTATATAACGTAAAAATTCAGATAGATATGGAAATCCTTCGACATTTCCCGACGGAAGACGGCACCGGTCATAATTTTCTTATTCCGTATCACAGAAAGCTGCAGTGAAAAATATTACAGCGCAGCCTGCAAATCCGAAGAGTAAGAAATATCACAGCGCAGCCTGCAAATCCG
>CAZGBL010000004.1:0-28388 GCA_964523955.1 uncultured Oscillospiraceae bacterium | reverse complement strand
GCGCAGCCTGCAAATCCGAAGAGTAAGAAATATCACAGCGCAGCCTGCAAATCCGGCGAGTAAGAAATATCACAGCGCAGCCTGCAAATCCGGCGAGTAAGAAATATTACGGCGCAGCCTGCAAATCCGGCGAAGGTAACACGAAAAGAAGATAAAATATTGCCAAGAGCCCTGTCTGTTCCTCTTAAAAGACCTATAACGGCTGTTTTTCGGGCGTGCCGGCTTTTCTTGGATATTTTGCTGGAGTCATCTTTTCCTTTTTTATGTATAGAATTTTATGAGATACACCGTATTCTTCCATGTGAGTCTCGCAGATTTCTTCCACCGCTCCTCCGAGCTGCTGCAATGCGTTATTCGCTTCCAAAATTTCATTTTCCGCATCCGGACCCTTATATGCGATGAGATATCCTCCTGTTTTAACAAAAGGGAGACAATATTCTGAAAGAACGGAAAGTCTCGACACCGCCCTGGAGACACAGACATCGAACTTCTGACGATACTGTTTCTGACGTGCCAGCTCCTCTGCCCTCCCATGAAGGGCAGTCACATGAAGCAGACCCAACTCAGCGATAATTTCATCGAGGATTCGGATTCTTTTATTCAGTGAGTCCACCAAAAGAAACTTCTTTTCCGGGGAAACGAGAGCCAAAGGAAGACCGGGAAATCCCGCTCCCGTTCCCACATCGATGATCGTTTTCGCCCTTTTCCATCGATCGTCTGCGATACAACAAAGAGAATCGATAAAATGCTTTTTTATAAATTCGTCTCTCTCACGTATAGCAGTCAGATTGACATGCTCATTCCATTCCAAAACGCGCTGCATATACAGCTCAAAGGAAGATATGAGCTGCTCTGACGGTTCATATCCCAATACTTTCAACGCATTTACCAGTTTTTCCATATTACACCTGTCTTCTGCTCTCCCGCTCATCGTCAGCTTTACCAGAAGAAGCATGCTTCTGCTTTTCGAGATGAATGAGGAGCACGTTGATATCTGCTGGAGATACACCCGAAATACGAGACGCCTGCCCTACAGAATCCGGCCGAAAATCGTTCAGCTTCTGGCGCGCCTCCAGGCGTATCCCATCCATTGTGCTATAGTCCAAATCCTTTGGAAGAATTTGGGTTTCCAGTCTTTTAAACTTTTCGATCTGTGCCAACTGCTTTGAAATATACCCTTCATACTTGATATTCACATGTACCTGTACTTTACTGTGATAGGAAAGCTCAGGACGTTCAGGATCCAGAGCCGCAAGATTTTCATAGGTTATCTGAGGACGTTTCAACAGCTCGGCTAACGATACCTTATTCTGCAGCGGAGAACTGCCCAGAGAAAGGAGAAATTCCTCTGCATCCAAAGGCTTGATAAATGTGGTTTGCAGGCGTTCAATCTCTGTTTCCGTCTCCTTTTTTATCTGAAGGTGACGCTGATAGCGTTCTTCTGTTGCCAGACCGATACGATACGATTTCTCCGTAAGCCTTTCCGCCGCATTATCCTGCCGCAGAAGAAGACGATATTCCACTCGTGAGGTCATAATTCGATAAGGTTCCTCTGTTCCTTTTGTCACAAGATCGTCGATGAGAACGCCGATATACGCTTCTGACCGATCTAAAATAAACGGATTTTCCCCTTTCACCTTCAGCGCCGCATTGATACCCGCCATAAGTCCCTGGGCGGCGGCTTCTTCATATCCTGAACTGCCGTTCGTCTGACCGGCAAAATACAAATTATCTATAATTCTGCTCTCCAGAGTCGTCTTTATATCGAGAGAATTGATACAATCATATTCGATGGCATATGCAGGTCTTACAATCTTGCAATTTTCCAGCCCCGGAATAGTGTGATAAAAAGCTTCCTGTACATCCTCAGGAAGACTGGAAGACATTCCCTGGATATACATTTCGTCCGTATTCAGACCTTCCGGCTCCACGAAGAGCTGATGACGTTCCTTATCTGCAAAGCGTTCGATCTTCGTCTCGATAGACGGACAGTAACGCGGTCCTACACCTTCGATTTCTCCTGTAAAAAGCGCCGATCGATGAAAATTTTTCCGAATAATATCATGTGTCCGTTCATTTGTATAGGAAAGCCAGCAGTCGATCTTATTTTCATCTAACGTTTCGTTCATAAAAGAAAAAGGAACGATCACATCATCTCCATGCTGAACTATCATCTTATCGTAATCCAGAGTTTTTCCGTCCACTCTCGCCGGAGTTCCCGTTTTAAATCTTCTCAGAGGTATTCCATGAGATTTCAGGCTGTCGGCAAGCTCGATGGATGGAGACATACCATTGGGACCGGAATAATATGACGATTCACCTATAAAAATCTTTCCTCTTAAAAATGTTCCTGCAGCGATGATCACCGTCTTCGCCCGATATACGCCGCCCGTTTTCGTAACGATTCCCGCAGCTTTTCCGTCTTCCACGATCAGCTCTATCACTTCTGCCTGCTTCATATCGAGATTTTCCTGACGCTCGATGGTCTTTTTCATTTCTTCGTGATAGAGCTGCTTATCCGCTTGTGCTCTCAGAGAATGAACCGCCGGTCCTTTCGCCGTATTCAGCATCCGGCTCTGAATAAACGTCTTGTCTATATTCACTCCCATTTCACCGCCCAGCGCGTCGATCTCTCTGACCAGATGACCTTTTCCTGTACCGCCCACCGAAGGATTACAGGGCATCATAGCGATCGCCTCCAGAGTGATGGAAAGCATGAGCGTCTGCAGTCCCATACGAGCCGGAGCCAGAGCAGCCTCACAGCCGGCATGTCCCGCGCCTACGACGATAACATCATAAGCGCCCATTTCATATCGATTCATTTTTTTCTCCTTATATCCCAGTTCTGATCCTGATAAGCTCCCTATTTTCCGAGACAAAATCTGGAAAATACCTCGGCTAAAATATCCTGATTGACTGTCTCTCCCACGATTTCGCCCAGCAGACTCCAAGCTGCACGAATATCTGTTTCCGCAAAATCCAGCGCCTCTCCTGCCAACAGCATATTCTTCGCATCTTCCAGGGATTGAAGAGATTGTGACAGAAGATCGGCATGACGGACGTTCGTAATCATTACTTCGTTTTCCAGAACAGCCTCCCCGTGATATACCATTCTCTGAATCTCTTCTGACAGCGCAGAAACGCCCTTTCCTGTCAAAGCCGACATTTCCACAAAAGTACATCGGGTGCCGATATCATATTGACTCATGACATCTTCGATATCTTCCTTCTTGATCTGCACCCCCAGATCCGATTTATTGATGACAAAAATTACTTTTTTACCGGAAAGCTGTGACATGATTTTTATATCTTCTTCTGATATTCCCTCTGATCCGTCCAGGACAAAGACGACGACATCAGCAGAAAGAATCGATTCTCTGCTCTTTTCTATGCCCATTTTTTCGATCGTATCTTCGGTCTCTCTAATACCGGCAGTATCGATAAGATGCACAGGGATTCCGGAAATCGACGCAAATTCTTCGATGGTATCTCTTGTAGTGCCAGGAATATCGGTGACGATGGCTCGATCTGATTTCAAAAGAGCATTCATGAGAGATGACTTTCCTACATTAGGCCTCCCTACAATGCAGAGTTTCAGACCGTCTTTCACGATGCGTCCGGTATCGGCAGAGGCTGCCAGGGCTGCAATGCTCTCCGAAATCAAGTCAATTTGTTCAATGATCTGTGCATACGTGATCTCTTCCAGATCCTCTTCCGGATATTCGATGTGAGCGATGATATTCGATATGAGATCCGCCGCCCGTTTACGTATACTTTCGATCTCAGTCGAAAGGCTCCCTCCCAGCTGTGAAACAGCGCATCGGTAACCAGCCTCTGATTTTGCCTGAATCACATCTATGACCGCTTCAGCCTGAGACAGATCGATTCGTCCGTTGAGAAAAGCTCTCTTCGTGAATTCACCTCGCTCCGCTAAGCGCGATCCGTGTTCTAAAGCAACGGATAATACTTTTCTCAGGGAAATAGCGCTGCCGTGACACTGGATTTCTGCCACATCCTCTCCCGTATATGTGCGGGGCGCCTTCATAAATACGACCATGGCTTCATCCACAATGTTTCCGGATGCATCGGTAACATCGCCGTAAACCATCCTTCTCTCCTCAAACGATTCCGGCCTTTTTCCCGACTTATATCTGAACATATTTTTTAAGATCTCAGCAGCTTTCGGACCGCTGATTCTCACGATTCCGATTCCTCCTTCTCCCGGCGCCGTAGCCACCGCTGCGATCGTATCTTCCATAGCAATACTCCTATTCCGCTGCGTAATTCGACAGCATAGACAGACGAAAAAATAGGCTTAGAATGAATCCACATCCTAAACCTATTTTAAATCATATCATAAGTTTTTACATCAGTAATTATCGCTTCAACTCTATGACGACTCTTCTGTTCGGCTCGACGCCTTCGCTTCTCGTCGTAACCTTCGGATTTGACTGAAGAGTGGAATGAATCACCTTTCTTTCATAAGGATTCATCGGCTCCAGTCTTACGCTCTTTCCGGATTTAATACATTTGTCAGCAAGCCTTTTCGCCAGCAGCTGGAGAGTTTTTTCTCTCTTTTCCCTGTATTTTTCCGCATTGATGATCACTCTGACGTGAGACTCACAATTCTTATTCTGAACGATGCTGGCGAGATATTGGACTGCATCCAAAGTCTGACCTCTCTTGCCGATCATCGATCCTACATCTTTACCTTCAAGATTGATATAGAGTACGTCTTCTTTTAAGAATCCCTTAATTTCGATATTGAGACCCATATTTCCGGCAATTTCTTCGATAAATTTTACAGCCGGAGAATCATTAGAAGCTACCGCATCTGTATCTTCTGCAGTGATCGTAAATTTCGTATGCATCTGAGAAGATCTGTGCTTCTTCCTTCCGCCTTCTTTTGCGGAACGATTCGTCTTCTCCTCTGCTGCAGCGGCGTTTTCTTCTTTTATCTTCGGTTCCTTGGATTTTTCCGCCGATCTGTTTATTTTCGCCGGAGATTCTGCCTTCGGCACTTTTACATCTGCTTTTTCTTCACTTATGTTCTTTACAGAATCCCTTTTAGCAGTTTTTTCAGCAGCGCTTCTCGCTAATTCTTTGAGTTCATTCGATTTTTTTTCAACTCTGACTTTAGCCAGCTTACTTCCGAATAACCCAAGAAAGCCTCTCGATGGCTGCTCGAGAACGGTAACGACTACCTCTTCTCTCGTAAGTTTTAAATCTTTCAGGGCCAGCTCCACAGCTGATTCAACATCATCGCCCCATTTTTCAACATATTCCGCCATATATCTTTAGAACCCTCCAGAATTTTTCCTACACGCTCTTTACACTTTTCTTTTTCTTGTTCTTTTTCTTCTTATCTGCTTTATTCTTTTTGATCAGCTGCGTTACCTTCGTCTGAACGATCTGGAAAATATAACTGATTACCCAATACAAGCAGAGACCTGCCGGGAGTGTACGTCCCATCCACACGATCATGATCGGCATAAAATATTGCATCGCCTTCATAGATCCCATCGCCGCCGCGTTACCGCCGCTCGCAGAGGACTGCGTAATCTTCATAGAGACGAAGGTCGCAACACCTGCAAGAATCGGAAACAGCCAAAGATCAGGCTGGCTCAGGTCTTTTACCCAGAAAAATGATTCATGAACTGCCAAAACCATGTCGGAATTACTTATGTAATTCATAGGATTTCTTAGCAGACCAAAAAGACCCCAGATGATCGGAAGCTGAATCAAGAGAGGAAGACATCCCATAGCAGGATTGATCTTCTCTTCCTTATAAAGTTCCTGAAGCTTCATATTCATCGTTTCCATATCGCCTGCGTACTTTGTTTGAATCTCCTTTATCTTCGGCTGCATAGCCTGCATCTGTGTATTACTTCTAAGCTGTGCAGCATATAAAGGTAAAATGATGAGTCGGATAAGTACGGTGAATAAGATAATCGTAATTCCGTAATTATCGATGAAGCTGTAAAGTACGTTTAATATATAGCCTAGTGGAACAGCTACAATTTTCGTCATTAAAATCCTCCTTGACACTTCCCATGTATAAAGATAAGGGATTCTCGTTTCACAGACCACAAAACCTGCTGATATCAATCTCAGGTTTCTTCATGGTTTGCACGAGTGTTAGGTTCGGGCATGTCCCATCTTACCGCTCGGCTTTCGCCTTATATTCCCATAGGCAAAGCTGGGTTTTACGGCATTTTGATAAAAGAAAGACTATGCTCCCTTTTATCTGCCTTATTTCAGGGGATCGTAGCCACCCTCATGAAAGGGATGGCATTTTAATAACCTTTTAATGCCAAGTAAACTGCCCTTGAAAGAACCATACTTTTCTACCGCCTGTATAAAATAAGTCGAACAGGTGGGGTAAAACCTGCATTTTCCCGGCATGATCGGTGAAATAAAGATCTGATAACCTCTTACCAGAAGAATGATCATCCTCTTCAGAACATTCCTCATGGTACTCACTATCCATTTCACTTTTCCACCTTCTTTTTTTCGATTACTTTCAATCGTCTCAAAGCGGCTTCCATAGATTTTTTCACATCCGCACATTTCTTACCATTGATAGTATTTCTCGCAATTATAATGAGATCGAACCCTTGAAGTATCTGTGTATCTGTCGCTCTCATGCTCTCGCGCATGAGCCTTCTGGCTCTGTTTCTCCTCACACTGTTTCCCACTTTTTTACTGGCGAGATAAGCGATTCTGTTATATCCCAGATGATTTTCCAGAGAGAAAATAACGACATATCTATCGCCGACCGATTTACCTTTTTTGTAAATGCGGTCAAAATCCTCTTTTCTTCTGAGAACATCCTGTCTCAACATCTTTTATCACCATTCCCTGCAGTAAATATCGTCTTTTGCTTAAAAAATAAGACCACTCTCGCGGTCTTAACATTTGAAATCCTGCCTTGTATACTTATGATATCTCTAACCTGTCCGAAAACAGAAATCTTTAGAATACCATACTCTGTCAAACTCCGGGATACGAGAAAATGTATCCGACATTTTCTTCCGACGTCTGAAACATACCGGTGCGGCTTTCAGTATTATTAGAGCGGACGATCAGAACCCAAAATTCCAATGTTTCTGTCACCTATGCAGTCAGAGACTTTCTGCCTCTCGCTCTTCTTCTCTTGAGAACGTTTCTGCCGTTTTTAGTGGACATTCTCTTTCTGAAACCGTGTTCCTTTTTTCTCTGTCTCTTCTTCGGCTGATATGTCTGCTTCACGATTAACACCTCCCGTCATTTATTTAAATAAAACGTGTAAATACATGATCTACACTCTTTTTTCTCTATTTTCGTCAAACCTGTTGTTTCTGCGCAAAAGACTAAAATGAATTTACAGCGCACGATCGCCTATAAATTATACATATTACAAAGTTTCATGTCAACTTAAAAAGCAATTATTTCATCGATTTCGCCCAATTTCTGCACCCTTCAGCAGATAATGATCGAAAAAACGATCTATGTTCCTCCAGATCATATTATCTGCACAGAGCGCTCCGCATTTTATTAAATTTTCGTTTCAGAAAGTGTTTTTTCCAATTGTGGATATCTCATCTGTGGAAAAATCGGGCTTTGTGGATAATTAGACTCCAAACCGTGGAAATGTCAGAAAAAATTGATTACAGGGGGTTTTTTCTGCTATAATCATTGTGGATAAGTTAGGGATAATTATTTAATAACCAAAAAACGAAATCATAGATCTGCATATCATTTTACCATGCTTCGATCATGCCGGATCAGGTTCTTCGAAATTTTGCATATATTTTGCATATATACTAAGGATCTCTATATGGAAAACATTATAAAAAACTGGAAAGAAATACTAAAAGCGGTAGAACCCGAAATGATGCCCGCAGGTTTTAATACCTGGATCAAGCCCCTGGTTCCGAAATCAATCGATATGGACACGGGCACTGTCACACTTATTACATACAATGATATGACAAAATCGATTCTTCAGAACAGATATGTCCCCATACTGGAAAACGCTATCCATAAGATCTATGGAATGCCCATGAAAATCAATTTTGTCTTATCTGATCAGGAAAACAAGCTGTCGGATAAATCAGACAACGACAGGGAAAAGCTCTACTATGAAAAGGTGATTAAAAATCCCGGCAACGATGAGCTGTGCCTTAATCCACGCTACAATTTCAGCACCTTCGTCGTAGGAGCCAACAACGAGCTTGCCTATGCTGCGGCTTTAGCTGTAGCACAAAATCCTGCAACTACATACAATCCCCTTTTCCTCTACGGAAAATCAGGGCTTGGAAAGACTCATCTCATGCATGCGATCGGCCATTACGTCCTGCAGAACAATCCCACGAAGCGTGTCCTGTACGTATCCTCGGAAATGTTCACAAACGAACTGGTTAACGCGATTCAAAACAAGAAAAACGAAGAATTCAGAAACAAATACAGAAGCATCGACATACTGATGATCGACGACATCCAGTTTATCGAAAAGAAAGACAGAACGCAGGAAGAGCTGTTCCACACCTTTGAAACGCTGTACGGAACGAACAAGCAGATCGTCTTTTGCAGCGACCGGCCGCCGAAGGAGATCGAAACTATCGACGCAAGACTCAAATCCCGGTTTGAATGGGGACTTCCTGTGGACATCCAGTCACCCGACTTTGAAACACGAGTAGCTATCCTGAAGAATAAAGCGGAAACGGAAGATATTCGGGTCAATGAAGATCTTCTTGAAATCTTTTATCTGATCGCCGATAAAATCACGTCCAACATCCGTGAATTAGAAGGGGCTCTCAACAGAATCATCGCCCATGCGAATCTGATGAATAAACCGTTGACGAAAGATACCGCAAAAGAAGTGCTCTCAGGAGTTTTCGATACATCCAGCCGGACGATCGACGCCCCTCTGATCAAAAATATCGTCTGCGGCCATTTCAATATCAACGTTTCCGACATCGAATCATCAAAGCGCACGAAAAATCTTGCCCATCCGCGGCAGATCGCCATGTACCTCTGCCGCGAACTCACCGATCTCTCTCTTCCAAAGATTGGGGAAAACTTCGGAAACCGTGATCACACAACGGTTATGCACGCTTGTGATAAGATCTCAAATGAGATATTAAAAGATGAAAATCTGAGAAATACGATTTCCGAGCTGAAAAGCAAGATCATGGACGAATAAATCAATTTTCTTAAAAAAACGGATGACAAAGGAGGAAAAAAGGCTTCAAAAAAGCGTTTTTTTCCGGATAATTATCAACACAGTATTCACAGGCGCTGAGGAAAATCTTACAGCTTATCCACAATATCGCCTGCAAAAAAAGCGTTGAAATTCTATTATCCACAGGAGTTATCCACTTATCCACAGGCTTTATTACTATTACTACTAAAAATATATTATAAAAATAAGAAATTTGACCTCACGTTGTTGAAATTTAACATGGAGGATAAAAATGAAGTTCACAACATCTCAACAGGAATTAAACAAAGCTCTGACCTTTGTTTCAAAAGCCGTCACCGCCAGAAGCACTATGCCCATCCTTAAAGGGATTCTTCTGTCTGTGGACGACAATGGCACACTCACCATGACGGCTTCTGATATGGATTTAAGCATCGAAAAAAAGATGGCGGTGACGGACGCGCAATCGGGCGCTATCGTCCTTCCGGCAAAGTTATTCACAGACATCGTCAGAAAGCTTCCTGCAGAATCTGTCGAAATCGCTCTCAGCGAACACAATAATGTTTCCATTCGCACATCCCTGAGCGAATTTAAGATCATAGGGATGGCGGCCGACGAGTTTCCTGAAATCGGCACAGTGGCGGAAAACAGGAAAATCACCATAAACAGAGATATCTTCAAGGATATGATAAGAAAAACGTCCTTTGCAGCCAGCATCGACGAATCGAAGGGCGTTATCGTCGGCGTCTTAATCGAAATGAGAGACGGAAACATTAACATGGCGGCTCTCGACGGTTTCCGTATGGCAGTTGCATACGAAAAGACAGACGATAATCAGTCCACAGATATCATCATATCTGCCAGAATCTTAAATGAAATCAATAAAATCCTCGCAGAGAGCAGCGAAGAAGACGAAAATGTCGAACTGATATTGGATGAGAAAAAAGCGGTTATTCTCACAGAAGACAGCCGTATCATTCTGAGAATGATCGAAGGAAATTTCCTGAAATACAGAGACTTGATCCCAGCGGAATTTAAGACAAAGGTACATATCGATAAGAATCTTCTCATCGACAGCATCGAAAGAGCTTCTCTTCTGGCAAAGGAAGGAAGAAATAATTTGATTAAGCTCTCTTTTACAGAGGATTATCTGCATATTGCTTCTAAATCGGAAGCGGGAAATGTGGACGAAAATATACCTATGAAAAAGGACGGCGACGATATTGAAATCGGATTCAATTCAAAATATCTGCTCGACGGTCTGAAAGTTATAAGAGAAGACGATATCATTATAAGCCTGAATACGAGTATTTCGCCGTGTATTATACAGCCTTCTGATAAGGATAACTTCACGTATCTGATTCTGCCTGTCAGAATCATGTCATAATTCGATTCGGTGAAATCATGTACTTTAAAGAAGTTGACCTGACGAATTTCAGAAATTATGAAAATCAGAAGATCGATTTTCATGATAAGGTGAATATCATCATCGGTGAAAATGCTCAGGGAAAGACAAATCTTTTAGAAGCGCTTTACATAATGTCTCTCGGAAAATCCTTTCGGACGTCGAGGGATAATGAGCTGATACGTTTTGGCAGCGATCTGGCCAAAGTGAAAACGATTTCTGAAAAAGACGGTGAAGAGCTCCGCATCGAAATCGGCTTAATTAAAAATAAGAAGAGTCTGAAAATCGACGGTATAAAAAAAAGTAAGATATCGGAACTTTTGGAAAACGTGTATGTCGTCATCTTTTCTCCGGACGATCTGAAAATCGTAAAAGACGAACCGGAAAAGCGGAGAAAATTTGTGGACAGAGAGCTTTGCCAGCTGAAGCCTGTATATTATGACAGTCTGTCAAGATATAAAAAAGCGCTCAGTCAGCGAAATTTTCTTTTAAAAGAAGAAGGCGTTGATTTATCGGTTCTCGACATATGGGATGAGGAAATTATAAGATATGGTTCCAGAATTATTCTATATCGAAATGATTTCATAAAAAAACTGCGGGAAATCAGTAAAAAGATACATTCGAACCTTACGGAAGGAATGGAGAAATTTGATCTATTTTATGAATCGAATGTTCCTGCAGGCAGAGATCGAGGGGAGCAGGAGGAAATATTTCGCTGCGTTATGAAGGAAAACAGAAAAAAAGACTTGCAGCGCAGGACGACGCTGAGAGGCCCTCATAGAGATGATCTGAGAATCGAAATCGGCGGAATCGACGTCAGGAGCTTTGGATCTCAGGGGCAGCAGCGCACATCAGCGTTATCTTTAAAGCTCGCGGAGCTGATGCTGATTGAAGCGGAAACAGGAGAAAAACCGATTCTTCTGTTGGATGATGTTCTTTCTGAGCTGGACAGGACGAGACAGAGGCAGCTCATCACATCCTTTGGAGATGTTCAGATTTTCATAACGACTACAGAGCTGAACGAAGAAATCACATCTCAATTAAACGAATATGCTGTTTTCTATGTAGAAAAGGGGATCGTCACCCGAAAAGACTGTCAGGAAAAACGGGGATAAGAGGAAATATTCCGGCAGAAAAAAACATCTGTACCAGATATTATCTGATAAAATATATATTTGGAAAAAATAAGATAAAACGGAAAATATAGAATGAAGAGGTGAATAAATTGCCGAATACAGAGGTGAATCAGGAATATAACGCCGAACAGATACAGGTTCTGGAAGGTCTGGAGCCTGTGAGAAAAAGGCCGGGAATGTACATCGGCTCCACCAGTGAGACGGGACTCCATCATCTCGTCTACGAAATCGTGGACAACAGTGTGGATGAAGCTCTGGCAGGATATTGCACGGAAATCAATGTGGCGATTACCGCGGAAAACGGAATCCGAGTTAAGGATAACGGCAGGGGTATGCCGGTGGATCTTCATCCGAAACTGGGGATTCCCGCGGTGGAAGTCATTCATACTGTTCTTCATGCCGGCGGTAAATTCGGCGGAGGAGGATATAAGGTATCCGGCGGTCTTCACGGCGTAGGAGCGTCTGTTGTAAACGCGCTTTCCGAAGAGATGGAAGTGGAAGTTAGACGTAATGGAAAAATTTACAAGCAGAGATATGAGCGCGGAAAGACGATGTATCCTTTGAAGGAAATCGGCGAGAGTGAAATTACGGGAACGACGACATGGTTTAAGCCGGATCCTGAAATTTTTACGGACACTGTCGTTTTTGATTATTCCACCCTGGAGCATCGTCTGAGAGAAATGGCTTTTCTGAACAAAGGAATAAAAATTACTCTGACAGATGAGCGTCTGGAAGAACCTAAGACAGAAGTATTCCATTACGAAGGGGGGATTAAGGAATTTGTCAAATTCCTCAATCGTACAAAGGAACCGATTCACAGCGATATCATTTATTTCGAGGTAAACAAGGAAAATTTTGAGTGTGAAGTCGCTCTTCAATATACCGACAGATATAACGAATTCATCCTGTCTTACGCCAATAATATCAACACTACAGAGGGCGGCACGCATCTGGTGGGATTTAAGACGGCTCTGACAAGAGCATATAACGACTATGCCCGGAAAAATAAGCTTCTTAAGGAAAACGAAGATGCGCTGACAGGAGAGGATATCAGAGAGGGGATTACCGCCATCATCTCTGTAAAACTGACAGAGCCGCAGTTTGAAGGTCAGACGAAAACGAAGCTGGGAAACAGTGAAATCAGAGGATTTGTAGATAACGCGACCAATGAGAATATCACGGCGTTTTTCGAGGAAAATCCTCAGCAGGCTCGTTCCATTGTGGAAAAAGGCCTCAGAGCTGCTCGTGCGAGGGAAGCCGCCAGAAAGGCGAGAGATCTGACGAGAAGAAAGAGCGTTCTCGACGGCATGACTTTGCCTGGTAAACTGGCAGACTGCAGTGAAAAAGATCCGGCTATTTCTGAAATCTTTATCGTCGAAGGAGATTCCGCAGGCGGTTCTGCAAAATCAGGCCGGGACAGAAAGAGACAGGCGATTCTTCCGTTGAGGGGTAAGATTCTCAACGTGGAAAAGGCGCGTCTGGATAAAATCTTAAATTCGGATGAAATAAAAAATATGATCACAGCCTTCGGCTGTGGTATAGGGAATGAATTCAACGAGGAAAAGCTGCGCTACCATAAGATCATAATCATGACAGATGCCGATGTGGACGGCGCTCATATCTGCACATTGATGCTCACGTTCTTCTATCGTTACATGAGACCTCTCATCGAAAGAGGCTATGTATACATTGCGCAGCCACCTCTCTATAAAGTGGAGAAGGGAAAGCAGAAATATTATACTTATTCCGAAGAAGAACAGAAATCTCTTCTGAAAGATCTGGGGACGAATCAGAAGCTCAGCATTCAGAGGTACAAAGGTCTCGGTGAAATGGATGCGCAGCAGCTCTGGGAGACGACGATGGATTATACCACGCGGACTCTCATCCGCGTAACTATCGACGATTTCGCCAGAGCGGACGATACTTTCTCCATGCTCATGGGAGAAAAGGTTCCTCCGAGAAGAAAATTTATCGAAGAAAACGCAAAATACGTTCAGAATCTCGATATTTAGCATAAAAGCTGCAGGATGACCTCCGCCGCCTTGAAGCGGCGGGAAAGATATCTGTTTGAAAATTTAAAAGTTTCGAGTGAAACAAAGGAGTGAATGAATGGAAAATCTGGTTGAAGATACGAAAATTCTTCATAAGGAAATAGACGGCATCATGCGCTCGTCCTATATCGATTATTCGATGAGCGTCATTGTGGGACGAGCTCTTCCGGACGTGAGAGACGGACTGAAACCGGTACACAGAAGAATTCTTTACGATATGATGGAATTGGGAGTTACACCGGACAAACCTCATAGAAAATCCGCCCGTATCGTCGGTGATGTATTGGGTAAATATCATCCCCATGGAGACAGCTCTGTATACGATGCGATGGTAAGACTGGCTCAGGAATGGAATATCCGCTATCCGCTGGTAGACGGTCACGGAAATTTCGGATCTGTAGACGGCGACAGTGCGGCTGCAATGCGTTATACAGAGGCGCGTATGACGCCGTTCGCTCTGCAGATGCTCAGGGATCTGAACAAGGATACCGTCGATTTTCAGCCTAACTTCGACGGAGACGAAAAAGAGCCCGTAGTGCTTCCTTCGAGATATCCTAATCTTCTCGTAAACGGTTCCAACGGTATCGCCGTAGGTATGGCAACTTCTATTCCGCCGCATAATCTGGGCGATGTCATCGACGCTACCGTTCGGATGATCGATGATGAAAACTGCGATATCGAAGATCTCATCGATATCATTCAGGCGCCTGATTTTCCTACGGGAGCGCAAATCCTGGGCAGAAATGCGGCGAGAGAAGCCTATCGCACAGGACAGGGCAAGATTAAAGTTCGTTCAAAATACGAATTTGAAGAGACGTCCAGAGGAAAGATGCAGATCGTATTTACGGAAATCCCTTATCAGGTCAATAAGGCCCGTTTGATCGAAAAGATCGCCGAGCTGGTAAAGGATAAGAGAATCGAACATATTTCCGATATCAGAGACGAATCCGACAGAGACGGTATGCGCATCGTTGTCGAACTCAAGAAAGATGCCAATCCGCAGATCACTCTGAATCGGTTGTTTAAGCATACTCAGCTGCAGGACACTTTCAGCGTCATCATGATCGCACTGGTAGACGGTCAGCCGAAGCTGCTGAATCTGTACGATATGCTGGATAATTACATCAAATTCCAGGAAGAAGTCGTCACCAGAAGAACGAAATACGATCTGAAAAAGGCGGAGGAAAGAGCTCATATCTTAGAGGGGTATCTCATCGCTCTGGATAATATCGACGAAGTGATCAGAGTTATCCGTTCCAGCTACAACGACGCGAAACAGAAGCTCATGGAACGATTCTCTCTCTCCGACGTTCAGGCTCAGGCGATTCTCGATATGAGGCTGGCGAGGCTGCAGGGACTGGAAAGAGAAAAGATCGAAACAGAATATGATGAGCTCATGAAAAAGATCGGCTGGTATAAAGAGATTCTCGGAGACGAGAAGGTTCTCATGGGCGTCATAAAGGAAGAGCTGCTGGAGATCAAGGAAAAATTCAGCGATGAAAGAAGGACGGAAATCGCAGCTGATTCCAGCGAAATCGAAGAGTCCGATCTCATTCAGGAACAGCAGGTAGCCATCACGCTGACACATCTCGGATACATCAAGAGAGTGGCGATGGACACTTATAAGACACAGAGAAGAGGCGGAAAGGGAATCACGGGGATCACCACCAGAGAAAACGATTTCGTGAAGAATATGATCATCACGTCGACTCACGATTATCTGATGTTCTTTACGAATACCGGAAAAGCTCATCGTCTGAAAGCTTATGAGATTCCGGAAGCACAGCGTACTGCGAGAGGAACGCCTGCCGTAAATTTCCTGAATCTCATGCAGCATGAGAGAATTACAGCCGTCATCCCGCTCAACGCATTTGATCCGGAAAAATATCTCATCGCTGTCACAAAAAAAGGAACGATAAAGAAAACCGATCTGGCTCAGTTCGATACGAACAGAAAATCAGGGCTTATCGCCATCAATCTGAAGGACGGAGACGAGCTCATCGGCATCAAACAGACTTCCGGAACCAGCAATGTCATCATCGTCACGAAGCACGGCAAGAGTATCTGCTTCAGCGAGGAAGACGTCAGACCGATGGGAAGAATCGCAGCCGGCGTGAGAGCGATTCAGCTGGAAGAAGGAGATGAAGTCGTAGCCATGGAGCTGGCGGAACGCGACGAAGAGCTGTTGGTAGTAACACAGGCGGGCTACGGAAAGAGAACGCCGGTCAAGGAATATAAGATTCAAGCGAGAGGCGGAAAAGGTCTTCTGACATATGATAAAGCGAAGTTTAAAAAGACAGGCGAGCTGATCGGAGCTATGACGGTAAATGAAAACGATGAGATCATGCTCATAAATTCCGACGGCATCATTATCAGGATTAAAGCAGAGGATGTTTCGCGTCTCGGAAGAGCGACACAGGGCGTAAGAATTATGAAGGTGGCGGAAGATGCCAATATTATCGCTATGGCGAAAGTTGTCAATGAGGAGAAAGAAAAAGATATCATCGAATCAAAGCGCAGCGATGAAGAAGAACAGTCTTCTGAAGAACAGACTACTCTTGACGTTTGATCTGAAATGCGGCAGGGTATATGAAATCTGGTGATTTAAGAACTCTGCTTTTATTTAAAGCACAATCTATTATATTTTTATAAGGAATGTGTTCCATTTTTTGAAATTCGCGGATCGTATGCCGGCGGCTGCCGGCATACGATCTGAGGTGTTTCTGCTGCTTTACAAAGGAGTTGACTAAAATGGCAGATTTGTTGAGGTTTACCGTTCCCGGAAAACAGGAATATGTAGGAGTAGTGAGGCTCGCAGTGTCTTCTGCGGCAAATACCGCAGGATTTGATGTGGAAGATGTAGAAGATATTAAAATCGCAGTTTCCGAAGTCTGTACAAATGTTTTCTGCAGATGCGACGATACGGTGACGTATCAGATCGTATGCGAGCTGGGAGATGACGGAATCGTAATTTCTATAGATGATGGAAGCATATATGGGGGAAGCGGGAGAATGCTTCAGAAGTGCAGAGAGCTTCCAAAGACGGATACCGATGCTTATACGGATGAATATGCATATGCGTCCGGCCGCGATATATTTGAACTGAGGGCGGGTTTGCTGATGCTGAGGACACTCATGGATGAGGTCGATATTTTTGCGGCAGCCCAGGAAAGAAATATGCTGATCAGAATGATCAAGCATTTCAACAGGAGGCCATAATTTTTCTGCACATCAGCGGGGGATTGATTTATGAACAGTACTGCTGACGATAATAGAGAGCTTTTTGACGCTTACAAAAAGAGCAGAAGTATTGAAGACAGAAATAGAATAGTCGAAAAATACCTGTATATCGTGAATATACTTGTAAAGAGGTATTTGAACAGAGGCGTGGATTATGACGATCTGTATCAGGTAGGGTCCATGGCTCTCGTTTTAGCGGCTGACAGATATGATCCGGAAAGAGGAGTAGACTTTCCGGCTTTTGCTACGCCCACAATTCTGGGCGAGATCAAAAGGTATTTCAGAGATAAAGGATGGGCGATTAAAGTTCCCAGAAAGATGAAGGATCTTTCTGTAAAAATTCCTTCGATAAAGCAGGAATTGGAAGCGGAGCTTCAGAGAACGCCAAAAATCTCTGAAATCGCTGAGAGACTCGATGTGACAGAGGAAGATGTACTCCAGGCAATGGAGTCGGGACGCGCTTACAGTGCGTATTCTCTGCAGCAGTCGATGGATGAAGATGAATCGGATGGCGGAGAATCTTTTCTCGAACGCTATACCGGAGAAGAAGATTCCAGCTTTTCGACACTGGAGAATGCGGATTTCATCAAGAGAACGATGCAGGGCTTTACTCCTGAAGAAAGAGATTTCTGCAATATGAGGTTCGTCGAAGGTAAAACACAGCAGCAGATCGCTGAGGAGCTGGGCGTTTCTCAGATGACTGTTTCACGTATAGAGAAAAAAATAAAACAGAAATTCAAGGAGGAGTATCAACGATGAAAAGAGTATTTTCCGGAATTCAGCCGACAGGTAATATACATATCGGGAACTATTTAGGAGCATTAAAACAGTTTGTGGAGCTTCAGGAGGATAATGAATGTGTCTATTGTATTGTAGATCTTCACTCTATTACGGTTCCTCAGGACCCGAAAAAGCTGAGAGAGAGCATTCGGAATGTGGCCGCTCTTTACCTGGCGGTGGGCGTAGATCCGAAAAAATCCACGGTCTTCGTACAGTCTGACGTTTCCGGTCATGCGGAGCTGTCATGGATTCTCACCTGCAGCTCTTATACAGGTGAATTGTCCAGAATGACACAGTACAAACAGAAGAGCAAAGAAAGAGAATCTGCTCCGACAGGCCTTTTTATGTATCCCGTTCTGATGGCGGCTGACATTCTTTTATACGATACGGATATCGTGCCGGTAGGAGATGATCAGAAACAGCATATCGAGCTGACGAGGGATCTGGCGGTGCGAATCAACGGAAAATATGGCAAGGATACTCTCGTCGTGCCGGAGGGAAAATACATGAAGAGCGGCGCCAGGATCATGGCTCTCGATGAACCTACGAACAAGATGAGCAAAAGTGCAGAAAATGAGTACAGCAGAATTTCTCTGCTGGATCCGCCGAATAAGATTAAAAAAGCGATCATGAGAGCTACGACGGACAGCGACGGCGTAGTGCGTTTCGATGTAGAAAATAAGCCTGGAATCAGCAATCTTCTCTCGATTTACAGCACATTCTCCGGTATTTCTATCGAACAACTGGAAAAGAATTATGCGGGCAGCGGCTATGGAGATTTTAAAAAGGATCTCGTAGAGGTGGTAACGGACGCTGTTACTCCGATTCAGCAGAAATACAATGATGTCATAGAATCCGGCGAACTGGATAACATCTTGAGAGACGGCGCGGAAAAGGCAGAAACTATCGCCCGGAAAACGCTGGCGAGAGTCAAAGAAAACTTCGGACTCGGACTTTAAGTTTTTTGGATAGACGCCAATGAAAGGCGCACATGTGTTCTCTCTGATTCAGCAGATGTCGTATGTCGCATGTGGAGAATTCATGCAAAAAATCGGCTCAAACAAGTTGATCACAGGATATATGCCTATTGTGGATAACTTTCATCGGCAAAAACAGATGTTTTTATTGAATATTCCACAAAATGGAAATTCTGAGTGGAAAACTCGCAAATAATCCACAAAATTTGTGGATAACTTTGTGGATTTATGTGGATAACTAGTGGATAAGCCTGTGTAAAATGTGTATATCTTTTGTGGAAAACTTTGAAAAAGCTTGTGGATAAGTGGATAAATATTGTGGAAAGGTGATATTATGGCGAGGCCGAAAAAGCTGATAACTAAGATAAGAGACGGGAATTACGAACAGGAGGTAGTGCTTTCCGTAAAGCCCTATATCATTCTCATGTCAGCTCCTTTTTGTGATCCCGGTGGAAAACTCGAAGATATGCTGATGGAAATCGCAGAGGAGTACAGCGATATCGTAAATGCAGGTACGCTGAATATTATGCAGGAGAGGGAGCTTACCGAGATGTTTGAGATCAGCAGCGCGCCGACGATGATTCTCATGACGGGAGGCGTCGTCGATATTCGTATGTCCGGCGTCATAACAAAAGAAGACGTGATAAAGGTCATGGAGCTCGATAAGATCAGAGAGTACAAGCGGAGAGGTTTCAACTATCATCCGCAGAGAAATTTCATACCAGGTCAGGATACGGACGATGACACAGATCAGGAAAATGGGTGACGGCGGCGGAACTGCCGGTTTGCCGGCAGCTCCGAAAGGAATGTCCGACAAAAAAGAACTCAAAGAGGCGGTGGATAAGATCTGGGAGAGTCGGCCGAAAAAATTGGTGGTCAGCAGCCGAAAAGTCTTCAGTGACCGGCAGCCGACGGAATCTCAAAATTTCGCAGGAGATACAGAGAAGATATATGAGAAGGTCGTCGTTTCGGCAAAGGATATCGGCGGAAAACGGAAATATCAAGCAGAGCAATTTACAGAGACACAGGTTTTCCACAGAAATATGAATCCTCATGAGGTTCCCTCGTATATCGTCTCTCTTTTAGAGAGCGGCTTCCGACAGCTGAATTCCTTTTCGGAGAAAATCGAATATAATCTTAAAATTTCCAAAAAAGGAAAAATAATGATAGGAAAACATCTGCTGGAAAATAAAAAAGAAAACACGGAAGACGGTAAAAATGCGGATGATGCAGACATTTTATCGAGGAAGGCGGAAAAAAGGGCTGCGAAAAAGATTTCAGCGACGGGAGCGAACACGGTAAATACGTCTTCTGCATGCGTTTTTCCTTCCTTTGACGTTCCGTTCACTCCTAAACCCAATCCGTCTGAAAATCCTCACAATAGAGAGAAAAAAAGGCTGATTCGGGAGGGGACTATCGTTCCGCCTCTCGTAGATATGGGAATTTTTACGAAGGACGGAAAAATCGTCAAAAGCATGGGAGATAAATTTCGGCAGATCAGCCGTTTTTTGGAAATCGTCGATGACGCAGTGGAAGCTTGCGGATTTGATAAAATACGTGTAGTCGATTTCGGATGCGGAAAGGCATATCTCACTTTTATCCTGTATTACTATCTGACTTACGTAAAAAAGATAAAAGCACATATGACAGGTCTCGATCTGAAAATAGATGTGGTTCGCAAATGCAACGAAGCGGCAGAAAAGTACGGCTATGAGAATCTTCACTTTGAGGTAGGCGATATCAGCGTTTATGAAAGCGATGAACCCGTAGATATGGTAATCACGCTGCATGCCTGCGATACGGCTACCGACTATGCGCTGTATCATGCGGTAAATTGGAACAGCCGTGTCATTTTGTCGGTTCCCTGCTGCCAACATGAGTTAAACGGCCAGATTGAAAGCGATGAGCTGTCTATTTTTACAAAATACGGTCTTTTGAAGGAGCGCTTTGCCGCTCTTGCGACAGACGCGGTACGGGCGTCGCTTCTGGAATATAAGGGATATAAGACGCAGGTGCTGGAATTTGTCGATTTTTCCCACACGCCGAAAAATGTGCTGATCCGCGCGGTGAAATCTAATATTCCGACGAAAAAAAAGGAAAAATCTCTGAGGGAAGTAGAGTCGCTGATACAGGAATTTCATGCGGATCCCACACTCTACCGCCTGTTGAAGGAAAAATCTCAGGCGGTTAATGAGTGAAGAAACGAAAAGAGGAAATATGATGACAGATGTTTTTATCATAGGCAAAGGACCGGCAGGAATATCAGCCGCTCTTTATACCGCTAGGGCGGGATTTTCGACTGTCGTAACGGGATATTCAAAAGGATCTCTGGAAAAAGCGGAAAAAATTGAAAATTATTACGGATTTGCTGAACCCATTAGCGGCCAGGAGCTGTTTGAAAACGGAATCAAAGGTGCCGAAAGACTGGGTGTTACCGTTCTGGAGGAAGAGGTTTTCAGCGTCTCTTATGACGGAAAATTCAAAATACAGACGGATGCAGGAGAACACGAATCGGAAGTTCTCATTATTGCAGCGGGATCTGTAAGAAGAACTCCCAGTGTAAAAGGGCTGAAAGAATTTGAAGGAGCGGGGGTCAGTTACTGCGCCGTCTGCGACGCTTTTTTCCACAGAGGAAACGACGTAGCGGTCATCGGAAACGGCGCGTATGCTGTAAGTGAAGCAGAACATCTGGCAGGTGTGGTAAATAAGGTCTTTATTCTCACCGATGGAAAAGATATGGATGCAGAAGTTTCGGCAAATATAGAAGTCCGCATGGAAAAAATAACGGAAATTGCAGGAGAACAGACTGTTTCAAAGGTGGTTTTTGACGACGGATCGGAAATTTCGGTATCCGGAGTGTTTGTCGCTGTGGGAAATGCCGGCAGCAGCGATTTAGGACGTAAGCTCGGTGTCGTAGATTCTCAGGGTAAATGGATGATATCAGAGAACGGCTCCACCCCTCTTCCGGGGCTTTATGCCGCAGGCGACTGTACGGGAGGACTTCTTCAGGTTTCAAAAGCGGTGAGCGACGGCGCAGAGGCCGGAACGGCTGCCGCAAAATATCTGCGTGAAAAGAGAAAAAAAGAGGAGAAAATTTGAGAAAAAGCTTTCTGTTGACGGACGCGCAGATGGAAGCGGAAAATAGTTTCTGCTTTTCGCTGCTGAAGTAATTTTAAGATATTTTAAAAGATATTTTAAAAACTTTCATTTTTCGTCGAATTTCACTATGAAAAACAAATCCTTTCATGTATAATTAGCTGAATAGGCTCAAGAGGTCAGCAGAAGAACGCCAAAATTCTGTTTTCTTACTTGTGTCTATATCTTCGCGAAGAGGGACGAAATATATGCACCAATTCAAATATAGGATTTTGTACGTGTTTTTTCACTAAAATCGCTATCTTTGAGTGCCAAGATGAATAACCGAATAACCAAAACCCGTATTTCGTTCCTCTCGTGAAATTAAAATATTAAAAAACAGGGATTTTGATGATTGTATGAATAATATACTGCTTGCCACAGGATCGAAAAAGGTTTCGGAGGCGTTTGAGAAACTGATATCGGAAATTTTAACAGAAGCGGCTGTCATTTCTGTAACAGAGGGGAACAGAGCTCGCCTGAGAATGAGAGAGTCCGATCCGGATCTGGTCATCGTAAATACGCCTATGGCGGACGAACAGGGGATTGAGTTTGCCGTTCATGCGGCGGATAGTGAAATGCACGCAGTCATCCTGATCACAAATCCGGATACGTACAGCAGAGTAGGTTCCCGTCTTGAGGAGCATGGAATCATCGCTATGAAGCGCCCTATCGAAAAGAAGACATTTTCCTGTGCCGTCAGAGATGCAGTAGTGCTCAATAACAGAATCCGTATGCTCAGAATAAAAAATGAAGAGCTGAAAGAGAGCATCGAGGAATCGAAGCTCGTGAACAGAGCCAAAGGCATGCTGATGTCACATCTTAAAATGACAGAAGCACAGGCTCACAGATATATCGAAAAACAGGCGATGGATCTGAGAATTTCTAAAAAGACGGTGTCTCAGAACATCTTAAAGACATATTACAATAAATAAAAAGACGTGACGATCTTGTATCCTTCGGACGTAATTCACAGAAGAGTTCGCCCGAATGAGAATTTACTGATATGACGGAGGGAGAAATGGACAAGGCAAGATATTTGCTTCTCGAAAACGGAACCGTTTTTGAGGGCAAGGCGTTCGGCGCTGCAGGCGACGTCACCGGTGAGGTAGTATTTACGACAGCAATGACAGGTTATCTGGAAACGCTTACAGATCCGAGTTACTACGGTCAGATCGTCGTTCAGACTTTTCCGCTCATCGGAAATTACGGTGTAATTCCGCAGGATTTTGAAAGCAGAAAATCCTTCGTTAAAGGGTATATTGTCAGAGACTGGTGTCAGGAGCCTTCCAATTTCAGAAATCAGGGAGACCTTGACACTTTTTTACGGGAACAGAACATTCCGGGTATATACGGCATCGATACGAGAGCTCTCACGAAGATCGTCCGTGAAAATGGCGTCATGAACGCTCTGATCCTTTCTGAGCTTCCGGAAGAGAAATCTGCAGGCGTTTGGGATATGAAAAAATACAGGATTACCGAAGCTGTCGCCAGCACGTCCTGCAGTGAAAAAGAGAAGCATCTGCATACGAATGAGGTCGAGAATCCGAAAAAAGTCGTTCTCGTAGATCTGGGGGCCAAGAGAAATATCTGCCGCGAACTCCAGAAGAGGGGCTGTGATGTAACGGTAGTTCCGTACAACACCACGGCAGAAGAGATCATATCTATGAAGCCGGATGGTATCATGCTGTCGAACGGACCGGGAGATCCGGCAGAAAACGTAGATGTGATCCGAGAGATAAAGAAGCTGCTCACTTCTGGTATTCCGATGCTCGGCATCTGTCTGGGACATCAGTTGACGGCGCTGGCTGCCGGCGGCAGAACGGACAAGATGAAGTACGGCCATAGAGGCACCAACCAGCCGGCAAAGCGTCTTTCGGACAGCAGGGTTTTTATCACCAGCCAGAATCACGGCTATTGCGTCGTAAGCGAGAGTCTTCCCGAGACGGCGGAGGTAAGCTTCGTCAATGCGAATGACGGCACGTGCGAAGGCATTAGGTATAAAGGAATTCCCGTGTTCACCGTCCAGTTCCATCCGGAGGCTTCTGCCGGTCCTCTGGATTCGGGATTCCTTTTCGATGATTTTATGAGACTGATAGAGGAGGTGGGAGTAAATGCCGTTAAATAAAAAGCTGAAAAAAGTAATGGTAATCGGTTCCGGCCCCATCGTCATAGGTCAGGCTGCGGAATTTGACTACGCGGGTACACAGGCGTGCCGAGCTTTAAAAGAAGAAGGTCTGGAAGTTGTTCTCGTCAATTCTAATCCGGCGACGATTATGACAGACAATAATATGGCTGACAGCATTTACATAGAACCTCTTTCTCTGGAAGTGGTAAAGAGAATCATTGCCAAGGAAAAACCGGACGGCCTGCTGTCTACGTTAGGCGGGCAAACGGGATTAACGCTGTCCATGCAGCTGGCGAAGGAAGGCTTTCTGGAAGAACAGGGCGTCATTTTACTGGGCGCAAATCCAGAGACCATCGACAGAGCAGAAGACAGACAGATGTTCAAAGATACCATGGAAGCCATCGGTCAGCCTGTCATCCCTTCTAAGGTGGTAAACACCATCGACGATGCGGCGGATTTTGCGGCGGAAATCGGCTATCCGGTCATCATACGTCCCGCATTCACGTTAGGCGGAACCGGCGGAGGTATCGTAAATGATGAAGCTGAACTGAGAGAGATTACGGAGCACGGCCTCAGACTTTCTCCGATCACTCAGGTTCTGGTGGAAAAATGCATCGCAGGCTGGAAGGAAATCGAATTTGAAGTGATGCGTGACAGCAACGGCAATGTCATTACAGTCTGCTCTATGGAAAATTTCGATCCGGTAGGCGTGCATACAGGCGACAGTATCGTCATCGCTCCGGCGGTGACGCTTTCCGACAAAGAATATCAGATGCTGAGAAAGGCATCTTTAGATATTATTTCCGAGCTCAAGGTAGAGGGAGGCTGCAATTGCCAGTTTGCTCTCCATCCGGAAAGCTTTGAATACGCTGTCATCGAGGTAAATCCGAGAGTTTCCAGATCTTCTGCTTTGGCGTCCAAGGCGACAGGTTATCCGATCGCAAAGGTGGCTGCAAAGATCGCTATCGGCTTTACTCTCGATGAGATAAAGAATGCGGTTACAGGAACTACATATGCCTGCTTCGAGCCTGCTCTCGATTATGTGGTCGTAAAATTCCCGAAGTGGCCGTTCGATAAGTTCGTCTATGCGAAGCGCACCCTGGGTACGCAGATGAAGGCTACCGGCGAGGTTATGTCCATCGGACAGACGTTTGAAGAAGCGCTGATGAAAGCAGTTCGAGGCGCAGAAATCTCCCACAATACTCTGGACGAGGAAGCGCTGGCAGAGCTTTCAGACGAGGCGATTGCAGACAAGCTGTACGAATGCGACGATGAGAGACTTTTCGTCATCTATCAGGCTCTGAAGCGCGGCGTCGCTGATGTGGATAAGATTCATGAGATTACGAAGATCGACGAATGGTTCCTGTATAAGATCGTCAATATCATAAACATGGAAAAACGTCTGCAGAAGGAAAAGCTCACAGATGAATTGTACCTTGAAGCCAAGAAAATGGCATTTCTCGACAGGGTTATCGAGGAGCTGTCCGGTCAGCAGATTCAAAATAAAAGACATGCTGTCTTCAAGATGGTAGATACCTGTGCGGCGGAATTTGCAGCAGAAACGCCGTATTTCTATTCGACCTACGATGAGGAAAATGAAGCGGCTCATTTCCTGGAGCACGAGAGAAAAGAGAAAAACGATAAAGGAACTGTCATCGTGTTCGGCTCCGGTCCGATCCGTATCGGCCAGGGAATCGAGTTCGATTATTCCTCCGTTCAGTGCGTGTGGTCTCTGAAGAAGGCGGGTTATGAGGTTGTTATCGTAAACAACAATCCGGAAACCGTTTCCACAGACTTCGATACGGCGGATCGACTCTATTTTGAACCCCTGACGAACGAAGACGTTATGAATATCGTCGCTACGGAAAATCCTGTGGCAGTCGTAGTCGCTTTCGGCGGACAGACGGCGATCAAACTGACGAAGCATCTTCACGAAAACGGCGTCAAAATCCTCGGAACGCAGCCTGACAGTATCGATATGGCAGAAGACAGAGAGCGTTTCGATGAGCTTTTAGAGAGATTACATGTAAAGCGTGCCGCCGGCGTGACGGTTATGACGACGGAAGAAGCGCTGAAAGCTGCAAATGAAATCGGTTACCCGGTACTCATGCGCCCGTCCTACGTACTGGGCGGTCAGAATATGATCATCGCTTTCGATGATGACGATATCAATGAGTACATGGAAATCATTCTCCGCCAGGAAATCGAAAATCCGATTCTCATCGACAAATATCTCATGGGTATCGAATTGGAAGTAGATGCGATCTGCGACGGAAACGATATTCTGATTCCGGGTATCATGGAGCATATTGAAAGAGCAGGGATTCACTCCGGCGACTCCATCGCGGTATATCCCGCTTGGAATATTACAGATGAAATAATTGAAAAAATAATAGATCAGTCCAGAAGCATGGCTCTGGAAATGAATACTCTCGGTCTTGTCAACATCCAATATCTCATCTATGATAACGATCTTTATGTCATCGAAGTAAATCCGAGATCTTCGAGAACGGTTCCTTATATCAGCAAGGTAACGGGCGTTCCTATGGTAGATCTCGCCACGAGAGCGATGCTGGGCGAAAAACTGGAAGATATGGGATTTGGCACAGGGCTCTACAGAAAATCGCCTTACTATGCGGTAAAAGTTCCTGTATTTTCTTTTGAAAAGCTTATCAATGTGGATACGCATCTGGGACCGGAAATGAAATCTACCGGAGAAGTGCTGGGAATTGCGGCAACTCTGGAGGAAGCGCTCTATAAGGGGCTCGTAGCTGCGGGTTATGAAATGACGAAAAAGGGAGGCGTGCTCATTACGGTAAGAGATCGTGATAAATCGGAGATCGCAGATATTGCGAAAGGCTTCTCCGATATGGGATTTGAACTTTACGCTACCCAAGGCACGGCTCGCGTTCTCGAAGGAGAAGGAATGACGGTTCACCACGTGGACAAGATTCACGAATCGGACAATAACTGTATGACCATCATGGAGAGCGGGAAGATCGATTATGTCATCTCCACTTCTTCCAGAGGCAGAATTCCGACGAAGGATTCCGTAAAGATCAGAAGAAAAGCCGTAGAGAGAGCGATTCCATGCCTGACGTCCATGGATACGGCGGCGGCTCTCATCAAAAGTTTACGCTCTAAATTTACGAAAGAATGTACAGAGCTCGTAAACATCAACGAGATGAGAAAGGAACGCCAGAAACTCAAATTTGTCAAGCTCAGCGGAACACAGAACGACTACATCTATTTCAATTGTTTCTATCAGCATATCGACAATCCGGAAGGGCTTTCTGTCATGCTTTCTGACAGACATCTGGGCATCGGCGGCGACGGTATCGTCCTCATCTATCCTTCCGATAGAGCGAATGCGAGAATGGAAATCATCAATCAGGACGGTACTTACGGCGGCGTTTCCGGGAATGCGTTAAGATGCGTGGCAAAATATCTCCACGATGCGGGTATCGCACCGGATAATACGGTTAATATTGAGACGGAATCAGGTATTCGTACGGTAAAGCTCATAAAACAGTACGGGGAAGTGACTGCCGCCACTGTGGATATGGGAGAGGTTAAGCTGGAGCCAGACGCTGTTCCTGTCAATATCGCAGCGGAAAAAGTCGTAAATGAGCCGGTTGCCGTAGGAGGGGAAAATTATAATATTACCTGTGTCAATATCGGAAATCCGCACTGCGTCATATTTGTAAACAATGTGGACAGTATCGATGTCGATAAAATAGGTCCGAAATTCGAGCACAGCGATCTGTTCCCTGAGAGAACTAATACGGAATTCGTGAAAGTGATCAGTCCGAAGGCTTTGAAAATGCGCGTGTGGGAAAGAGGAAACGGAGAAACCCGGGCCTGCGGAACGGGAGCATGCGCTGCCGTGGTCGCGGCGGTGGAAAACGGCTACTGTGATAAAAACGCGGAAATTACAGTTAAGGTAATCGGCGGCGAGCTGAAGGTGAAATATACAGGTACGACTGTTACTATGACAGGCGACGCCGCAGAGATTTTTGAAGGAACGATCATAGTTTAGGATCGAGACGAAGTGAACTGTTAAAAAAATCAGGTGCAGGATATTCTTTTCCTCCCCGCTTAGGGCGGATCTGAAGCTTCGGCATCTAGCCTGTGCAGGCGTTTCTTGTTGTCTTGACAGGTAAGTTTTGTAACAAGCGCAATATTTCTCCTATTCTGTAAACGGCAGGGCTCATTTCCGACTTTCGGCGGTTGGGTAATAATCCCCTGTCGAAACCCGGCTGAGCGAAAGCTCCCGGCGCTTGCTGCAAACGTTCGTGTCGTCCTTGACAAGCAAGCTTGTCAGGAGCTCTGCTCCGCTTTAAAGGAAACTT
>CAZGBL010000003.1:25533-31795 GCA_964523955.1 uncultured Oscillospiraceae bacterium | reverse complement strand
AAAGATCGCTGCTGTAAAATCATCGATAATTTCTTATCTTACGAAGCAGTAAAGAAGTAGTAAAATGGTTTGGAAAAAACGTTTCAATAGAAGTCATAAATAGAAGCGAGGCAGAATATCATATGGCAGATATAAAAACGATACAGTCTGCAATCGAGCAGATTGCGCCGCCTCATTTAGCGGAAGAATGGGACAACAGCGGATTTCAGATCCGTTGCGGCGCAGCGCAGGAAATCAGACGAATCCTCGTCTGTCTTGAAATTTCGGATGAGGTCATTACAGAGGCGATAGATGAAAATGCGGATCTCATCATAACGCATCATCCGCTAATTTTCGGAAAAATAAATCAGGTTGACGATAAAAATGTTACGGGACACTATCTGCTTCGATTGATCCAAGGGGGGATTTCGGTGTACTCCGCTCATACATCTTTTGATTCAGCGCGAAAAGGTATGAATCAATATCTGGCAGAGAGAATTGGTCTCACGGAGATCAGGCCGCTGTTCGCAGCTTCAGAAGAAGGCTGTGGTATGGGCAGGGAAGGAGTTTATTCGGCTTCCATTTCCTCGTCCGAATTTATGGAGCGGCTGAAATCCGCATGCGACGAAAATATTTACCGAATTGCAGGTGAATTGCCGAAAAATATATCGAAAGTGTCGATTTGTACTGGATCTGGAGCGGAATTTATCGATTTTGCAAAAGAAAATGGCTCTGATGTTTACATTACGGGAGATGTGAAGTATCATGATGCAAGGATCGCTTGTGAGATCGGGCTGTGTGTAGTGGATGCGGGACATTTCGGTACGGAAAATATATTCTCTGTCAATTTTGCTGACCAGCTTAAAACATTTGAATTGCAAGATACAGAGATTATCGTTTCAAAAACAGATCTCAATCCGTTTTGCGCGTTTTAGAGCGTGAGTTCAGAGGTATAATTTTATTATTCGCCGGCTATGCGCTTATTTTCTATGGTTCATGGATCGTTTCAGCGACAGGCAGAAACCATAGGGCAAATACGGTAATATGAATGATAGATAAAGTAAATGACAGATGTGAGTAAGCCAGACAATCGCGTCGTCTTTATGACGATGAGGAAAGTCCGAGCTCCGCAGGGCGAAGGTGCCGGATAACGTCCGGTGAAGGCGACTTCAAGGAAAGTGCAACAGAAAATTACCGCCGCAGCAATACGGTAAGGGTGAAAAGGCGAGGTAAGAGCTCACCGGCAGGTCGGCGACGACATGCGTCCGTGTAAACCCCACCTGGAGCAAGACCGAGAAAGGACATGAAAAAGCGGCTGCCCGTCGCTGTCCGGTAGGTAGGTCGCTGGAATACACTGGCAACAGTGTGTCTAGAAAGATGATTGTTTAATACAGAACTCGGCTTACAGGTTTGCTCACGTCGTTTTTTAGTATATAATAAAAGTGTACATAAGATGAAATAAATCAAAAACAGAGCGTATTAATCGGTAAAAACAGGTCTCATTTCTGACGGGAAGACCGATAATCAGGGAGGTTACGATGGCATTTTTAGACAAATTAAGTGATCTGGGCAAGTCGGTTGCTCAGAAGTCGGGCGAATTTGTGGAGACGAGCAAAATTTCCATGGATATTAAGAAAAAGGAAAGAGACGCAAAGACTCTGAAATTCGAGCTCGGAAAGTATATCTATCAGCAGTTTAAGAGCGGTCAGGAAATCGACGAAAAGGTGAAGGCAATCTGTTCTGAGATCGATACAGTTTACGCAGAGATTGCGCTTCTTGAAAAGGAAAAGGAAAATGTGGGCACCGACGATGGGATCGAAGTCGTAGAAGCGGGTATTACCGGTGACGATGAGGTGGAGGCTATCCTGGACGATATCGATCTTGACTGATACGGTGAAAAAGTAAACGAAACATGAGCGGACCTCAGAGGAGTGTCCGTTCTTTTTGTAGACTCCGCTTTTTATGATATTTTCTCAGGAGGACTTCTATAATATGAAATTAGGAATCGATATAGGATCTACAACAGTAAAGCTGGTATTGCTCGATGACGAAAATAAAATATTGTATAAGCGCTATGAAAGACACATGTCGAGTGTTTTTGAAAAGGTAGCGGAGCTTTTAGATGAGTTTCATAAGGAATATTCGGGAGAGTTTCACGCGACGATTACGGGGTCAGGGGGATTGTCTCTCTCGAATAAACTGCAGATTCCGTTTGAACAGGAAGTCGTTGCATGTTCGGCTGCAGTAACGAAGATGATTCCCGAAACGGATGTCGTCATCGAGTTGGGCGGCGAAGACGCCAAAATCACATTTTACGAAGGAACGATCGAGCAGCGTATGAACGGGACATGCGCAGGAGGAACGGGCGCATTTATCGATCAGATGGCTGTTCTTTTAAATACAGATGCTTCCGGCTTAAATGAGCTGGCAAAATCATATAAGACGATATATCCTATCGCGGCACGCTGCGGTGTGTTCGCGAAGACCGATATTCAGCCGCTCATCAATGAAGGGGCGTCTCACGAAGATCTGGCGGTCTCTATTTTCCAAGCAGTGGTCAATCAGACCATCAGCGGACTCGCATGCGGGCGGGTGATCCGGGGAAACGTAGCTTTCCTGGGAGGACCGCTCTCTTTTCTGTCAGAACTTCGCCGCCGCTTTACGGAGACGTTGGGGCTCACGGAAGAGCAGGTGATTTTCCCTGCGGATTCCCAATATTATGTTGCTATCGGCGCTGCATTGATGGCGGAAAAACATCCTGCCGTCAGTCTCGATACTCTGATCGCCCGCATTCATGAGCCTGGCGGGGCGGAGAGCAGCGATACAAAATATCTTCCTGCTCTTTTCGAGAGCGATGAGGATTACTGTCAGTTTTCGGAAAGACACGGAAGACATAAGGTTTCCAGGAAGGAATTTTCTGAAGTTCGCGGTCCTGTATTTTTGGGAATCGATGCCGGATCGACTACAACAAAGGCCGCGCTGACGGACATCGAAGGAGATCTGATCTATACTTTCTATCGAAATAACGAAGGAAGCCCGGTAGAAACGTCGAAACTGCTTCTGGAGGACATCTATTCGAAGATGCACGAAGACATGTATATCGCATACACCGTAACTACAGGATACGGCGAGCAGCTGATCAAAGCGGCGTTTGGCGCGGATTACGGTGAAATCGAGACTATTGCCCACTATAAGGCGGCGAAATCATTTCTTCCGGACGTGGATTTCATTCTGGATATCGGCGGGCAGGATATGAAATGTATCAAGATCAAGGACGGAGCGATCTATAATATTATGCTCAATGAAGCATGTTCTTCCGGCTGTGGTTCTTTTATCGAGACCTATGCGAAATCGGTGGACATGAGTGTGGCTGACTTTGCGGCGGAGGCCATTCGTGCAGGGGAACCTGTAGATCTGGGGACGCGTTGTACCGTCTTCATGAATTCCAAAGTGAAGCAGGCGCAGAAGGAAGGGGCTACCATCGGGGACATCTCAGCGGGTCTGTCCTATTCGGTCATAAAAAATGCTCTTTACAAGGTAATCAAGCTCAGGGACGTGTCAGAAGCGGGTGAAAATATCGTCGTTCAGGGAGGTACTTTCTTAAATGATGCGATTCTCCGAAGCATAGAGACCATTCTCGGCAGAGAAGTCATTCGCCCGGACATCGCGGGCAATATGGGAGCCTATGGAGCAGCGCTGATCGGTATCGATAGGTACGACGGTGAAAGCATGTCCGGATTGGTGAGCAGAGATGCCCTGAATCGGTTCTCCATGACGAACATGCATACGCGCTGCGGACTCTGCGAAAATAATTGTCAGCTGACCATCAGCAAGTTTAACGATGGAAGCCGTTTTATTACGGGAAATCGTTGTGAACGCGGCGCCGGACAGAGTAAAAATGCCGATGACGAGCTGAACCTTTTCCGCTATAAATACGAGCGGCTGTTCGGTTATGTTCCTCTCAGCGAAGCAGAGGCGGAAAGAGGTGTGATCGGCATTCCGCGCGTGCTGAACATGTATGAAAATTATCCCTTCTGGTTCACTTTCTTTACCAGATTGGGATTTCGCGTACTGCTTTCCCCGGCATCCTCTAAGGAGGTCTATGAGCGGGGAATGGATACGATTTCTTCCGATACGGCATGTTATCCGGCAAAACTGGTTCACGGTCACGTCAAGTCGCTCATTATGGACGGTGTAAAGACGATTTTCTATCCGAGCATCAACTATGAGCTGATCGAAGATAAGGGTGCGAATAATCACTATAACTGTCCTATCGTCGCTATGTATCCGGAAGTTATCGCAGGAAATATGGATGATGAGCTGGAACGAAACGGCGTAGAGCTGATCCATCCGTTTTTGCCGTACTACGATGATAAAAGAATGACAGAGCGGCTTTCAGAGGAACTGAAAGGCATGAAAATCAGCGCGTCTGAAATCAAAGACGCGTTGGCTGCTGCCAGAGCTGAAGATGCGGCTTTTAAAGCAGATATACGAAAAAAAGCGGATGAAATCATCGACTACATAGAAAAAAATGGAAAGAATGCCATCATTTTGGCGGGCAGACCGTATCATCTCGATCCGGAGATCAATCACGGCATCGATCAGGTGATCACATCCTTCGGGTTTGCGGTGCTCACTGAGTCTTCCGTGGCGGAACGTTCCAATATCAGTCGTCCGATCCGCGTGTTAGACCAATGGATGTATCATTCGAGACTTTACAGAGCGGCGGATTTTGCGGGAACGAGAGACGATATCGATCTGATCCAGCTCAATTCTTTCGGCTGCGGCTTGGACGCCGTGACGACGGATCAGGTGGAAGAAATTTTATCTGATCACAATAAGCTGTATACAGTGCTGAAAATCGACGAAGGCTCCAATTTGGGCGCTGCCAGAATCCGGATCCGGTCGCTGAAAGCCGCGATCGACGAACGGAAAGAGCATGAGATCAAACATAAAGATGAAATCGACTCTTTCGATCGTGTCATTTTTACGGAGGAGATGAGAAAAGATTATACGATTATCGTTCCGCAGATGGCGCCGATGCAGTTTGACCTCATTGAAACGGCTTTTCAGGAAGCAGGGTACAATGCTGTGGTTCTGCCGGCGGTCGATAAAAGCGCTGTGGAACTGGGACTTCGCTATATCAATAACGACGCCTGCTATCCTACGATCGTATCGCTGGGACAGATCATCAGCGCGCTTCAGTCCGGAAAGTTTGACCTTGATAAAACAGCGGTCATCATGACCCAGACAGGAGGCGGCTGCAGAGCCAGCAACTATATCGCTCTTCTGCGAAAGGCGCTGAAAGAGATGGGAATGGAGCAGATTCCTGTAGTCTCTGTCAATTATGTGGGTCTGGAAAAAAATCCGGGTATGAAATTTACCCCTAAGATGATCTTCGGTGTTCTCTACGCCTGCCTGTATGGAGATCTTTTCATGCGCGTTACAAATGCCACGCGTCCGTATGAAGCGGAGCCGGGCAGCGTAGAAAGACTTTATAAAAAATGGAACGAGATCGCACGGGAAAACGTGAAAGACAGAAGCTTTACTCAGTTCAAAAAAAATGTACGTCAGATCGTAAAGGAATTCGATGAAATCCCTCTGTTGCATATCGAGAAGCCGAAAGTAGGCGTAGTGGGAGAGATTCTCGTCAAATATCATCCAAACGCCAACAATGATATCGTCGGCATCATAGAGAATGAGGGCGGAGAAGCTGTAGTGCCTGATCTTCTGGACTTTTTCATGTATTGCCTTAAGAATAACGACTTCAATTATGAGATGATGGCGGGAAGTTACTCTATGCATATGGCTTCTCGGCTGGCGATGAAGATCATCTACAGATACAGGAATGTCGTTTCAAAAGAACTGGAGAAGAGCAAGCGCTTCGAGCCGCCGATGCATATCGATAAAATAGCGGAAAAAGCAGAGACGGTGACCTCTTTAGGAACCCAGTGCGGCGAAGGGTGGCTGCTCGCCGGGGAAATGACGGAACTTTTAGACAGCGGCGTGGAAAACATCGTCTGCCTCCAGCCGTTCGCCTGCCTGCCGAATCACGTGACGGGAAAAGGCATGATCAAACCGCTGAGAAAGCATAATCCTCTTTCCAATATTGCGGCTATTGACTACGATCCGGGCGCCAGTGACGTAAACCAGTTAAACAGGATCAAACTGATGATGGCAACGGCTCACGCCAATCTCGAAAAAAAACGAAATACCGACAGATAATATGATATAATGTCTGCACCCGGCGATTGGCGAGCCGAAGGCGAAGGCAGAGACGCGG
>CAZGBL010000003.1:16532-25433 GCA_964523955.1 uncultured Oscillospiraceae bacterium | reverse complement strand
GATATAATGTCTGCACCCGGCGATTGGCGAGCCGAAGGCGAAGGCAGAGACGCGGATTTCAGAGATAAAAGAGAAAGAATATACGAGAAGGAGATAAGAGAACATGAAAGCAGTGATAACGGTAATCGGACAGGATAAAATCGGGATTATCTATCAGGTTACCTCCGTTCTTGCGGAATATGATGTTAACATTTTAGACATCAACCAGACGATTATGCAGGATGTATTTACGATGATGATGATCGTAGACACCACAAAAACGCCAGTTTCTTTTGAGGAGCTTCAGAAGAAACTCGAACAGAAAGGCGTAGAGATCGGAATGTCCATCAAGATTCAGCACGAAGGTATTTTCAATGCCATGAGCGAAATTTAGGAGGTTCTTCGGTGATAAATGTAGACAATATACTCAGTACACTGCATATGTTCGAGAAGGAAAAGCTCGACTGCAGAACGATCACGATGGGGATTTCCCTTCTAGACTGCGCGCATTCTAATGGAGAAATCGCCAGACAGCGGATGTACGATAAAATCACGAAGAAGGCGGAAAATCTTGTTTCTGTAGGAGAAAGCATTGAAAGAGAGTACGGGATTCCCATCATACATAAGAGAATTTCCGTTACACCGATGTCTATCGTAGCAGGTTCCAGTACGGATGACGACTATGTGGCATTTGCAAAGATGATGGATAGAGCTGCGAGGGAAACAGGCGTCAACTTTATCGGCGGTTTTTCGGCTCTGGTACAGAAAGGATTTACTAAGGGCGATGAAATTTTAATCCGCTCGATTCCTCAGGCTTTGAAGGAGACGGAATTCGTCTGTTCTTCGGTCAACGTGGGATCTACGAAGACGGGAATCAATATGGATGCCGTAAAAATGATGGGAGAGACCATCGCAGAGACGGCGAAATTGACAGCAGAGCAGGACAGCATCGGCTGTGCGAAGCTGGTAGTTTTCGCCAATGCGGTAGAGGACAATCCGTTTATGGCGGGAGCTTTCCACGGCGTAGGAGAACCGGACACCGTCATCAACGTCGGTGTCAGCGGACCTGGCGTCGTTAAGGTAGCGCTGGAGGCGTGCAAAGGCGAACCGTTTGACGTGGTGGCGGATACCATTAAGAAAGCGGCGTTTAAGGTTACGAGAATGGGTATGTTAGTGGCCAGCGAAGCATCGAAGCGTCTCGATATGCCGTTCGGCATCGTGGATCTGTCTCTTGCGCCGACGCCGGCAGTGGGCGACAGCATTGCGCGCGTTCTGGAAGAAATCGGTGTAGAAACGTGCGGCGCTCCGGGCACGACGGCGGCTCTTGCGATGCTCAACGATGCGGTAAAGAAGGGCGGCGTCATGGCTTCTTCTCATGTAGGAGGTCTCAGCGGTGCGTTTATTCCGGTCAGCGAAGATGAAGGGATGATTTCTGCGGTAAACTGCGGAGCCCTTTCTATCGAAAAGCTGGAGGCGATGACCTGCGTATGCTCTGTAGGTCTCGATATGATCGCAGTTCCAGGAGATACGAGTCCTTCTACGATTTCCGGCATCATAGCTGATGAAGCAGCCATCGGCGTGATCAATAACAAGACGACAGCCGTGAGAATTATTCCTGTCATCGGAAAGACGGTAGGCGACAGCATCGAACTGGGCGGCCTTTTAGGAACAGCCCCGGTCATGCCGGTAAGCAAATTCGGATGCGAGGATTTCGTGGCCAGAGGCGGAAGAATTCCTGCGCCGATTCACTCCATGAGAAATTAATGGTAAAAAAGAGGTGCAGAGGATTTCCTGCATCTGCTGTAGCTGATGCAGCGGGAGCGATGTAAAAGCTTCCGCTGTTTTTCGTGAAAGAAGGTCAGAATGAGCGGAAATATTAAAGTTTCGTAATATTTTCGAGCGAATTGCCTGGCAGGTTTTGAGAATGCGGATTTTATCAAACAGGACAGAATCATTTTCGGATAAAATAGAAATAAATGGTAAAAATCGGTGAATATATGCGTTTGCAGACGATTAACGCATTGAACTTGAATCCAAAATGTGCTATACTTCTTCAAGGAATTGTCGTAAACGCTGCGAAATACATTGACGCATCTAGCAGCTTTATGTGAGACAAATCGAACGGCAGAGCAGTCCGAGCTGCAGGCGCTGGCAGAGGCCACAGTCCTGCGCTGTGCAAGAGTGCCGTTGAGAAAGCGCGAATATCCTGCTTTTTCAGCAGGGATAGTGTCAATAAACCAAAATATAAAAAAATTGTTAAGGAGATATTATAGAGAGTTATGGGCAGACATGGTACGATTGCGGGCAGAAAAGCCGCGCAGGATGCAAAGAGAGCTGCAAATTTTACGAAATATGCACGAGTTATTACGATCGCTGCAAAAGCAGGCGGGGATCCGGATTATAATGTTGCTCTTAAGCATGCGATTGAAAGAGCAAAAGGCATCAATATGCCGAATGATAAAATTCAGAAAGCCATCAAAAAAGGTACAGGCGAACTGGATGGTGAAATCCTCGTAGAAGGTTCTTTTGAAGGATACGGCCCAGGCGGCGTCGCTGTTATCGTCGATGTATTGACAGATAATAACAATAGAACTACAGCTTTCGTAAAGCATGCGTTTGACAGGCATAACGGTAATCTCGGCAAACCGGGGTGTGTTTCCTATATGTTTGAAAGAAAAGGTCTGATTATCATCGAAAAAACAGATGATATCGATGAAGAAGCCCTTATGGAAGCCGGCATGGAAGCCGGTATGGAAGATATGCAGGTTTTGGAAGATTCTTTTGAAATCTACACCGCGGTTGACGATTTCAATACGGTAAATGACGCGCTCAGAGAAGCGGGCTATGAATTTGTAGAATCCGATATCGAATACCTGCCTTCTATGGAATCGACGCCTACAGAAGAATCCGATATTAAGGCGTTGAAGAAGATGATCGCTGATCTTGAGGATAACGACGACGTACAAAAGGTTACGACAAACTGCAGTCTCGATCTCGATGACTGATTTTGGATACGGCCGCAGATCAGATCGGCGGAATGTCAGTTTCCATCTGGCTAAAGTAAGCTGCGGACTGAAATAATAAATAATAAACGGGTAAAACACATATATAATCGATTGTGAGACAGAATAAAAGAAGTATCCTAGGATGTGCGTTATGATCATGTAATTTAACCTACAATACTTTCACGGGAATTCGGGTTTCGGCATTCAGAGCCACGCTCTCCGCTTCGGCCGGGGGAAGGCTTGATGTGTCGGACAGGATACCCACCTATCAATAGATAGGGAGTGAATTAGTGATCAGACGGCATTTTGGGATACTTTTTTTATCATGTGAACGTGACCTCGATGAGAGGCAGGAACACAGAATTTCTATATTTTAAACAGTGACGAAAAGGCAAAGGAGAAAGCAGATGGGATTTAAATCAGACATCGAAATCGCACAGGAAGCAGAACTTATGCACATCAACGAGATAGCGAAGATCGCAGGTGTTGACGAGGACTACCTTGAGCTGTACGGGAAGTACAAGGCAAAGGTGGATTACAACATCTTGAACGACATGAAGGAACGGAAAAATGGAAAGCTTATTCTCGTTACAGCCATCAACCCGACACCGGCCGGCGAAGGAAAGACGACAGTATCGGTAGGTCTGGGGGATGCGCTGAAAAAGATTGGAAAAAACACGGTAATCGCACTCAGGGAGCCTTCCCTGGGACCGGTGTTCGGAGTAAAGGGCGGCGCGGCAGGCGGCGGATATGCTCAAGTGATTCCGATGGAAGATATCAACCTGCATTTTACCGGTGATATACACGCCGTAACTACGGCAAACAATCTCATCGCAGCTATGCTGGACAACCATATTCAGCAGGGCAACAGCCTTGGAATCGACGTGAGAAGAGTCGTGTGGAAAAGGTGTCTTGATATGAATGACAGACAGCTCCGCTTCATCACAGACGGTCTCGGCGGCAAAGCAAACGGAACGCCGAGAGAAGACGGCTTCGATATCAGCGTCGCATCGGAGATTATGGCGATTTTATGCCTTGCCAGCGATATCGATGATTTGAAGGCGAGAGCGGGCAGAATTATCGTAGCTTACACATATGATGGGAAACCTGTGACAGTAGCCGATATTAAGGCGCAGGGCGCCGTTGCCGCTCTCATGAAAGACGCTCTTAAACCGAATCTCGTTCAGACGCTGGAACATACGCCAGCGTTTATTCATGGAGGTCCTTTTGCGAATATCGCCCACGGATGCAACAGCGTTATGGCTACAAAGATCGCTCTCAAATTGGGAGATTATGTCGTGACAGAGGCTGGATTCGGCGCTGATCTGGGAGCGGAAAAATTTCTCGATATCAAGTGCAGACAGAGCGGTTTAAGACCAGATGCCGTAGTGGTAGTAGCCACTGCGAGAGCGCTGAAACTCCACGGAGGCGTTCCTAAGGCAGATCTGAACAGTGAAAATGTAGCTGCTATCGAAAAGGGCATCGAAAATCTTCTCAAGCATGTAGATAATATGAAGAATGTGTACGGAATGACAACGGTAGTTGCCATTAATCGTTTCCCGACAGATACAGAGGCGGAGCTTCAGTGCATTGAAGAAAAATGCAAGGAGATCGGCGTCAATGTTAAGCTTACAGAAGTATGGGGAAAGGGCGGCGAAGGCGGTGTCGCACTGGCGGAGGAAGTCGTCAGACTGATGGAAGAAGAGCAGAGCGACTTCAGATTCGCTTATGACGATTCCCTTTCCATCAGAGAAAAGATCGAAGCCATCGCACAGAAAATTTACGGCGCCGACGGCGTTGACTTTATCGGAAAGTCGGCGGCCGAAATCGATACCATCGAAGCTCTGGGATACAAGAATCTTCCGGTATGTATCGCGAAAACGCAGTATTCTCTTTCCGATGACGCGAAAAAATTGGGCAGACCTTCCGGATTCAGAATCAGCATCCGCAGCGCGAAGGTTTCCGCAGGAGCGGGGTTTGTCGTTGCTCTGGCAGGAGATATTATGACAATGCCAGGACTCCCTAAGGTTCCTGCAGCAGAAAATATCGATGTAGACAGCACAGGAAGGATCACAGGGCTGTTTTAAACAGCCATTGCGCAGGGTCTGGAATCATCGGGAGATGGGCTGAGATAAAGAAGCGGCAGGCATCCTGAAACCAGTTGAGCGGCGCGGTGAGGAATCTCCGGACGAATGACAGACCAGCAGCGGAAATGGAGAAAAGGATGCTGAATCAGACATGCAAAGAGTTTATCGATGTTCTTGCTTCCAAAGAGCCTGCTCCAGGCGGAGGCGGGGCTTCTGCTTTCGTGGGAGCCATCGGGATGGCTCTCGGATCTATGGTAGGAGAACTGACGATAGGAAAAAAGAAATATGCGGAATATGAGACGGAAATTGCCAGCCTGCTTTTTCGCTCTCAGGAGCTGACCGACCAATTTGAAAGACTTGTGGTAAAAGATGCAGAGGCGTTTCTGCCTCTATCCGAAGCATATAAGATGCCGCATTTCACAGAGGAAGAGGATGCAGCGAAGGATCGGGCGATTCAGAAGGCCTTAGTGGCTGCCGCAGAGGTGCCGTTAGAAATCGCGGAGCTATGTTTGAAAGCGCTTCGGATCTTGGACAGTTTTTCCCTGATCGGCAGCAGGTTGGCGATCAGCGACGCGGGGACGGGGGCAGCGATCTGTCTTGCAGCTTTAAAAGGAGCGCGCTTAAGCGTTCTTATAAATCTGAAATCGATGAAAGACGAAGAAAAGAGAAAGGAATTGTCCGATAAGCTTGACGCGATTACCGATTCAGGCATCCATCTTGCGGAGATTACATACGCGAGAGTGGAGAAGGCTTGCTCGGAATAAGGTCAGGCTGCAGATCAGATAGATATGGCAGAAATATTAAAAGGAAAGCCTGTGGCAGACGCCATCAAAGCAGATGTGGCCGCTCGCGCGGAGAAGCTCATTTCGCGGGGAATCCAGCCTACGCTGGCTATTCTGCGCGCCGGAAATCGTGAGGATGACGTCGCCTATGAAAGAAGGGTGATTAAAAATTGTGAGCAGGTTCATATCGAAGTGAAACGAAGCATTTTCTCGGGAGATGTTTCTCACGAAGTCTTTATGCAATCGCTCAAAAATCTTTCGGAGGATCGTGGGATTCATGGGATTCTTGTTTTGAGGCCGCTGCCTCATCAAATCGACAGCGAAGAAGTGGGATGTTCGATTCGTCCGGAAAAAGACAGTGACTGTATGAATCCCGAAAATCTCCGGAAGGTATTCATGGGAGATCCCTCTGCGGTAGCTCCGTGTACACCGGAGGCGGTCATCGAGATATTAAAATATTATGAGTATGATCTGTCGGGAAAAAATGTGGTGATAGCCAATCGGAGCCTCGTTCTCGGAAAACCGTTAGCCATGCTGTTTTTAGATGAAAACGCTACCGTTGCCATATGTCATTCACGTACGAAGAATCTGGCCGAAATCGCTTCGGAGGCAGATATCTTCGTCTCGGGTATCGGCAAGCCGCGGTTCTTTGGAAAAGAGTACATTTCGTCAAATACGACGGTCATCGATGTAGGCATTAATTTTGCAGAAGACGGATCTATGTGCGGAGATATGAAGTACGACGAAGTCGTCGATACTGCCAGAGCGATCACGCCGGTACCTGGAGGTATCGGCGTGGTAACGTCGGCGATTCTTTTGCGGCATATGATCAAATCTGCGGAATTGAGCATAGAGGCTGACATATAGATCAGTCGAAAATAAATTTTTTGAAATATCGATTCTGATATTTCTAAGTAACGAGAAGGTCTCTCTCCATCATATTTGTCAGGGACGACTTTCTAAAAATGAATGACAGCCGGATGGCCGGCGTCATACCATGGAGGTAAAAAATGTCAAAAAAAACAACACTTTCTCTCAAAGCGATGAAGGAAAACGGTGAAAAAATCACGATGATTACGGCTTATGACTATTCATCAGCCACACTTGCGCAAAAAGCGGGAATTGATACGATACTGGTAGGAGATTCGCTCCAGATGGTAATGTTGGGAGATAGTTCCACGATTGCTGCGACGACAGATGTGATGATTCACCATACGAAAGCCGTCATAGCAGGCGCTTCGGAAACTTTCGTCGTTACCGATATGCCGTTCGGCTCCTGCTCTTCTCCTGAAAAGGCTATTGAGCATGCGACGAGAATGATGAAGGAAGGCCGCTGTGATGCTGTAAAGATCGAGGGAGGCGTCGGCATGGTGCCGGTGATCAGAGCGGTGGTGAACGCAGGTATTCCTGTGGTAGGACATATCGGACTGACGCCTCAGACGACGTCGAAGCTGGGTGGATTTAAAGTTCAGGGAAAAGGCGAAGCCGCTGCTGAGGTTCTCACAGATGCCGTTGCCGTTGAGAATGCAGGCGCTTTTATGGTGGTTTTAGAATGTGTTCCGGCAGAGCTTTCTGCATTCATCAGTGAAAGACTTTCTATCCCTACGATTGGAATCGGAGCAGGAAACGGGACGGACGGGCAGGTTCTCGTCTACCATGATCTGCTGGGATTGTTCGATAAATTCCTTCCGAAGTTTGTAAAGCAGTATAAACAGATCGGAGACGAAATCGTCGACGGCGTCAAAGAGTATATTTCGGATGTAAAATCCGGTGTATTTCCTGAGGAAAAGCACTCTTTCGGCGGCGTGACGAAGGAAGATCTGAAAGATCTTTAAGGAGTCGCAAATTAATTATAAGCGTCAGATGTTCCCCGCTTCTGTACATTCTGCACAGCTTAGCTGAAGCGTTTCGGCGGGTTCCATCTCTGCTTTGAATTTAACGGAGTATTCTGGGTCGAGAAATCATAGAATACTCCGATTTTTTTGTATCGATATTTCCAAAACTGTTTATTTAATATCTTATACTTTATCTATTTAACGAGGTGAATTTTATGTGAAGAAACACATGACAGCGGCGCAAGATCATTTTATACTATTCATAGTATACTTTCGTTTCTAATGTATCAAAATATATAGCTTTTTTATAGGAGGAGTTTATGAAAGAACGTAAGAAACTTTCTCTTGCGGCTCAGATTTTTATAGGACTCGGACTGGGCATCATCGCGGTCTGCTCTTTATGGGCGCAGGAAACGCAGGCCTGACCCTGAATGCAGAATGGGCAAGCAAATATATTAAACCGTTCGGTACGATTTTCCTGAATCTCATCAAATTTATCGTCGTACCAATCGTACTGACTTCTATCATCTCAGGAGTCATTTCCATGCGTGATATTCGCAAAGTCGGATCGATCGGCTGGAAGACTATCGTTTTCTATATGGGTACCACAGCATGCGCTGTCATTATCGGACTTGTTTTCGCCAATATTTTTAAAGGCACCTTCCTCGTACTTCAGACCAGCGTCTTAGAATATGAAGCAGCCGATCCCGTCAGTTTTATGGATACGCTGGTAAATATTTTCCCGTCAAATGCCATTCAGCCTTTGGCAGACGCTACGATGCTCCAGGTTATCGTCATCGCATTGCTGTTCGGTTTTGGTATCATTTTAGCCGGAGAAAAGGCGAAGCCTGTGGCAGATGTGGTGATCAGTCTGTCAGATGTCAGTATGGTGGTTATGGAAATGATTCTGAAGCTGTCTCCCATCGGCGTATTCTGTCTGATCACATCGGTAGTAGCGGAGAACGGATCTGCCGTACTGGGATCCTTAGCGATGGTTCCGTTAGCGGCATATATCTGTTATGTGATCCATGCAGCGGCGGTATATTCATTTTCGGTAAAAACACTGGCTAAAATCAGCCCGATTGCTTTCATTTTCGGTAAAAACACTGGCTAAAATCAGCCCGATTGCTTTCATTTTCGGTAAAAACACTGGCTAAGATCAGCCCGATTGCTTTCTTTAAAGGTATGGCACCTGCTATGGCTATGGCGTTTT
>CAZGBL010000003.1:0-16432 GCA_964523955.1 uncultured Oscillospiraceae bacterium | reverse complement strand
ATCAGCCCGATTGCTTTCTTTAAAGGTATGGCACCTGCTATGGCTATGGCGTTTTCCAGCGCATCTTCTGTAGGGACGCTGCCGCCGCCTGCAATATGCGGGGCGGCTATATCGGCGCAGTCTGATGGTGGAAAAATGAGGAAAAATCGTGCGGCCAAGCATCCTTTTCGTCCTGCTTCTCCTTTTCATCAAAATCATATCTGATCTGCTGTAAACCTTTCTAAAATATTGACATTAGTGAAAGGCTTGAAAAATTTACGGATTACTCTTTGTTCTTCAGCAGTATCTGTAATTCCGTCAGCGCCGTGGACTGTGTCTTTTCTGTACAGCTTGATTTATACAGGCGGCGGTTTTTCATAAAAGGCGGTTCTGCGGTCATCACATAATCGAAAAGATTGTTCAGAGCATGGGAGGAATCTGCGTTTAGAGAGTCATAGTCGTCAAAATATTCGCCAGCCCGGTAAATCAACTCGTCCAAACTCTGAATTTTCCGGCTTTCAATCACTTTTTTCAACTCCGGACGCTTTAGAAATAATTCATTCCAGAGGACAGTTCGGTCAAAATCCTTCTGGTATCTGCTGATTGTAAAATTAAAGGTGCGATTGTAAGGAAATTTTTGCAGCAGCCGTCTGTAATGTCTGGGAGCACGAAATGTTCCCAGAAGATAGGCGATGATATCCATGATCCTGTGTTCTGTCATGCGGGAACTGTCTGCTGTAATAGGATATCTGTACATATATTCGCGATCAGCAGGTTCACTTTTATATTTCAAATAATAATCGTCCAGCGCCAGCTTCGCTGTCACGGGGTATTTATCGTAAAGCTGACGCATGGCAGCCAGATTATTCCTTCGATATGCCTTGGAATAAAACAGCAGAAAGTCTTCTATGCTGATTTCCATCTGTTCTTTTATCTGTTCGGGTATCTTTTTCATCATCTGATCTCATTTGCTTTCTATAACAAGCGACGCTTGAAAAATATAGAAGATAAAGCTTTTTAAAGCGGAGCGGAACTCCTTACAAGCTCGCTTGTCAATGACGACGCGAACGCTTGCAACGAGCGCCAGGAGTTTTCGCTCAGCCGGGTTTCGGCGGGGGATTATGGCCCAACCGCAGAAAGTCGGAAATGGAACCCGCCGCTTACAGAAGCGGGGGACATCTGGCACTTGCTATATTTTAAAATTATAATCCTCTATACCTATAAAAGTCAATGTTTATCCTATATTTTTGTCACTATATGAGGGTAGGATTTTTCGGTAAAATTATTCTAATATCGGAGAAAAATCGGAAAAGAGGAATCAGGGTTTGGATAATATTGACGATAAAATCAAAGAAATCGCATTAAAGCTCAGAGCAATACGTGAGCTGAAGGGATTAACTCGTGAGGAGTTCTGTAAGCCTTTGAAAGAGAATGTCGAATATTGGGGCGCTATCGAAAGAGGAAAACAGACGATCAGCCTGGCAAAGCTGATTCAAGTGTGTGAGGAATACGACATTCACATAGAAAATGTGGTAGATCTGGATTATGAGGTGGAAGATGACGACGCGCTGCGAAGTGAGATCGACGAGCTTTTGAATCGGTGCAAAGGAAGACAATTAGAGATCGTCAAAAAGTTTGTGCAGGAAATTGCACTGATATTGTAAAAGTACCGGAAAGAATAGCTGATGAAGCTGTAATCCGGTTTTTTTATTTTTTGTGTCAGATCACATGCATAAAACTAAAGGAATACCCAATAGTTATATCACTGTAAGAAAGCGTGTTTTTTGGGTAAAATAATTCTTAGATAGCGTCGAATGGCAGCGCTGATGAGTTGGTTCAGGCGCTGAAAGCTGACACATAAATTGATGCGCAGAAAGCGAAAGAAGGTCAGATCTTTGGAAAATATGGAAGATAAGATAAGAAGCATTGCGTTTAAGCTTAGAAAAATACGAGAACGAAAAGGACTGACCCGCGAAAAATTTTGCGAACCATTGGGTGAGAACAGCGAGTATTGGGGAATGATCGAGCGGGGAGAGCAGGCGATCAGTCTGGTAAAACTCCTTCAGGTGTGTGAGGTATATGGAATTCTCATCGAAAACGTGGTCGAATTAGACTACGAGACACCGGACGACGTTGTCTTGCGAGATACTATCATAGACTTATTAGGACAATGCAGCGGCAGACAGCTGGAAGCGGTGAAGAAATTTGTGGAAGAAATTGCGATGACGTTGTAAATACCGGAAATGACAGTCGGGGGACTGCCGTATCCGGTATTTTTCTATATTTAGAAATATAACAAGCGCCGGATGATCCCCGCTTCTATAAGCGGCGGGTTCCATTTCCGACTTTCGGCAGTTGGGTAATCATCCTTTGCCGAAACCCGGCTGAGCGAAAGCTCCCGGCGCTTGCTGCAAGCGTTCGCGTCGTCCTTGACAAGCAAGCCTGTCAGGAGCTTTGCTCCGCTTTAAACAAGCGCCGGATGGTTCCCGCTTCTGTAAGCGGAACTCTGCTCCGCTTTAAATCCGACGCCAGATGCTGTGTAAAATACGTCAATAAAAAGCCCTGATTTCGTCATTCGCACTTTTCCTCCGCCGTCGCTTTTCTGCTGAATCAGAATTTATGAAAAGACGGCTTTCTCTTTTCAAACGTAGCGATATAGTTAAATCCCAGCGACTGCAGGTATTCGTAAGCGTATTTGAAGTTATACGCTATATGCTCTGGACAGTGGGCATCAGATCCGGTGGCGATGATTTCACCGCCTAAAGAACGATACAGCTTCAGGATAGCTTCGGATGGACAGGTTTCCTTCATTTTATATCGGAAAGAAGAGGTATTCAGCTCGATGCCGTGGCCTGTCTCGATGAGGTGTTTTAAAATCGCCTCGATGATGTCGCTGTAATCATTAAAAGGAGCGATTTCAGGCGCGTATCGGTCGATGATATTCAGATGTCCGAGATTACAGAAGTCATCGTATTTTTTCAGATTATTATGTACATACGTGTAATAATCTTCATAGACCTGACGAGCCGATTTTCCGTCGAAAAAATGACCGTTGTAAAGTGGCTCTGCGCATGCACAATGGAAAGAACCTATGATATAATCATAATCGTATGCCTGCGCTGCTTCGCGGCAGCGATCGATTTGGTCGTGCTGAATACCGATTTCGATGCCCTTGACGACTTTGATCTTTCCTCGGTATTCTTCCTGCATTTTCTCGAGGGCCTCGTGATATTTTGCAAAATCGAGTTCAAAAGGATATTCCGGATCAGGGTATCCCGGATCAAAATGGTCTGTCACAGCCATCTCTAAAAGGCCGTTGGCGACGCCGGCATCCAGCATCAGGCTCAGAGGCGCGTCAGAGTCATCAGAGAAAAATGAGTGCGTATGATAATCGAAAAACATGATATTTCTGTACCTCCTTGTCGTTATCTCTATGTGACGAGTATAGCACAGGAATATGGAGATTGCATACAGGAATATGAATGTGCGGAACATCTTTGCATGGGGCGGCGGCAGATCGGAGTCAGATGGAGCGGAAAAAGTGAAAATACAGATAAGTGAATAAATCAAAATGGAAAGAATATTGCATACAAATGCGGATTGACATTATATTGTAAGATGCTATAATGTTTACTATGATAAAGTGATAAAGCGCTAAAGTAAACATGAACGCTGAATTAGGCAAATAGGATGGAAATGCAGCCGCAGCGTCCTTTGCTTTAGCGCGGCAATTTGGCGGCAATTTGCATCTTTGGCCAAAACACTGCGCGCAGCGCGGAATCTGGTAAAAATAGGAGAATGAAAGACAGGAGAACCGAGATGATCAATAATTTTATTCCGGAAGGTGTTTCTGACCTGAATTATGATGAATACGAAAAGAGGAAGTCAGTGGAGGAAGCGCTGATTTCATCCTTCCGTGAAAACGGATATCGTCAGATTATGACGCCTACCTTTGAATATTATGATCTGTTTGCAGACGACGGAATTTCTGCAGGTACAGAGGAGATGTATAAGCTCGTCGATAAGAACGGACAGCTCATGGTGCTGCGGCCGGATGCGACGATTCCTATCGCGAGGATGGTCGCTACCCATTATAAAGAAAACGACGACGTTCTGAAGCTCATGTACGTGACGAATGTGTTTCGGACTGCGGACTTCAGAAAAGGGGAAAAAAGGGAATTTAAACAGGCGGGAATTGAATATTTCGGCTCCAATTGCGCGGCTACGGACGCCAGCGTCATAGAGGCGGCCATCGAAGCTCTCGGAAATATCGTGGGAAGCGATATGAAGGTTGAAATCGGTGACGCGGGCTATTTTAACGGCCTGATGGAATCTATGAGAGACTGTCCGGGATTTTATGAAAAAAATATGCAGGCAGAGCTTCGGGAGCTGGTGGAGTGTAAGAATATTCCGGGTCTCCATCGATTTGCTGAGGAAAATGAGATTCCGGAAGAGATCCGAGATGTGCTTTTAGCGCTGCCGTTCCTCTACGGCGCGCCTGAGCAGATCCTTCAGAGGGCAGAAGAGCTGTCGCTCAATGGCATGATGACGGACGCAGTGGAAAATATTCGGCAGATCTGCACGCTTATCGAGGATTCAGACGGTATTTCTATCGATATGGGCTTGATAAATAAGCTGGAATACTATTCTGGAATGATCTTTAAAATTTACCTGAAAAAGACGGGCGTTATCGTAGGAAGCGGCGGACGTTACGATAAGCTCATGAAGAAGTTCGGCAGAGACATTCCAGCGGTGGGGTTCGGAATCAATGTGGACATTCTGGTAGAATCGCAAAAAAATGCGGAAAGCAGCCGGGAGAACGATGTTTTAACCATCGCTTTAGGAAAGGGCAGGCTGGCGGATATTACATTTCAGAAGTTTGAAGAGGCCGGTATTCACTTTCCCGATTATACAAAAGAGAGCAGAAAACTCATTTTTGAAGATATTACGGGAAAATTCCGCATCATATTTGTCAAAGCGGTGGATGTAGGAATTTATGTCGAAAAAGGAGCCTGCGATGTGGGTGTGATAGGTAAGGATACATTGCTGGAAAGCGGTTCGGACGTCTTTGAAATGATGGACTTAGGATACGGGAGATGCATTTTTGCCGTAGCAGCGCCGAAGGGGTTCCGCTATAATCGCAAAAAGAAGCTCAGAGTTGCTACGAAGTATCCGAATGTAGCGAAGAATTACTTTGCCGGCTTCGGACGTTCCATAGAAGTGACCAAAATCAATGGATCGGTGGAATTAGCGCCAATCGTAGGGCTTTCGGACGTCATCGTAGATATCGTAGAGACCGGCAATACGCTTCGGGAAAACGGCTTGGAGGTAGTGGAAAAAATCGAAGATATCAGCGCGCGTTTTATCGTGAATAGAGCTAGTCTCAAGACGAAGCAGGAGCAGGTTTCCGAGATTATGAGCGCTCTGCGGAAATAGATTCTGAAGCAGGAATCGGACGGGTGCAGGGAAGGCAGATTGAAAGCCAGGCCGCGAGTCGCTGAAGGGAGATCGGAAAATGGACGCTGTACACGGAGATAAATTTAAAGAGAAAAAAAGAGGAAGATGTGATGAAAAAATTAATCGTAAAAAAAGGGGAAGAACTCAGCGCTGCAGGAATCCTGAGCAATCGGACAGACGACGATTTTGACAGTATCGATGCCACGGTCAAAGAGGTTATCGCAAGAGTGCGTGAGGAAGGAGATACTGCGCTCCACTACTACAGTGAGAAGTTTGGCGGTCCCGGAAAAGATGCGGTAGGTGAGCTGAGAGTCAGCGAAGCTGAGCTGGAAGATGCTTATAGCAGCGTGGAGCCCGAAGTTATCGCCGCTTTGGAAACGGCTGCAGAAAATATCCGTTCTTTCCACGAAAAACAGCTGCAAAAAACGTGGTCCTATACAAAGGGCGAAGATATTATGTTAGGTCAGCTTATTCTTCCGATTCAGAATGCGGGAGTCTATGTACCGGGAGGTACAGCGGCGTATCCGTCTTCTGTGCTTATGAACGTCATTCCCGCAAAGATCGCGGGCTGCGAGCGCATCGTCATGTGTACGCCTGCAGGAAAAGACGGGAAAATCAGCAAATATATTTTAGCTGCGGCAAAGATCACCGGCGCCGATGAGATTTATAAGGTCGGGGGAGCGCAGGCGATTGCCGCCATGGCTTACGGTACGGAGAGTATTCAGCCGGTGAATAAGATTACAGGACCTGGCAGCGCTTTTGTGGCAAGAGCGAAGAAATATGTTTTTGGAACGGTGGATATCGATATGGTCGCAGGGCCGAGCGAGGTGTGCATTATAGCCGACAGTACAGGAGATCCGGCGTTTATCGCAGCGGATATGCTTTCTCAGGCGGAGCACGATAAGATGGCGTCGTCGATTCTCATCACGGATTCCCCTGCTGTTGCAGAACAGACAGAAAAAGAGCTGGAAAAGCAGCTGAAAGCTTTAGACCGAGTTGAGATCGCTTCTGAGTCTGTCAAAAAAAACGCTGCGATCTTTGTCACAGAGGATCTGGACAGTGCGATGATGATCGCCAACGATATTGCGCCGGAACATCTGGAATTGATGATCGCGCGGCCGAAAGAATATCTTGGCAAGGTGAGAGCAGCAGGAGCCGTCTTTTTGGGGAAATATGCGCCGGAGCCTCTGGGGGATTATATCGCCGGACCGAACCATACACTTCCTACCAGCGGAGCGGCGAAATTTGCATCACCGTTGGGCGTCTATGACTTTCTCACCAGAACGAGTATTATACAGTATTCTTACGAGGATCTGAAAGGCGTTAAGGATGATATCGTTCGTATTTCAGATAAAGAAGGACTGACCGCTCATGGGAATGCGATTAAAATTCGTTTCGGTGAGCTTTAAACTGTCATATGGCGTTAGTTTACAACAGGAAGGAATATTCTGCCTGAAAAATTCGTTGTGCAGATGATAATAGATCAAGGAGAAGAAGATAAAATGGTTGGAGTAATCGATTACGACGCAGGTAATGTAAAAAGCGTCATGAAAGCTGTGGAAAAGCTCGGAGCCAGGCCGGTTCTGACGTCAAATCCGGCGGTTTTGGATGAATGTTCCTCACTGATCCTTCCGGGAGTAGGTTCTTTCGGCAAGGCGATAGAAAATCTGCGAAAGTCCGGACTGGACGAGTACATCAAAGGTGCGGTCTTAGAAGGTCGGCTGCTGCTGGGGATCTGTCTGGGCATGCAGATGCTGTTTGATAAGAGTTTTGAAGACGGCGAATGGGATGGACTCGGTCTGATCGGCGGCGAGGTCGTCCGTTTTGGAAGAGAAAATGATGAAGCATGGGAGGAATCAAATAAAATTCCGCATATGGGCTGGAATCGTCTTATTGAAAATCGAGAGGACCGGATTGGGGATGGCATCGGCAAAGGCGAGTACGCATATTTTGTTCATTCTTATTATGCCGTTCCGTCAGATTGGAAAGACGTGGTGTATTATGCGGATTACAGTGTGAAAGTGCCCGGCGTGGTGAGAAAAGGCAACGTCATCGGTATGCAGTTTCATCCGGAAAAGAGTTCCGATACCGGTATGCGCCTGCTGACGAATTTCCTGAAAGAAGGTGAACAGATTGCTGACTAAGAGAATTGTGCCTTGTCTGGATGTGAATCACGGACGGGTGGTAAAAGGTGTCAAGTTCCAGGGACTTCAGGACGTGGACGATCCTGTGGAATTGGCGAAGCATTACAGCGATATCGGAGCAGATGAGCTCGTATTTTACGATATTACCGCTTCTAATGAGCAGCGCGATATTTTTTTGGACGTAGTGGAAAAAACGGCGTATAACGTATATATTCCTTTTACGGTAGGCGGTGGAATTCGCACCATAGATGATTTTAACAAGGTGCTGCGCGCTGGGGCGGACAAGGTTTCGGTCAATTCGGCAGCAGTGAAAAATCCTGAGCTGATTACAGAGGCTGCGCTGAAATTCGGAAATCAATGCGTGGTACTCTCTATCGATGCAAAACGCAGAGGAAATTACTGGGAAGTCTATGTCAACGGCGGAAGAACACCCACGGGAATCGATGCGATAGAGTGGGCTGTTCGCGGTGAAAAACTCGGCGCAGGAGAATTGGTACTCAATTCCATCGACGCGGATGGCGTTAAGACGGGATTCGATCTGGAACTGAACCGTATCGTATCGGAATCTGTCAGGCTGCCCGTCATCGCTTCCGGCGGAGCGGGAACGAAAGAGCATTTTCTCGAAGTCTTTCAGGAAGGCAGAGCGGACGCAGGCCTTGCAGCCAGCGTTTTCCACTTCGGTGAAATCGACATCAGAGAATTGAAAAAATATCTGAAGGATAACGGCGTGAACATGCGGATTTGAGGACTTGTAAAAGCTTCCTATCAGAGCTGTCAGGGATTATCCGAGATGGCGGGGATAACAAATTGGGGTTCTGACGTTTGTGATACTTGCGTGAAAGAGGCAATCACAAGTTTAAAAGAGGCAAGATCTGTGATAAACTGAATAAAGGTCATAGGCGGACGGTGTGATCGTCCGCTTTTTGATGTGAGAACGGCAGAAAAAGCGGATTTTATGAAGAAGGAAGGCTGCGGTAAAAGATCAAAGATCCTGCAGCCAAAACACGGATCTGCCACGTTTTTGTGCGGGACAAGATGAGCGGCACGGAACGTTTTCAGCAAGAAAGGAGTCAGTCATGGAAAGTATAGCGCTGACGGCGAAAAACCAGGCGATTTTAAATGAAATTCGATATGATGAAAGAGGATTGATACCGGCCATCGTTCAGGATGAAGCGACGAAGCAAGTGCTCATGCTCGCTTATATGAATGAAGAGGCGCTTAAGCGTACACTGACAACGGGCAGAACCTGGTTTTACAGCAGAAGCCGCCAGTCGATGTGGAATAAGGGAGAGACGTCGGGACATTTTCAGAATGTAAAAAAGGTCAGCTACGACTGCGATTGCGATACGATTCTCGTGATAGCGGATCAGATAGGAGCTGCCTGTCATACGGGCAATTTTACCTGCTTTTACCGGGATTTTGATATCACGGAGCAATAGCAGTATGATCTTAAAGAAGGAGAAATTCATATGCACTTAGAAGAAATGATGAAATTTAACAAAGAATTTGTCGAAAAGAAGGAATATGAAAAATACCAGGCAGGCAAATACCCTGCAAAGAAAACGGCCATATTAACTTGTATGGACACTCGTTTGACCGCACTGCTCCCGGCAGCCCTGGGAATAAAAAACGGAGACATCAAGCTGATAAAAAATGCGGGAGCCATAGTATCTCATCCTTATGGCAGCGTTATGCACAGTCTCGTCATCGCGGTTTATGAGCTTGGTGTGGAAGAAGTCTGGGTCATCGGACATGATGACTGCGGTATGCAGAACGTGGACTGCAAAGCGATTATCGAGGAAATGCATCATCACGGTATTACCGATGTGGACATCGCTAGAAGCGACGGCGCTACCGGCGGTATCGAAGAATGGCTCAGAGGTTTTCACGATGTCAACGAAGCGGTGCTCGGAACGGCTGAAATCATCCGAAACCATCCCCTTATGCCGAAAGATCTTCGCGTCTTCTCATTGATCATGAATCCTGTCACCGGTCAGGTTCGGATGGCAGAAGAAAAAGATGCATGAGAAGGCAAGAATGCGATGTGTTCGATTAAAATTACATAAAACCATAATTTATTATTGTAAACTTGAAGGAGCAGTCTGCGAAAGCGAAAGGGAGAAAAATGGAAAAAGCTCTTGTAATTATAGACGGCAATAGCCTTTTAAACCGTGCATATTACGCCATCCAGAGACCGATGATCACGGGAGACGGCATGTATACCCAGGGGATTTTCGGCTTTATCAACATGCTCAATCGGATTTTGGCGGATTATGAACCGGAATATATTTCCGTGGCGTTCGACCGGAAGGCGCCTACCTTTCGTCATCTGGAATATAAAGAGTATAAAGCCGGCAGAAAGAAAATGCCGCCAGAACTTGCGATGCAGTTTCCGGTGCTGAAAGAGGTGCTGGACGCTATGAACATCAATATGCTGGAAATCGACGGCTTTGAAGCGGATGATATCATCGGAACAGTGGCGGTGTCTGCTGAGAAAGCAGGTCTTTCCCCTCTGATCATTACAGGCGACAGGGACGCCCTTCAGCTGGCTACCGATGTGACGAAAATCATCTTTACGAAACGGGGCATTACGGAATTTGAAGTTTACGATAAGGACGCTATGATCGAAAAATATGGACTGACCCCGCAGCAATTTATCGATCTCAAGGGATTGATGGGAGATTCTTCGGACAATATTCCCGGTATTCCCGGCGTCGGAGAGAAAACGGCTACGAAGCTGCTGCTGGAGTACGGATCGGTGGAAAATCTCATCGCATCTGTAGATTCTATGAAAAAGAGTAAACTGAAGGAAAAGATCGAGGAAAACGCGCAGCTGGCCGTCATGAGTAAGCGTCTGGCGACGATCAACACATGCGTTCCCATCGATATAGACTTTGAATCCATGAGATACGAAAAACCGGATATGGACAGACTTATAGAAATCTATAAAAGGCTGGAATTCAACTCTTTCCTGCGCAGGATGAAAAAGACGTCGCCATCTGCTTTTGAAGCGGCAGATGCCGCTGATGCGTCGGAGGGCGAAGGCGCTTCTCTCTCAAACTCTGCATCTGCGGCTGCATCTGCTGCGGTCAGAAATGCTCACGGCGAATCAGATGCTTTCGGCGGCGCAGATTTGAAAAACGAGGATTTTCCATTTCTGTTTCAGATCGCCCAGGATGCAGCTGTCGTACAGACTGAAACAGAAGATGAATTTCTGAAGATGAAGGAGGAACTGAAAGGGCAAAAATCCATCTGGCTCCATGTATTTCACGATAATTCCCACATTTCTTCTCCAGAACTTTCTGCGGTCTGCATCGCGTCGGAAAATCGGATGTATTTTATCCGTTGGACGGAGGAAATCCCGAAAAGACTGTCCGATTTTTTTTCCGATTTTTGTGGAAAGATCTGCGGCCACGATATCAAGTCAGCCTATTATGCACTTCTGAGAAAAGACGCTGCTTCTGTAGCTGATGGGAATGACAGAGTCTTTGACACCGGATTCGATACGGCGGTGGCGGAATATATCTTAGATCCGAGGAAGAGTTCCTATGAGCTGTCCCAGATGGCGCTGGAATATTTTCACGAAGATTTTCCGTCAGATAAGGAAATAATAGAAGAGGTTTCCACTATTGATATGTTCGGCGAGGTATACGAGAAGCAGGCTGCCTTCGGTCTGAAAATTCTGCGGTTAGCTTCCCGCATAGCAGCAGTACAGGCACAGAGGCTCAGCATGGAACACCTGGCGTCCGTGTGCCGTCAGATCGAATTTCCTCTCATCGAAGTTCTGGCGGATATGGAGAGAAACGGTATACGTGTCGATGGGGAGACTCTGGAAGAAATCGGCGGCTTTCTCAAAGAAAAGATCGATGAGATTACGACGGTCATCTATGACGCTGCAGGAGAGGAATTTAATATCAATTCCCCGAAGCAGCTGGGCAGTATTCTGTTTGAAAAAATGGGACTGCCTCCGGGCAAGAAGACGAAATCCGGCTATTCTACCAATGCAGAAGTACTGGAACGGCTGGCGGCGGATTATCCTATCGCAGCGCAGATCTTGGAATTTCGCATGCTGACGAAGCTGAACGGCACGTACGTAGAAGGAATGCTGCCTCTCATCGATCATGATGGAAAGATTCACGCCCATTTTCAGCAGACGGTTACTACCACAGGCAGACTTAGCTGCACGGAACCGAATCTGCAGAATATCCCGGTTCGACAGGAATTGGGCAGAATGCTTCGGAAAGTTTTCACCGCTTCAGATGAAAACCATGTTTTAGTAGGCGCGGATTATTCTCAGATCGAACTGAGGATTATGGCTCATCTTTCCGAGGATGCGGGTCTCATCGAAGCGTTCAGCAATAATATGGACATCCATCAGAGCACAGCTGCTCGCGTATTCGATATTGCTGCAGATGAGGTGACGCCTCTTCAGAGAAGCCGCGCAAAAGCGGTCAATTTCGGTGTAATATACGGGATCAGCGCCTTCGGCCTGTCTTCTGATCTGAAAATTTCGAGAAACGAAGCGCAGCAGTATATCGACGATTACTTCCGCAAGCATCCTTATGTCAAGGAATTCATGGCGCGTATGGTGGACGAGTGCAAGGAAAAGGGCTACGTTACGACCATGCACGGCAGAAGGCGAAAAATCAGTGAAATACACGCATCGAATTACATGACCCGACAGCTGGGAGAACGTCTGGCTATGAATACTCCTGTACAGGGTACTGCGGCAGATATTATGAAGATCGCCATGATTCAGACCTATCATCGCCTGAATGCGGAGATTCCGGAAGCGAAGATAATTCTTCAGGTTCACGATGAATTGACGATCGATGCGCCTGTCGCCGAGACGGAAAAGGTAAAACAGCTGCTCCAGGAATCCATGTGCAGCGCGGCGGAATTAAAAGTGCCGTTGGTGGCAGAAGTAAATACCGGCAAGGATTGGTACAGCGTTAAGTGAAGAAGAGGAAATCGCTTTCTGCTTATCTCTTGACCAGGATTTTTTGTGAATGAACAGGCTCCTCTATATGCTAAATTGATGTAAATTTCAAGAAATTATGAATTGATATTTAGCAGATTTAAAGGTATAAATAAATAGTAACATAATCTTTTAGTATACCAATGATAATAAGGATGAAAGAATCATGTATATAATTGGACTGACCGGCGGTACAGGCTCCGGTAAAACGACCGTTTCAAACTATCTCAGACAGAAAGGCTTTGAAATCATAGATTTCGACCTTACGACAAGAAAGCTTCAGGAACCGGGAGAACCAGCTCTTGACGAGATTGTGGAAGCCTTCGGATCAAAAGCCCTTCTTCCCGATGGAACGATGAACCGTAAGTATGTAGGAAAGGTCGTTTTTTCCGATGCGGAAGAAAAGAAGAAGCTGGACAGTATTATACAGAAATACGTGGATGTGTTGATCACAGCGCGTACCGATGCTTTTCGTGAAGCGGGCGAAGATGTGACACGTGAGACAAATCCCGAGGATTATCTGCAGAAAAAAGTTATTTTTTACGATCATCCTCTTCTTTTTGAAGTACCGTACAATATCGAACCAGCCGATGAGGCCTGGGTGGTGGATTCCGACGATGAGACGCGGATACAGAGAATTTTGAAGAGAGACTGTATATCTCGGGATGACATCGTCAAACGTATCAATTCTCAATCTTCCAGACAGTTTAAGCTGGATCATGCCGATTATGTCATCGATAACTGCGGAACGAAAGAACAGTTGTTCGAAAATGTCGATGCGCAGATCGAAGCGCTCGACAAGAGATTACCATAGACGGGGTATCAGTATTATGATGAAACTGAGAAAAGTGTCATACATAATCATTACATTTACGCTGGCGGCCGCTTTGACTGCATGTCAGCAAAGCGGTCTGCTTACGAATTCAGAGGGAGAGACGGGAACGTATGTAACGTCGCAAGAGATCAGCATTCCAGCGGCTAAAATACGCAATATCAATCCTGCTACCTCTGTGGACGAAGATGTATATCAGATGACGAAGCTTGTATATAATTCTTTAATTCGTCTGGGAGATACGCTGGAGCCTGTCAATGATCTGGCGGAAACGTGGAGTTATAACGATTCTGGCGATATCGAATTTACGCTGAAAAGAGGAGTGCGCTTCAGCGACGGATCGGAGCTGACGGCTGAGGATGTTGAGTTTACCGTTCGGGCGCTTCAAGCGGCAGGCACCGACAGCGTGTATGCTTCTAAGATCGATAATATTTCAGGTGTATCCGTCAGGAGTGATTATGAATTTACCCTTCGGCTGAAGGATTCTTCTGATACCTCGATTGCTGATTTTAACTTCCCGATTTTCAGCGCTTCGCAATTTTCTGGAACGAAAGCTCTGATCAGCAATACAGAAGAGCCTCTTATCGGAACCGGACGGTATAAGATCGATACCGTTTCATTAAATGAGTCTATAGAACTCAGTGCAAATGAATATACGTTTGAAAATAAACCCACTAATAGAATTTCGATAAAGATCATGCCTGTGGAGGATCCCTATCCGGGACTCGTGTCAGCGGGTGAGCTGAGTATTATGGTTATGGACGAATTCAACAGAGAAAATATTTCAGGAGATAAGAAACTGAAAGTGACGCAGTTTACCAGCAGCGAATTTGAGACGCTGGGTTTTAACTGCGCGGGCGGATGTTCCGATCAAAAAATCCGGCAGGCCATCGCGTTGACTGTGGATCGCGATGACATCATTTCTTCGGCTTACTATACCAGCGGGATCAAGAGCGACGACCTGTATTTTCCTGGATATTTAGGAACTGAGACGACAAATGAATTTTCCCCGGATAAGACGCGGGCGCTTGCTTTGTTGGAGGAGGCGGGTTACAGCGATAGGAATGAAGACGGTTTCGCAGAAGATACCGATGGAAACGGAATCTCGCTGACGCTGGTCACCAGCTCAGAGAATGAATCCAGAAAAGCGGCGGCGCAGATGATCGCCATGCAGCTGGCCGATATCGGAATCGCAGTCACAATAACGGAAGTCCCGGCGGAGTCCCTCTCTGAAGCGGTATATTCGGGTACTTACGATATGTTTATCGCCGGCTGGCAGGTAAACGAACGATATGATCTGCGGCAATTTTACCATAGCGGATACAATAATCCGGCGAAATATGTGAATGAAGATGTCGATCCGCTTCTGGACAAGATGGTTTCGGGAATATCCCCAGACGAGATGAAAAGCACGATCATAGAAACCAAAAAATTGATTGCAGAGGACGTACCATATCTCTGTCTGTGTTATAAGACGTATGCGGCAGTAACATCGTCTGGTTTTGAGGGGCTGGTCGCTTCCAGATTTAACGATTTCTATTACAGCTGCGAGGATTGGAGCGTGAAATTCTTCCAGAAAACAGAGGATTCAGAATCGGAAGAGGAAGGAGCTGCCCAAGAGGAGGTTGAGACATGATGAAAGCCGAGATACGCCGGATTGCTCAATGGTACGTTTGTCAGGAAGCATCAAGTATGTTATTATTTTACTGGTAAGCAAGCGATCGCAGAGCAATCAGAAAATCGGAACGAGGAAACGAGTTTCATAAAAAAGCAAATAACTGGAATACTGCCATCAGGAGGTAATTTTATGGACGAAAATAATATGATGAACGAAGAACAGCCAGTGATGATTCACGGCAAACCTGTGCAAATCGGGTCATTTGATGAGTATCATTTCTGTATGCCTGACACGAGATATTTTGACGTTGCCGACGTGCTCGTACTGGAGCTTTCCTTCGCTTGTGTCGTCATTAAAAATATCGGGATGCGCGGAGAAGATAAATTATATAAGATCATCGATGGCGAAAAGGTTCCCATTTCTCAGCTTGATTTTATGGAAGCCGGCGTAAAGACGTGTAATCTCAGTATGCCTATCGATCAGAAATATACGGGAAAACCGATCATCTTCGACGCCAGGGAGAGGGAGAGAATGCTGTTCGGCCACATCGGCATGTAAAATTTATAGGCAGAACAGATCTGTATGGCGCAAAGCTGCCGGGTGAGATTCTGCTCGCCAAGCGTGTTGTTTTGAACAGAAAAGCTATCAGACATTTTCGTGGGAATGTTTCAGAAATGTTGTGATCGGAGGTCATAAAAATGGACAAAGATTTAGAAAAGGAATTTGACGAAGCATACCGTCTGGCGCTGGAAATGGTCATCGAAAAAAGAGGCGGAGATCGCTCCATCGTCTATCAGAAGCTGATGGATTCGGCTCCTAACATCGGTATGATCGTAGCGGAAAGAGAAGCGGTATATCAGGGCGCTAAGGGAACTCTCGTGTGGGATTACGGACTTTGCAATGAGATTACATTTATCTACGAGGATGACCCGGAGCATATCGCCGTATTATATACTGCAAAAGATGAATACGACGCAGAGCTGGCATTCAATAAATATTATAATGAATTGAGGCCGGAGGGCGCGCCGGAAGAAGAGATCAGTATTTTAACGAATAGTTTCAATATGGAGCCGCTGAATTTTTAAAATGAAATCGAGAGGAGATCAAAAAGCACAGAGCGGCAGGAAGGTATCTTACCTGCCGCTGCCTTGAGGAACAGATGCTTCTACTTCTGCCGAAAAATGTGTCATACCAATGGATGATAACGTTTTTATCCCTGGAAAAAGGCTGAGAATTTTTCTATTTTTATTGACAAAATGAGTAAAATATTGTAGTATAACTACTGTTGTTCGCGGTCGTGCTGGAATAGGCAGACAGGCACGTTTGAGGGGCGTGTGTCAACCGACGTATGGGTTCAAGTCCCATCGACCGCACCAAATAGTAGAAATCCGGACTTTTTCCTCGTTGGAGATGGGTTCGGATTT
>CAZGBL010000002.1:29413-35987 GCA_964523955.1 uncultured Oscillospiraceae bacterium | reverse complement strand
AGGAAAAAAGCGTATTACTGCGGATATTTTGCAGAAAATATTTTTCAGGGAAAAGCGCAAAAGTGCAGAGCGATGTAAAAATGCGGCAATTTAATGCGGCAATAGGTATGAGATTGCGGGAACGGGCATGAATTAATGCGGCAATAGGTATGAGATTGCGGGAACAGACATGGAATTGAAAGAACAGGTCTGGAAGCTGACGTTACCGTATGGAAGTGCGGCGTGGCGACGAGACTGCACTTGAGTATCCCGAATCGTGTACGGCAGGAAATAAAAATTTTTTTAGAAGGAAAAGGAGAGAGCCAGATGCCTTTCAGAACAGATTTAGCCATTGAAAATAAAGAAATGTATGATGAATCTCAGGGAAATCAGGGTGAGATTCCGGGAGTCGGCGTGGATATTCATCATTATTCCGATAAAATCAAAGTGACGCGTATAACAGTACTGGACGAGCTGGGCAGTAAAATCATCGGTAAGCCTTGCGGAAGCTATATTACTGTGGAGGCAAAAGAGGCTGTTGGAGCGGAAGAAAAGGAGAAAAGTGAAATCGCCTGCGCTGTAGCCAAAGAACTGCAGCGACTGATTTCTTTCGATTATCATTTGAAGGTTCTGGTAGTTGGATTAGGAAACGATAAGATCACTCCGGATTCTCTCGGCCCGTATACAGCGGGAAAGGTGAAGATCACACGCCACTTCTTTTTGATGTTCGATGCGGACGGTGATGAGGAGATGGCATGTGTCAGCGGGATTATTCCTGGGGTGACGGGAAGTACGGGGCTGGAAACGGCAGAAATGATAAAAAAGGCGGCAGAAATTTCATCACCGGATGTGATCGTCGCCATCGATTCTTTAGCGGCGAGGAATGTAGAGCGTATCAGCAGTACGATTCAGATCAGCGATACCGGTATTTCACCGGGAGCGGGAACGGGAAATATCCGCACAGCTCTGAATGAAGAAACGTTGGGAACGAAAGTGGTGGCGGTAGGCGTTCCGACTGTGATAGACGCTAAGACGCTCATTATCGATTCTCTCGACGGTTATCTGACCGACGCATCTGCTGCGGAAAACTTCGTAAACGACAGAGGTATCAATATGATTGTAACCTCTACAGAGATCGACCAGGTGATCAAAGATTTTTCGGATATCATCTCGGAAGCGATCAACCGAACCGTACATCCGGGATTGTACTCTTAAATCCGGGGCTGTACTCTTAAATCCGGGGCTGTACTCCTGATCCGGATTGGTACAAATATAGATTCTGCCGCTCCGTTGGAATAACTGGGGTGAAGTTGATGGCTTTCGGCTGTTTTCCGCTGAAAAGGCGCGGAGAATCTTATTCATATTGCTGTTTTTTCCGGCATATATTCTAGGAGAATCTATCAGGGAGGAAAACAGGATGAGAAACGCGAGAAGAAAGCGCCGTTTCCGTTCGATTCCAGCCCGCCGGCAGAGGCAGAGAAGGAATGGAACGAATCGCAGCGGAAGTAAAGGCAGACATATATTTAATGCTATATTATGGACAACTTCAATGATTATGATATTGACTCTTCTTCCGGCAGAGAGCAGCGCAGCGAAGAAATTGGCGGATCTGACGTCAGGAAACAGTGTATTGGCTGCAGCTATGGGACGGTTTTCGGACTTTGGGCAGATGGAAGATACGGAAGATACGGAAGATACGGAAGATATCGTCGATTCTATGGAGGAGGATACAGAAAAAAAGGACGGCGAAGAATCGGAGGAAACCAGCCAGGAGAGCAAGACAAAACCGGACATCGTTCTTACCGATTATAAGGAAACGGATCAGAAAGCTGATGATGGTGAAACGCAGCAAAAGGCGGCTGCAGAGACTGCAAATGTAGTTTCCGAAATGCAGAATACAAATGTTAGCGATAAGAAAGGTTCGGGCAATATCATAATCTATCACACTCATGCCACCGAGTCCTATCTGCCTGCGGCGGCTTCAAATGCGCATACGACAGAGTTGAAATCCACTGTTCGGGAAGCTGCTGAAACGCTGTCGGCGCAATTGAAAAATCACGGCTACAGCGTGGTTCATGATATGACATTGCACGATTATCCCTCTTACAATAAATCATATAACAGATCCCTTGAGACCGTGAAGAAACTGTGCAGTTCTTATTCTAATAAGAAAATGGTTATCGACTTTCATCGCGATGCTGCCACGTCTAATGGAAAAGCGAAAACAGCGACAATTAATGGCGAAAAAGTAGCGGCGTTCTGTCTTGTGGTAGGAACACAAAACGATAATTATAAGACGATTCGTGCTTTTGCGGATAAAATTACAGCTAAGGCGAATGAAATGTATCCGGGTTTCGCTAAGTCTATTGTGGAAAAACCGTATAAATTCAACGAGTATGTCAGCGATTGCTACATATTATTAGAAGTTGGAAATAATGCGAATACTATTGATGAGGTCAATGCGGCAATGCCGTATCTGGCAAATGTATTTACTGAAGTTCTGGGATAGCATTTTCGTTCCGTATCAGATCCATCTTTCCTTGTCAGGAGTTCTGCTCCGCTTTACCATGTATTATTTGCAAAAGGAGTCATTATATTTATGAAAAAAGAGGGAGAAGAGATCGTAAAGGAAAAAAGAGGACGATGGAAAATCTTTTTTAAGAGTATATTCGTGTTTTTTACCATATATTTCGCAGCCGCGGCTGTTATTCAGATCGATGAAGCAGCCAGCAGCGCCATTGGAAATGAATCTTTTTTTTCCTCTCATTTTATCAGAACAGGCGAACGGGAAGTAGATGTGAAGATTATGGGGTTTCAGGTGCGTATTATCAGCGGTCTCATCGTTTTCGATGAATGAGAAAGCATGACCGGAATTTTGCGAGATGGCGGATCTTATTTCCATTTTCTATGACCGGTTTCTGTCTGAGTATGCAGAATCGATATGTTCTGATGGGATAAAAGAGAATAAGCGTTGAAATTTCAACTATTTCGGGGTGATTTGTTTCACGTGTGCAGTATTGATTCCAGCGGTAAAAAACGGTATAATATTAAATTAATAGGAAAAATTTTGAGACAATAAGACAATATGAAATTACTTTTCTTCGCGATGCCAACGGCATCCAAAAGTAAGAGAAAGGAACCCGATGGATTCTTATCAGAAATATATCAGAAATTTTAGTATTATTGCACATATCGACCATGGAAAATCAACGCTGGCGGATCGTCTTATCGAAAAGACCGGTCTGGTGGCTCATAGAGACATGAAGGCTCAGTTTCTCGATAATATGGATCTGGAAAGAGAGCGAGGAATTACGATTAAGCTCCAGACGACGCGTTTGCTTTACAGAGCGCAGGATGGAAAGGAATATATTTTCAACCTGATCGACACGCCGGGGCATGTGGATTTTAATTATGAAGTTTCTCGAAGTCTGGCGGCATGCGAAGGTGCGATTCTCGTCGTAGACGCTACACAGGGAGTGGAAGCGCAGACTTTGGCGAATGTCTATCTGGCTCTCGATGAAAACCTTGAAATTCTTCCGGTGATCAATAAAATCGACTTACCGAGCGCCAGACCGGATGAAGTAAAGCTGGAGGTAGAGGAAATCATCGGCATCGACGCAGAGGACGCTCCCCTCGTTTCCGCGAAGGAGGGCATCAATATCGAAGCAGTATTGGAGGATATCGTCCAAAATGTTCCGGCGCCGGAAGGAGATATCAGCGCTCCGTTGAAAGCTCTGATTTTCGATTCCTATTACGATAATTATAAAGGGGTTGTCATCTATACGAGAATTTTTGACGGCGCAGTGAAAAAAGGCGATACCATTCGTTTGATGAATACCGGAAAAAATTATGAGGTCACAGAGGTCGGCGTCTATGCGCCGTCTCCGACGCCGATAAAAGAGCTTCGCGCAGGCGAGGTAGGGTATATCTGCGGGAGTATCAAACAGGTCAGAGATGCCAATGTGGGCGATACCATCACATTGGCTGAGAGGCCGACGGCGGAGCCTCTGCCGGGGTATAAAGCCTCTAGCCCCATGGTATACTGCGGTATTTATCCAGGAGAAGGCGAAAAGTATGATAATGTCAAAGATGCCCTGGAAAAATTGCAGGTAAACGATGCTGCATTCCACTTTGAGCCGGAAAATTCCGCTGCTTTAGGCTTTGGCTTCCGCTGCGGTTTTCTGGGACTGCTTCATATGGAGATTATCGTAGAACGGCTGGAACGAGAATTTGAGCTGGCTGTCATTACAACGTCTCCAAGCGTAATATATAAAGTCGTTATGACAAACGGAGAGACCATCATGGTGCAGAATCCTTCCAATCTGCCGCCGGTGGCTGAGATCGATCACATCGAAGAACCCATCGTAAAAGCGGACATCATGCTGCCGAAAGAGTATGTGGGATCCATTATGGAATTGTGCCAGCAGCGCAGAGGAACGATGCAGCATATGGAATATATTACGGAATCTCGTGTATCGCTTCACTATGAACTTCCTTTAAATGAAGTTATCTATGATTTCTTTGACGCTCTGAAATCGAAGACGAGAGGATATGGCTCTTTGGATTATGAATTTGTCCGCTATGAAAAATCAACTCTGGTTAAGCTGGATATTCTCCTCAATAAAGAAATGGTAGACGCATTTTCTATGATCGTTCATGAAAGTGAAGCTTATGACAGAGGCAGATTTGTCTGCTCGAAGCTGAAGGAGATCATTCCTTCTCATCAGTTTGAAGTTCCGATTCAGGCGGCTGTCGGTCAGAAGGTCATCGCCAGAGAAACGGTCAAGGCACTGCGAAAGGATGTATTAGCGAAATGCTACGGCGGCGATATTTCCCGTAAGAAAAAGCTGCTGGAAAAGCAAAAAGAAGGAAAGAAGCGCATGAGGCAGTTCGGAACCGTAGAAGTCCCCCAGGAGGCTTTTACCGCTGTATTGAAATATGATGAAGGAAAATAATATGAAGATAACAGATCATGCGGCTTCTGGTTTTCCGCGCCGGGAACCTTTCGTGACGGAGCGGGAAGAATATGAAGAATATACGGATGTTTGCCGTAAAGGAAACGATAGAGCAGGCATTTATGTCCATATTCCTTTTTGCGTTCAGAAGTGCATTTACTGTGATTTTAATTCTATTCCCGGCTGTGATTTCGAGCTGCAGTCGGGATATTTTGATGCTTTAAAGAAGGAAATTTCCGATTTTAAAAATCGATGGAGTTCCAGTCTGAAAGCCGCAGACAAGCTGTCTGCCAGAAACGGCGCGCCGATAAGATCTGAGCCGAATATCGAAGAGAAAACGGCTTTTGCCGGTGTTACAGATCCAGGCGTCTGGACTTTTGCCGACACATTATTTCTCGGCGGCGGTACCCCTTCTTCTGTTCCGCCGTATTTTATAGAGGAATTGATGGCCGTCATCAGGGAACGGGAACAGGTATACCGCGAATTCGGGCGCGGCGGCAGCGATGTGAAGAAGATTCGATCAATTTGTCTTCTCGCAGATGACGCGGAGGTTACGATGGAGGTGAATCCCGGCACAGTGGATTTTGAAAGCCTTGTCAGGTATCGAAAGGCGGGGATCAATCGGCTCAGTATAGGAGTCCAGTCTTTTAACGATGAAGAACTGGAATTTCTGGGAAGGATCCATTCTGCTGAAGATGCAGAGCGATGTTTTTATGATGCGCGAAGGGCTGGTTTTGAAAATATAAATATCGACCTTATCTTTGGTTTTCCGGGAAATACGCTGGAAATGTGGAAAAAGACATTAAAGCGGGTGATCGATCTGCAGCCGGATCACATATCCTTTTACAGCCTCCAAATAGAAGAAGAAACGCCGCTTTATGAGATGTTCCGAAAAGATATGGTAGAGCAGATAAACGATGAAATAAATCGTCAGATGTATCATGATGCGGTACAGATGCTAAAAGAAAGAGGCTATGTTCACTATGAAATATCAAATGCCTCGCTCCCAGGAAAACAGTGCAGACATAATCTGAAATATTGGTCTATGTGTGATTACGTAGGATTTGGTTTATCTGCACATTCGTATCTCTGTGACAATATCCGTGTATTGTTTGATCAATATCCTATTCAGCCTGTAGTTCCCTCTGCAGACGTTACAGATTCCATCGGCGGTATCATCCCTTCTGAACGCGATGAATGGAAACGGCAGGGAGGGGCGCGTTATTACAACGAGGATGATATTTTAGAATATATCGCAAGGATTAGAAATAATACAGGAGGATATATCCCTTTAAATGCTGCACATAACTCGCTGGCAGACGAGATTTCGGAAACGATTTTTACAGGTCTCAGAAAAACGGAGGGAGTCGATTTAGAATGGTTTGACAGGCGTTTTTCCGAAAGCGGCGTGGCTTTCATGGAGTTATATGGCGAAAAAATAAAGCCTTTTCTGAGGGATGAATTATTAATTTTACAGGATCATCATCTGAGATTTTCATTGAGGGGGTTCGATATATCGAATTATATTCTGTCTGAGCTGATCATCGGGTGAGGATTACAGGATAAAGATTTTCACGGATATAGAGAAAAGAACATGCAAGGAACGGACGAAAGAACATGCAAAATGAGAACATGCAAAA
>CAZGBL010000002.1:0-29313 GCA_964523955.1 uncultured Oscillospiraceae bacterium | reverse complement strand
GCAAAACGGGAATATGCAAAATGAGCCGCCACAATGAAACGTGACGACCCATTTTATGTATTTGGAAAAATGGAAGAAGCATTGTTTACTTCTATAAATACAATGAAGTTTTAATGTTTCTTTTTGAATATCAATTATAACGCGTTCAGCTTTTCACAAGCAGCAATCCAAGCTTCGAAAATCTTTTCATCGCTTGTTGCTTTTATACCTACGTGCTTTGCAAGATCTACGATTCTGGCGAGAGCATCAGCACCGATCTTAGCAGCAGATTTTTCATCTTCCGTAGGGTAGAATACCGCATTTGGATCGATGGTAGCTGCGGCATTGGAAAGTGCGATACCAGCGAGAACAGCAGCATAGGAAAGCCTTTCGTATGCCACTGGAGCCATAGCGCCTTTTTCTACCGCTTCTTCAAGATACTCGAAGACGATACCGACAGCTTCTCTTGCAATACCTTCAGTATATTCACTTGCATATTCAGCAACGTAAGCTCTTACTGCCTGAGTGAGGGCGGTAAGACCGCTCTTCTTTGTGAGATCTGCAGACATGGATTCAGAATAATCAGAATCTACGCATGCGATTTCAGGTAAGAGATTATAGCTTGCGATTACACATTTTTCACCAGCATCATTCTTGAGAACGATGAATGGAGAGCATTCCGCACCTGTAGCAGCAGTAGTCGCTAAAAGAGCAAGCTTTGCCTTGTTTCCAACGGTAGGGAAGGAAGCTCTGTCTGCTTCGAGTGTTCCAAAATTCTTTGAAGCCTCGTTGAGATCCAGATCAGGATTTTCATAAAGAAGCCACATAGCCTTTGCAACGTTCATTACAGAGCCGCCGCCGACACCGATGATGAAATCAGGCTGATACTCGAGCATTTTAGGAAGACCGCTGTGTACATTTTCAAATGTAGGTTCCGCATCGATAGTGAAGAATTCAGCAGTCATGATTCCTCTGCCTCTGATAAAATCAGTGACAGGAGCAACCGCACCGAGTCTGTACAGGTTTGCGTCAGAGATTATGAATGCTCTTTTTGCGTGGTATATTTCATCGATTTCCTTAAATGCAACGCACATAGAACCCTTTTTGAAATATACTTTTTTAGGAAGATTGAGCATGTTCATATATATTTCTCCTTATTCTATGAACTATATGATATGAAGCTGATACCGGACGAACCGGCACCAGCTTCACTCACTGAATCATATCTGAGTGACTGACTTTCTATGTAAGACTTATCAAAGGGTAAGACTTATTTGAAGCCGCCAACCTTATCTTCACCGATTTCAGCAACAAGACCGAGAGGATATGCAGCGTGAGTATCAGTAGGATTATTAACTTCGACGGAAAGAACATCACCATATTTTTCGATGAACTTAGCATCGCCGTAGAATGCTCTGAGGTAAATCTGCTTGAGTTCAGAGATCAAAGGATATACAGGGTTAGCGCCTGTGCATGCATCGTGGAATGCCCATTCAGACATCTGATCTACTGCAGCGAGGAAGTCTGCTTCGTGTTCTTCAGCAGTCTTTTCTGGGTGATTTTCAACCAGCCAGTCGCAAATTGTTTCAGGGATATCGATATCAACCTTGAGCTGTTCGAGAGCCTTGATCCAATTCTTGAATGTTTCTTCGTCGTTCTTACCCTTAACTCCGATTAACTCGCCCAGTTCAACGTATCTTTCGAATGCCTGAGGATACTTGTACTGAGAGAATGTACCCATGTGGTAAGGGTGCTTCTGAGCGTTGAACCTACAAACGTAAGGGCAGAGCAGAGCGTTTGCAGTACCGTGAGGAACGTGGAACCAACCGCCGAGCTTATGAGACAGGGAGTGGTTGATACCGAGGAATGCGTTAGCGAATGCAACACCTGCGAGAGCAGAAGCATCTGCCATCTTTTCACGTGCTACAGGATTCGGCTTAGCATCCTTGAATGCGGATTTATACGCATCAGGGAGATACTTGAATACCATTTCAACTGCAGACTTAGCGAATCCGTCAGTATATTCAGTAGCAAATGTGGAAACATATGCTTCAACTGCATGAGTGAGTACGTCGTAGCCGGAAGCCTGAGTAGCTTTAGGAGGGAGCTTCATCATGTTGTCAGCGTCTACGATAGCCATTTCAGGCATCATTTCGTAACCGATGATCGGCCACTTCATGCCAGTGTTAGCATCGGAAATGATTGTGAATGGAGTACATTCGGAACCAGTACCTGCAGTAGTAGGGATGCAGACTAACTTAGCCTTTGTACCCATCTGAGGGAAGAATCTGATTCTCTTTCTGATATCGAGGAAGATTGTAGCCATGTCGAGGAACGCTTCTTCAGGGTTTTCGTACATGATCCACATGATCTTAGCTGTATCGATAGCAGAACCACCGCCAACTGCGATGATTACGTCCGGTTCGAATTCGTGCATCTTAGGGAGACCCTTCATAGCATCCTGAATCTGAGGGTCAACTCTGATGTCGAAGAATTCTGCAGTTTCGATACCCATATCTCTTAACTGGTTGATGATAGCATCGCAAGCACCGATCTGATAGAGGTTAGCGTCTGTAATGATGAATGCTCTCTTGAAGTTATAAACATCCTTCATTTCCTTCAGAGCTACGCTGGTGCAGCCAGTCTTGTGATATAACTTCTTAGGCAGCTGCAACCAGAGCATGTTTTCTTTTCTCATTGCAACGATCTTTATGTCGAGTAACTGCTCGTAGTGTGTCTGACCCATGAAGGAAGAACCGCCGACAGAACCAGGTCCGAGTGTGAGGGACGGAGCCATGTCGAAGTTGTAGAGGTCACCGAGACCGCCGAAGCAGGAAGGAGTATTAATGAGGATACGTCCTGCCTTCATCTTTTCAGCGAATGCATCGATCTTGTCTTCTTCAACAGGATCAACGTACAGAGCTGCAGTATGACCGGCACCGCCTTCGAGTACGAGCTTGGCACAGATGTCGAATGCTTCGTCAAGAGTGTTAGCCTTGAACATACCGAGGAGTGTAGTCAGCTTTTCATTTGCCCATGGATTGTCGTGGGAAGTATCATCTGTCTCGTAAACGAGTACCTTAGTTTCAGCAGGAACGTCGATACCAGCCATTTCAGCGAGGTGAACTGCAGTCTGACCTACAGCCGCAGCCTTAACGCCGTGAGTCTTAGGATTGAAGAATACTTCAGCAACCTTTTCAGCTTCGTCCTTGCTCAGGAAGTAGCAGCGAGCGTCCTTCATGAGAGCCTTAACTTCCTTATAAACGCTGTTTAATACAGTGATGTGCTGCTCTGTCGCACAGATCATACCGTTATCGAAAGTCTTGGAGTGGATGATGGATTCTACTGCCATTCTTAAGTCAGCAGTTTCATCAATAACTACGTTACAGTTACCAGGACCTACGCCGATAGCCGGAGTACCGGAGGAGTAAGCAGCGTGTACCATCGCTTCACCGCCAGTAGCCATGATGAGGTCAACCTTCTTCATCATTACGTCGGAGATGTCGAGGGAAGGTACGGATACCCAGTTGATGACGTTTTCAGGAAGACCAGCTTCGATAGCAGCGTTTCTCATGATTCTTGCAGCTTCGATTGTGCAGTTAACTGCATTTGGATGAGGAGAAACGATGATAGCATTTCTTGTCTTTAATGCCAATAAGATCTTATAGATAGTAGTAGAAGTCGGGTTAGTAGTAGGAACGATCGCAGCGATAACACCCTTAGGAGATGCTACACGCTTAGTGCCAGCTGCAGGATTTTCTTCAATGATACCGCAAGTCTTAGCAGTACGCATGTAGTTCCAGATGTGTTCAGAAGCATACTGGTTCTTAGTGATCTTATCAACTACGATACCATACCCAGTTTCTTCGTTCGCCATCTTTGCGAGAGGAATTCTCATCTTGGAAACTGCCATAGCAGCCTTTTCGCAGATAGTATCTACCTGTTCCTGAGTAAATGTAGCGAATTCGTCCTGAGAAGCACGAATGATTGGTAAAGCTTCTTCGAAAGATTCGACGGAATTGATAATAAGTTCTTTAGCCAATTTGTCCTCCTTTTAATAAATGAATAAGGTTAAACTTGAACTGTTTGCACTTCCGCATCTGATGACACACAAATACGGACGCACGTTTTAAAACAACTGTAAATATCAAAAGCATTACAGTGTAGTTTTTGATAAGCATAAATATAAAAAACGTAATGATACGAAAATTATATTTATTTGGTCGTATTGAACAATCACTGTTGTTGAGATTGACAACACAAATCCTTACACCCATAGATTAACATAACGAAAGAATTAATGTCAATATGGTTGAATCTAATTAAATATTTAACAAGAACTAATTAATTATTTCACAATATTACATTTTTATGACAATTTGAATAGGAATTTATTTTGTCATATCTGAAAAGCGCAATCCGGATATGTGAAAAACAACAAACAAAAATTTACAGGAAAATATTGACAAACCTCGATCCTGATGATAGGATTTAATTGTAAGAAATTTACATTTGCGGGAGGGGAAAGAGGTGAGTGATTGAGAAGAGTTAGCGTGTGCTTGATCGATGATGACGACTGGTTCAGAGAGATGTTTTCACAATATATGATGTGTTCCTGCCGAAATGTGACCATGTCATCTGAGGACTTTGAAAGCTGGAAGAATGATTTTCATACGCGGGATAGTATGCCTGAGGCACGATATGATCTCTATATTTTCGGAAGTGCTGATTTGAATCTTATCTTTCAGGAATGCGTAATGGCTGTCGCATCAAAATCTGTATTTTTATGTGAGAGAGAGGAGGATATATTACAATTAAAAGAAAAACTGCCTGCGTCAGAGCCGATTTTTAAGTATACCAGTGCATCGAAAATTGTTATGCATATAAATTTTTTTCTGTCGGAGCATCAATTGGGCAGAAATCTCTTATCAGAGAAGAGTCCATTCTTCGTTATTTCTATAACGAGTTGCTGCGGTGGAGCAGGAAAAACGTCATTATCTTTGACGATTGCTCGAATGATTCGGCAAAAAAAGAATCGGTCAGCCCTGGTTGTAAGCGTTTCCATGCTCTATGACCTGAGGAGATATTTTTCGATGCAGTCTGGGAAAAAGTATAAAACAGTAAATGAGTATATCTACCATTTATTTGCAGGGGATCATCCGGAAACGTCGCTGGATTCTTATCTTGTCAAAGATAAATTTGGAGTATTCACTTTTAATATGCCAGGCGGCATCAATGAGCTCTCCTTATTGAGTGTAACAGAAATGGAACGCTTTATCGACAGCTTGTGTTTTTCCGAGATTTTTGATGTGATCATCTTGGATCTGGATAATTCAAATGATGAAATTACGGGGTTGATTGCAGAAAAATCGGATTTGATGTTCGTCCTGTCTTCAGCGGATAGAGATGGCGGCGAACTGGCGGAAGAATGGAAGGAGTACATATTGAAAAATACTTCCGGTGAAGCTGATGCCGATATTATAAAAGTGGTGATCAATATGGAGGGATATGGGCAGGATGAACTCTATTTTTTTGACGGAGATGGAGGTATTCAAGAAAATCGGGCGGATGGAAACCTGCTGCATTTGCCTTATGATCCACATAGTTTTTATTTTGCTGATGGATGCAGACAGATCAGTATGACAGGCGCTTTTGCGGCATCGGTTGATGGCATATTAAAGGAAGTGATTTCTGTTGCTTGATGGGAATAGCAGAGCGGAGCTGATACGAAGAATATCGGATGAGGTGAGATTATCCATCAGTGAACGAAGCCCAGAAACGGATCAGGATATGAGAGAACTGATCGAAGCTTATATCTTTCAAAGCGAACACGCGGCGGATATGAATTACAAAGAGAAGATTGCGCTGGTAAATGGCGTATTTAATGCCATGCGTAAGGATTTGGATCTTCTGCAGCCTTATATGGAAGATGATCGCATCAATGAAATTATGGTCAACGGCAAAGATGATATTTTTGTGGAGCGTGCAGGCGAATTGGTGAGGATTGACGAGGCATTTTCTTCCGATGAAGATCTGGAAGAGGTAATCATGAGAATTGCAGGTAAGGTTCACAGGGAGATTAATGAAATGCATCCGATTTTGGATGCCAGGCTCAGTGATGGATCGAGAGTTCATGCGGTGTATAAAAATATTTCGCTGACAGGACCAGTTCTCACTATAAGGAGATTTCCGAAGAAGCGTATTACGATGGAGGATTTCATTCGATTTGGATCGGTGACAGAGGAAGCCGCGAATATGTTAAGAGTTCTGGTACAAGCCGGATATAATCTGCTCATCTCCGGAGGAACGAGTTCAGGAAAGTCGTCTTTGCTCGGCGCTTTGACCGATTACATCCCAAAAGATGAGCGCATTATCGTCATCGAAGATTCAGCGGAGCTTCAGATTCGAGGAATAGAGAATATCGTTCGGCTAGAAACGAAAAATGCGAATTCACAGGGGAGAGGCGTTGTAACAATGCAGGATCTGATTCGTGCAAGTCTTCGTATGAGACCGGATCGGATCATCGTCGGAGAGGTTCGAGGCGGTGAAGCGGCAGATATGATCAGTGCGCTCAATACGGGACATGACGGGGGAATGAGTACGATTCACGCAAATTCGGCGCAGGCGGTGTTTGGCCGACTGGAAACCATGTGTTTATCTGCGGTTCAATATCCCGTGGATGCGGTCAGAGGCCAGATCGCATCTGGAATCGATGTGGTGATACATCTGTCCAGACTGAAGGATAGGACAAGAAAGATCATGGAAATTACGGAATTTCTCGGTTTTAAGCAGGGAGAACCGATCCTCAACTGTATTTTCCGATTTCAAACAGAGGCGGGCACTAAGGGGATGCTTAAGCCTACGGGAAACGCCATACAAAACAGAGAAAAGCTTGAAATGATGGGGTTGAATATTGGGGAATGAGTGGATGGTAAAAAACGAAGAAAAAACGAACGGCGGTATGGATAAATTTATCGGCGCCCGAAGATCGGAAGAGCAGAATGCAAGAGGGACAGGAACGGATTATGATGTTTACTCTATGGGCAGAGATGAGAAAGTAAATATTCTATTGCTGAGTGGACTTTTGTTCGGTGTGTGCGGATATCTCTATTTTCACAGCTTGGCAGTCAGCGCAGCAGCGATTCCTCTTTCGATTTTTGTTCTTCCTATATATAAGAAAATGAAAGTCAACAGGCAGAAGTATGATCTGAGAATGCAATTTCGGGATTTTCTCTATTCCATATCCTCTTCAGTCAATACAGGGAGAAATCTGGAAGAAGCGTTGGAAGACGCCTACGAGCCTATCACTTTATTATATGGGAGGGACTGTTATATGGCCAGAGAGTTATTTCGGATGAACAGTGTCATTCGTGAAACAAATTGCAGTGCAGAGCCGTTGATGAAAGATCTTGCATATCGTTCTCATATCGATGAGATCGTTGAATTTGTAGATGTTTGTATGACCTGCCGAAAAACGGGAGGTGATATCAATGCATTGATCGCAAAGGCGAGCAATATCATAACACAGAATATTGAACTTGCCAGAGAGAAACATGCATTGCTTTCTCAAAAACGATTGGAAAGCCGCTTGCTGGCTTTGATGCCTCCCGTTGTCGTGTTATTCATCAATATGTCGTCTTCGGATTATCTTTCGATGATGTATATGACGGCAGAAGGAAGACTGATTATGGCGGTATCACTGGCAGCGACAGTGGGCTCTTTCCTCTGGAGTTTTCGGCTGATTTCATTGGATTAAAAATGGAGAAAAAGAGAGGTATTTTTTACAGAGGTATTATGCGTTCATGGAGGTTTGCGGAAAAACGACTTCCGGAAAAGCTGCGGGGAGAGTCGGAGGTTTTGGAACGAAAACTCTCTGTAAAATATGAGGGAGAGAAGCTCTCTGCTGCAGTACAATCCTATCAGAGAAAAAACTTACTGTTTTATGCAGCTATCTTGTCAGGCGTTATTGCGGTGTCAGCAATCGTATTTCTGACGTCTTCGATGTCTGAAACGGAAATCATACAGATCGGCCGGCCGGAGCATGGAGCAGGGCAAAAGACGATTCCGGTGATTGTGGAAGCAGTCAGAGGCGAAACTACAATAGAAGGAACTGCTAATATTATCATTCAGGAAGAAGCGTTAGATGATGAACAGAAAAACAAAATTTTGAATGATTTTGCTCAGAAACTGCCGGATCTCGTAGCTCCGAAGTTCGGGGATGTACGTATCGTAACAGAGGATTTTTATCTCCCGACAGAAGATGATGAGAGCGGTATTTCAATATTATGGGAATCATCAGATCCCGTTTTGATTTCAAAGGAGGGGTATTATGATGTGCTGGCTCTCGCAGGCGAAGAGGAATCGGTGAGGCTGACGGCGAGTCTTAACTACGAAGGCTGTGAAAAAGAAGTTGCATTTGACGTGGTGCTTAGGGATGATCCTTCTTTATATCAGGCTTCCGTATCTCGGAAGATACAAATTCTCATAGATGAGATTTCTATGGGGAGACAGGACGGTAACGTTGTTCTGCCAGACCACATTGGAGATGATATCAAACTTAAATGGATGAAATACAGTGCAGATGGTATCATCTGGGTTTTGTTCTGCGGGGCAATTTCCGTGGCCGTCATCTTTTTTCGGCGTTATTTTTTCGCAGAGCAGGAAATCAGACGATATCGGCAAGGCATTGTCAGAAATTTTCCGCCTTTTATAGATAAGCTTGTTTTGCTTTTAAACAGCGGTCTGACTGTTCTGACAGCGATGGAAAAGATGGCGGAGGATTGCAGTGCAGCCATTGAATATGACAAGAAGAATACGCTGGCATATGAAGCGGCAGAGATCGGAAAAAGGGTGAAAGAGACGAATGCATCTGTCATAAAAGAGTGGCGGGAGTTTGCGTCAAGGACAGGAATAAATGAAATCATGCGTTTCAGCGCTGTGATGGAAGACAACATCGGAAAAGGGACTTCTTTGGCGGAAAAATTAGAAGTGGAAAGCTGCCTTCTCCGCGACAGAGAAAGAACATTAATGCAGGAAAAGATACGGCTGATCGATACGAAGTTAACATTGCCGATGATATTAATGTTAGTTTCCTTGGTTTTAGTGACAGTGGCTCCAGCGATGATGCAAATGTAGATGTGTAAGTGCAGCGGTGAGTTTTGTTGATGAATAAAATATAGTAGGAGGAAGACATTTATGAAAAAAGCGTTAATTGATATTACGATTCGATCCAAAAAAGGAATGGAATTAGTACAGGTGGGGATTCTTATTGCGATTGCAGTAGGAATTGGACTCATTTTTAAAGAACAGATCGGACTGTTTGTCAATACTACTTTCAGCACGCTGCTGGGAAGCAGTTTCAATTGATGCTGAAACAAAAGCTCCGCAGGAAAAGGGGAAGCTATATTGTAGAAGCGGCATTGATCTATCCGGTCATCGTTATTATAACAGCGATGTTTCTCTTGCTGATGATATTTTTCTTCAATAGTGTGCAGGATATGTCACAGATCGATTACAATGTGAGAACAGCGGCAGAGGAAGCGTCAGAGACTGTGATATTAGGTTCGCGTACGGGTGAAATTGCGGTGCTTTCCGGATGGAATGATGATTTTGTACAAAAAAGTGAAGTTGTGAAATCAGGAGATTTGATACCCAGTTATAGCGCTCAAGTACAGAGAAAGAAGACTTTTACATCGCTGATTCCTGTCCGCGCACAGAGCAGAAGCAAAGCTGTCTGGACGTCTCTGGATGAGGATGATATTATCCGTACTGCAGATTTAGTGTTTGAAAAAATTGGAAATGAATCTGATTGAGAGAATAAGAAAGGCTCGGAAGAAGAAATGCGGTTCAATCGCCGTTATGCTGACCTGTATATTTGTTTCCGTTCTCATGGCTGTGGGCTCTATAGGGGAAGCAGCATCTCGACGTGCCGCAGTCTCAGTGGCTGAATGTACTTTTGAGACGGCCGGCCGCAGCATTCTGGCCGGATACGACAGAGCGTTAAAGGATCGATATGCTCTGTTTGGATATGAATATGATGAAGGAGAGATTGCGGAAATGATTGCAGATTTATCAGAAGAAACGTTAGAGGCATTTCCTCTGACGGAATGCAGATTGATGGAAATAAGTATCGAAAAATCCGGATATTGTTTGAGCGATACCGAGGTATTTCAGAATCAGATCAATGAAATTATGAAGTATAAGATCATATCCGACAGAATTTCCGATGGCATGTCACAATTTCAGTCTGTAAAAGAGGCGATTCTCCTTTTATCTGATAAGGAGAAGAGAAAAGAAGAACTGGAAAATGCAAAAGAAGAGGAAAAAAGACGGCGGTCAGAAGAAACGCCGGAGGATGAACAAAGCGAAACATCCATTGATTTTGACACTGCGGATCATGTTCATGGCATGCTGAAAAACTTAAAAAACAGTTTAGATGAAAAATCGGAGAATGGAGGGGCGGGTAGAACAGAAGAGGAATCGGAAGCTGTATTGAGGAATGGAAAAATTAAGGACGTCCTTCCTTCTGTACTGGCAGGATACAAGGAGAATACCGCCTTTTCGGGAATATTATCCTCTCTTGAGAAGCTTCCGCAGCTTACCGATCTGGAAACTTTAAAATCGGAGATATATTCCAATGAGTATATTTTGAGTTTCTTTTACAATCATATAGATGAAAAAAAGCAGGAATGCTTTTTCTCAAATGAGGTGGAATATATCTTATACGGCAGTTTTTCGGATAAGGAAAATTATAAAAAAGCGAGAAGGGCTGTTTATACGATTCGTACAGCGCTGAATGCCGCTTATCTCTACAGCAATCCTGAAAAGCTGGAACAGACATTGGCTTTCGCGGAGAGCCTGACGCCAGGGCCTTTTGTTCCATTGACGCAGCTGTTGATTATTACAGCATGGAGCGCTCTGGAAGCATCGAACGATCTGAAGAATTTAGAGGCGGGAAATAAGATTGCACTGATAAAGTCAGAACAGAGCTGGAAGATGGATCTCTCGGAGGTGATATCAGGTGTGATCGATGGGGCGATGATAGAAAATAATTCGTCGTCGGGTCTCAGTTATGCCTCTTATCTTCGCCTTCTTTTGCTGACAGAAAAGTCAGAGACAAAGCTTCTGCGCATTATGGATCTCATCCAGATTAACCTGAAAGGGACAGATCGGCAGGATTTTGTATTGAGTAATCTCTTCTGCGGTTTTTCACTGAAAGCGGAACTGCAGAAAAAAAGCATTTATGCAGGGATCGGATCGGGCAGAACGCGTGTACGGATGATACATACTTATTGATTCTGTTGATACTGTTAATCGATGCTGTTAGAACGCATTTAATGAAAGAATCTGCCATACGGCAGACGAGGGGAATATCGGAATCTAAAAGTGCGGAAGGTTTTTTGAAAGGAGACGGATCATGTCTGGAAGGCGAATGATGAAATATCATGGAGGAAAAAGAGGGTCTATGATAACAGAAACAGTAATTTTTCTTCCTATATTTATTATCAGTATTTTGACTCTTTCTTCATTGATCAAAGCTATTTATCTTCAAGTATTCGTCTTTGAAGCTTTGGCGGATGAAGCTCGAAAGGCGTCCGTGGAGTCTTACATTTTTGGTAAAGGAGAAGATCTGCTTCCCGATCGTATAAAGGAATTATTTATTGATGCAGGAAATAGGCAAATTTTTCTTTATAGCATCAGATCGGGATTAGAGGAGCGGGGTATTGAAGCTCAAAATATACGACTTAATACCTATGATTTTGAAAAAGGTTTTTTCGGCATATCGGATTTAACAAAAGTGAACGTATCCTATCATATGAAAATCAACCTTCCCGCAGCATTTATTCGCGAAATTTCCATCGAAAACAGTCTCTATTTTCGCAGCTGGAATGGGGAGTCGCATTCCGGAGCCGTCTTTCCTTTTGAGCAAATGTTGGCGGATGAGGATGGAAATATTGTGTATCTTTTTCCGAATGCCGGAGAGAAATACCACAATAAAAGCTGCCGGTATATCAGTTCTTATGCATTTGAGGTAACAGCGGATGGGGACTTGTTCAAAAAATATGACGCTTGTCCTCTATGTATCAAAGGGGATGTGAAATATGGAGAAACGGTGTACATTTTTCAATATGGAAATTCTTATCACAGAGCTGACTGTCATTCAGTAAAAAAATATGTCATCGAAATGGATCGAGAGGATGCTTTGACGAAAAACTTTACGGCGTGCAGTGTATGCGGAGGATAAGGAATTGGAAGGTCGGCGAAGATGGATGCGGAAGAAAGGGGGAAAGAGCGTTTGAGTTACAGTGTGAATGACATCAGGTATTTTGAGAAAAAAGCGGAAGAATCCTGCAAGAATCGTTCTTCAGAATATGTCTGCGGCAGCAATACGGCAGACGGTTATGGATTGCAAAACCTCTATCAGCAGAGGGGAGGGGAACGCCGGCTTCATATGAGGTTTGCGAAAGCTGTTGTGAGTTCTTACGAAAACAATGTGATTCTGAACAACAGATGTCCGGCGTTTGTGGAAATGTATACGGTCAGGAACGGATCAGACCTTGACGTATTTTATAAGATGACAGACTATAAGAATCTCAGTGTCTATTTGAAAAATCGAGATCTTTCAGATGTCGTCATACTGGAATTGACAGCAAGGCTTCTGAATTTAATTCGATCCTGTGAGGATTATCTGATTTTTTCTGAATATGTGTCTTTTCGAATAGACCGTATTTTTGTATCTTCTGAAGATCAGTCGCTCAAATTGTTATATCTTCCGGGATATCGAACGACAAAACCTCTTAAAATGCTGATAGCGAATTTTATCGATGACGCAGCAGCTCTTCGCAGCAGTGGGAGAGGAACGACAGGAACTCTGGCAGATTACAGGAATCAGGTGCTCGGAAATGAATATGGGATTCGCGGATATATTAATCTGGCAGAAGATCTGATTCGTCTCCAACATAATTCTTCTGAGAAAACATGTGAGCCTTCAGAAAAAGCAAAAGAGGGGATTTACGCTGCGGCAGCAGAACAATCGTCACTTGAAGTACATGATCCAGAAAGCGAATATTTTTCACAAAGGATCGGAGGGCTGATTGGCGTGAAGGAAAAGATTATTCATTTTATGGATAATATACTTTCCTGAATGGAAAAGACCCGGATGGTACAGATCGCTAAACTGTGTTATACTCCTTTTGAAAGGAAGGTGTAAGATTATGGATTATTTCAGGCGGTTTGGCGTTTTATCAGGTTTTGTTCTGATCGCTTTGGGAATCGTATGTTATGCGTTTAAAAATCAGGTCATAGCTTTTTTCGGTCTCTCAGTGGGGGTTGTCGTATTTGTGGCGGGCGGTTATTTTCTGACAGGCGCTCTTATGATGAGAAAATATGGAGAACTGCCCGTCCCGAAGTTGCTGTGTGGGATTCTATTGATGATCTGCGGCATTTATTTGATGGGGCATACAAGAATGATGATTCGCGTCGTGGGCGTTTTTATCGGAGTGATAGCATTCGCGGCGGGTATAGATCGTTTTAATGTGGCGAGAGCGCATTCGCGTGCGGGCAGCGATAAGAATAAGAATATTCTGTTCGGAGTAATACATATAGTGTTCGGCGTTCTGATGTGTATTGTTCCTGTTTGGGGCGTCGATGTTCTCGTCATGTTTACAGGAATTTATCTGATCTTGGCAGGAGTTATGGTATTACTTTCTGCTATAAAGTATAATGATCTGTAGCAGGAAAGAAAAGCGATCGCTTTTTGATATGCTCCCCATAGCGTAATCTCGAAATTTTTGTTATTTCGAGTGTCTGCATTATGGGGAGTATATCATTTTTATCCGTCTTTTTTGTCTTTTTTCTTGAGTACCTATTTTCAATTCGACAGGCCTTAATCCGTGATAAATGTGATGCGTCAGAGCGTTAAAGATCGTTGCCGGGCATGAGCGAGGCACCGGATTCTTCAGAAGCTGGTTCAGTTTGTTCTTTTTTCTGATGATGCGGAAATACGAGGCGCATGAGCACAGATATTTTGAAGGTAAGGGTGATCATAAAGATTGCAAGTGAGATGACTTCCGCACGTTCAAAATAGTCGCCGTATCTTGTGAGACCCAGAGTATAATATATGGGATAATCGATCAGAGAATACAGCCGGTCGCCTAAAACAGTCAGTGTGATGAGCTGTATCGCCGCGATGAGTACACAAGATATGGAGATGGCGGAGATGACGATACGAGAATCCGTATTATCCATTTTGTTTTCAACCCGAAGAATTTCTATGAGAAGTATGCCTTTTATTGTAAAAATGGCAGTATAGAAAATTACTTGCTTGAAAAGTGATTGCCGACTCTGGAACAAGTGATAGATATTGGAAAAGTGTATTCTGTTCCATAGGATGATTAGTGAAAATATGAGGAAGACCGCGATGATCGCTGCTAAAATGGACGCGCTTCTCTTGATAATCGCGAAGTCTTTGAATGCGGCAAATGCGGCTGTAAGCAGAATAAAGGCCGGAATCAACCAGGAAACGACCGCCATATTGATGCAGCACTGGATGAAATTGGCGAAGAGAAAGAGCGACACTGTGATGAAAATGACAGCGGCTGTTTTAGAAAGAATGAGGAAAAAGAGACCGACTCCTGTGTGACGGGATATTTTCGCAAATAATAAAACGAATCCGGAAGAAATCAATCCTGAGATAATAACCGAAACCCATCCAAAGCTGTCGGTAACAGAACGATGAGAACAGATCAGGAGGGCGTCAGAAAAATAGAGAAGCGCGATGAAAAAAAGGCTTCTTTTGTCAGAAAAAAAGGTCATCGAAGAAAGGTTTAGATTATTATTCATCTGTAGATTCCTCCTTTCCAACGGTATCCGCCGTGATATCGCTGAGTTTTCCCCGGCTTTTTAGATTGTCGTCGTAAAAAACGGCAGTATCCGCAACATAGGAAATCATCCGGTCATTCATGGGCATCGTACCGATGACCGGAAAATAAACAGGTGCTTTTTCTCCGATGGAGTTGATAACCTGAAAAGCCTCCGTGTTGACGTTTGTTCCTTTTGCAGCGGCATTTCTAATGCCTCGGCTGACATCGAGTCCTTTATTTCCCGTAATAAAAGTTTCTGTTTCAAGTACATCTCCTGATTTTGAATCATAGAGAGCGATCTGAATATTGAATCTCATATCGTCATTGTCCAGGATAAAATCAGCGAGATTTTCAAAACCTTCTTCTTCTGCAGTATCCAGATCGAAAAGTATCAGCCGGACGTGGCCGGTATAAATACTGCTGCTATCGATATTAGAGAGATTTTGATAAGCTTCTTTTATCGACATTCCCTCTGCTGATATGAGATTGGCTTCTGATGGTTTTGCGTCACCGCCGCTGGTATCGGCAATTTCTGCTCTCATGTGATAGATATCGTCGTCTGATTTCTGAATTTCGATACAGGTAATGATAGAAATGTTATCCAGGTGTCCTTTATTGAACGAGGCCAGCCCAAAAATCATCATCAATATGATGAATGGAATGATGATATAATGCCGGATTCTCAATATGATTCATCCCCCTGTCTGTGTATGTCATCCGTTCCGGAGACTACAGGTCTTTTTTTCATGTTCGGCCATACATCGCGAACGAAGGTATCGGCAAAGATCTGGCGGAATCCTCTCACAGTAAGTGAATTATAGGGAATGCCGAAAGATTCCAAAGAGCATACGGCGAAGATGAGCATCATGATACCGATGAAATATCCGAAAATTCCCATAGATGCAGCCAGAAATAAGAGAGCGAGACGGATGACGATAACAGAGCCTTTCAGCTCGGGAATGATCAGTCCGGTGATTCCAGAGAATGCGACTATGATGATGATCGGAAGACTGACGAAATGAGCGCTTACCGCCGCTTCCCCCAAAACGATACCTCCGACGATAGAAAACGCTGTGCCGATACTGGAAGGAATTTTGGCGCTTCCCTCTCGAACCATTTCAAAGATAAGAATTAAAATAAGCGTTTCAGCCAAAGAGGAGAATGGCATTCCTTGCCTGCTTCCGGCAGCGGCGATCAAAAAATGAATCGGCAGCATCTGGATATGATGTGTGATCAATGCGATATAAAGCGCCGGCAGACTGACCGTAAAGAAGAAGCCGATAAATCGAAGTATGCGGTTAAATGTGGCGTAGTAAGCGTCGTTGTAATAATCGTCGCCCGACGTGAAATACTCTAAGAAGACGAAAGGTGCGGTGAGAACTACAGGAGTTCCGTTGATGACGAGCGCGATACGTCCTTCCATGAGCTTTGACGCGGCAATATCCGGTCTTTCCGTAGAACCGACGGTTTTGAACGGAGAATAACGGCCGTCTTTGATGATTTCTTCCACATATTCCGCATCGATAATACAGTCGATATTTACACTGTTAATGCGCCGCCGCATTTCCTCCAGAATTTTTTTATCTGCCAATCCATCCATGTAACACATACAGAGCAGAGTCTGGGATTTTCGTCCCACAGTGAAAAATTCATATTTTAGGTCGGGGTTCGTAATTTTTCTGCGGATAAGAGACAGGTTTGTCATGATCGATTCATTAAATCCTTCGTGAGGACCCCGGATGACCTTTTCTGAATCCGGTTCATCTACCGACCGAATGGCCCAGTTTTTTGCGGAGATGATGATTCCCTGAGGATGACCGTCGACGAGAAAAACCGCATCTCCTAACAGGAAGGATCTGATGAGTTCAGACATATCGTCGCTGCATTTAATATTACAGCCGATAAGGACTCTATCACGTATTGTCACGAAGAGATCTGTATTCCGGTGCAGATCTTTAGAGAGCATAATCGGCGAAATAATATCTTCACTGATAAATTCTTCACTTGTCAATCCATCTATGAAAAATACACACATTTTAATCTCATTGTCAGAGACATTTGAAAATTGTCTGATTTTTACAGTGATGTCATTTTTGAAAAGACTGTCTAAATAGTCGATATTATCCTTGAGGCGGGATGAAACCAGCTTTTTTTCCGGCATAATATATCGCTTCCTTTCCCTGTGTTCCTGTCGTTAAAACTAAAATTAGTCTGTCCGAATTTGTAGTAAAGATACCATCAGAATGATATAATGTACGAGAAGAATCAGATTGACGCAGCGCTGCTGTAAAAAGCGTTCATCATATAGAGCCGGACGGAGGATTTTGCTTGTCAATCGATGAAATCCGCGCCTGGCATCCGAAAATGACAGGGGTTTTCTGTAGGGACTATAGAAGGATTTTGACTTTACTTTTCGGCGAATAAAAAGGAAAAGAAGCGGCGAAATCTGTATTCTGATGAAACACAGGGAGAAAAAGGACGCGATGAATAAAAATGAGATTATTGTGGAATTAAAAAAAACACTTAAAAATATATATGACGAGTTTGCAAAGCGGATCGATCGATCTGCATGGAAAAATGCGGTGAGCGGATCGTATGAAATTTGTCCTGAGGAGACGGTCAAAACGGCGGCAGAATTTGTAATGGCTCATGAACACATTCCGGTCGCTGCCGTCAGAAGTCTTTTCCGGACAGTAGAGCTGAGGAATCAGCCGGCGCTTCTGTCCGAATTTTACTCAGCGAAGATTGTTCGGGAACTCTATAATAAAATGGTGGTGAAAGATCCTGTCAGATATTCTCTGCTTCCTGCGGAGCTTTCGGAAACACAACTTACAAAAATTGTAAAAGCAGCGGAAGCTGCTGATTTTCATCTGAAGAAGCGTCAGATTTACCTTGCGGAAAAGAAAATACTGGAAGCGGAACAGATTTGCGGCGATCATCCTGATATTGCGCTGATGAAAGCGCGGGCTGCTTATCTGCGTTTTGACTTTTCTTCCGCAGAGCGGATTTTATCCGATATTTTATCATCATCCTATGCGTCTGCAGACGCTTATGAGCTGTTAGGCGACATACACATGTCCAGAAAGCATTATTCACAGGCGCAAGCTCTTTATGCGAAAGCTGAGGAGCTCTTCGGTGCAGGCGGCTGCGATTCATCGCTTTTAGCAAAGTTGGACGCTGCCGCTTCGGGTTCTGATCATGGTCAGCGGTCAAATATGATAAAAAGAGAAGAGCTTTCTTTGCGGATGGCAGACGCGGCTCGTTTAGAACGAGGCGGATCGAGAAAAAAAGCGGGACAGCTGTATCAGGATATTATCGCGGAGGATTATAGACAGTTTGACGCCTATTATCCGCTGGGAAAGATTCTTTTGGAAGAGGGCAAGACAAAAGAAACAGACTATCTGGCGGAAATCCTTTTGGATTTCAATGTGAATACGGTAAAAGCTCAGCTGCTGAAAGGCATGGTTCTCGAAGCTTATGGAAGAAGGGAAGACGCCCTGTTTTATTATAATGCAGCCGCTGCAGCAGAGCCAGATGATCTGGAAGCATTCTGCCATAGGAAACGGCTTACTGCAGTTTTGGATCATGACGATAAACTGGCTGGAGAGGCGCGGTACGCTCTTTCTAATCTGGACGGGCTGAGCGCTGCCAAAGAGTCTGCCACTCCTTCCAGAGCAGACGCGGCTCTGGAAAAAAAGAGAGAGATTTTTAAAATCGATAGAGATATCGATGAACTGCTCCAGCGGGGACGGATGACGGAAGCGTATTACGATCTGATAAAAAAAGGTTCCGAATATCCGCAGTCTGCAGCTCTTGCGTATAAAAAGGCGGTAGTGCTCTGTTTGATGAATCGTGATGCGGAAGCGCGAAGAGTTCTCTCTGATCTTAGGAAAGATTCGGAATTTCGCGAAAAGGCAGAAGATCTCATCTATGATATCGATTGTAAGATCGTAGGAGAGCATAAAGAAGAAGATGTGGAACGTGATGTATTGCCGGAAATCTATTTCAACGTCGGCAGATACGAAGCCTGTAGAGAAGCCATAGGCCAGTTAAAAGAGGATCAAAAAACGGCGCATATCATGGCGCTGAAAGGCAGATGTGAAATTTCAGAAGGTAAGTTTTCCAACGCGCTTAAATCTTTTAACGAGGCTTTGACAAAGGATCCCGAACTGAAGGGCGTCAGAATCATGAAAGGGATGATTCTTCAGTTAAAGAGAGATTATGACGGAGCGCTCAGTATGTATGACGAAGCTTTGAAAGCAGGAGACGATCCGGCAAGTGTCTGCAGTATCAAGGCAGCTCTTTTATATGAACAGGAGCGAAATGCCGAACTTCTGGTATTCCGCAGCGATGTTGCGAAAATGTCGGTGAGAAGTTACGATGTTGACGGATATGCAGGGCTTGTTTACATGGAACGAACGCCTCATGATGAGAAGAAGGGTGTGGATTTTCTGGAAAATGCTATGAGCGCAGGCTCTGACAATGCGGTATTTTATATTGCGGCTGCCAGAGCATATCTTTCCGAGGAGAAGTATCATGCGGCTCTTTCTGCAGCAGAAGCGGGTCTGTGCGTAGCGCCTGCGTCAAAGGAACTGTTCGGCCTGAAAGCAGAGATCCTTTTTATGTTAGGGAAATATGCGGCTGCCGAAGTCATAGCAGGAACACTGCTTTCTGAAGATCTGCAGTCAGGAGAGCTCCATTATCTGCTGGGAAGAATAGAGTCGGAAAAAGGGAACGAAAAGGATGCGCTGAAGTGGCTGAAAAACGCGGCGGATCTGGAGCCGAAAAATCATACCTATGTTTATGCTTATGCGGATAAGTGTTTTGAAACCGGTGATAAGCGCAGTGCGGAAAAGTATTATACGAAAGCCATCGAGCTGAATCCTGAAGATTACATTTCCTTAAAACGGAGAGCTATTTTGTTAGAAGAACGGGGCAAAGATGATGAAGCGGCTGCCGACATCAAAGCTTCGTTGAAGATTCGTTCCAATGACGCAGAAGCTTATGTGATTTTAGGCAATATCATATCTCTTTATGATATTGAGGAGACAGCAGAGGACATGAGCGAAGAGGAAGAAATGGGAGATGGGCCGGCAGAAGGCTCTGCTGCTGATGAAACGGCTGAAGTTTCTGGAGTTTCGGATGATAGCGCAGAGGAAAAGATGAAGGAACGCGGCGGCGATACGCCTGAGACGAAGAAATCGGACGTATACGGCAGCGATGGAGCGGAAGGAGAACAGGCCGGAGAAAACAGCCTCGGCGATGGGGAGCAATCTTCTGCAGAATCGGATAAGAACCTGTTATCAGGGAATCTCGATGAAAAGGTTCTGCCGAAAGATCAGAAGGAGCAGAATTCACCGGATAAGATGGTAAGAGAACATCGTGCTGCACATCTCCGAAAATATTCTGAGGGCAAGGATGAAGCGCATGAAGTGTTAAGCGAAATCATCGATGAGTACGGTTCTGATCCTGAATTTTATTTTAATAAAGCTATCAGTTTGGATCCGAAATATCGTCAAAGCTATATCAGTCTGGCTAAGTACAAGGCGGAAAACGGAAGATACGAACAGGCGCTCAGGGATGTGGAAAGAGCGATCAGCTTAAATCCTGAAATGACAGACGGTTACATGGTAAAAGGAATTATCTGTCATCTCAGAGGCGATAATAACGCTGCTATCTCAAATTTTAGAGAAATCGTGATGCGTGAAATCGATAATTTAAAGGCATACAGTTATATTTCAAAGTGTTGTAATGCGGCAGGACGTTACAAAGAGGCTGCAGAGGCGGCAGATCGTGGGATAGCGATTAACGGTGATTATGTCAATTTATATGTTAATAAAGGCGTAGCGCTTTATCATATGGAAAAATACGACGATGCGATTGAAGCGTTCCGTAAGGTGATTACAAATCAGAATGTTGTAAATACGGCGGCAGTAGAGTCGGCTTACCGTTTTCGTGGAATGGCATATGAAAAGATCGGAAATACGGAGAAGGCGCTTTCTGATTATCAGAAGCTGCTGAGATACAATCCGAACCGAAAAGATATCAAAAAACGCGTCAGCGAAATGGAGCGCAAAATCGATGAAGCCAGGCCAAAAAGCAAGTTGGCTTCTGTTTTCAGGAGAAAGAAATGATGGCACGCGCCGATTTGACAGGAGCTTTGCTCAGCCGGGTTTCGGCGGGGGATTATGGCTCGGGTACCGAAAGTCGGAAATGGAACCCGCCGCTTACAGAAGCGGGGAGAAACATCTGGCGCTTGTTATAGCGATATGGTACTGCGAGAAACCAGATACGTTGAGAAAACCGGAATGTTTGTCCCGGAATGTGATTTTAAGGAAGATCAGATTAAGGAGATCAGAATGAGTGTAAAAAACGAGAAGATTATGGTATTTGTCGGCTCAAAGGAAGCGAAGATGTTTGTGGATTCTCTGGCAGAGTATACGGATCATATCTATGCTGTTGTATCAGAAGAATACGGTTCTCGTCAGCATGTTTTAGGAAACATTACGGTAATCCCTCGCTATTTGGATTCGGAAAATATAAAAAGCTGGGTAAATAGAGTAGGCATCAGCGTTCTGGTGGACGGAACGGAGATCCATGCAGCTGCGGCATCGGATGAGATCAAAAAGACAGCGGAGGAAATAGAACTCGATTACTACAAAATTTCCAGCAGTGTGGATATCGATTTTACTCATACTGTTCGATGCGCCGACGTTTCCGACGTGATTCGGGAAGCTTCTTATACTGTCGGAAATGTGCTGATGATCGGCTGTGATGATATGATCGAAGCTATCGTTACTGAAAAAGATGGAGTGCTCAAAGATCGCGTAGTGGCGCTTCTTCCTCCGGAAGAGAAAAGCATTCAAATCTGCTGTGACGCCGGCTATCCGGAGGAGAATATCATCTGTATGAGTACGCCTCTGCCGGCAGTTCTCCTGTGCGGTATCATAGAAGGGAAGAGGATTACGCATTTGGTCATATCGGCGGGGGATATTATGTCGCTCAGGGAAAATCTTAAGGCGGCTGAGATTTCCAAGATTAAGGTGTCTCTTGTGGGAGAGATCGTGCGCCCCAAAGGAATGTCTGCAGATCAGGTTTGGGATATATTTACGGCACGTTTAGGAATCGAGGCATACTGATATGGTACATCTTTACTGCGGTGACGGGAAAGGGAAGACGACGGCTTCCATCGGACTCGCTGTGCGCGCATGCGGCAGCGGCCAGAAAGTGGTCTTCACCCAGTTTTTAAAAGGGCAGGAGACAGGAGAGCTTTCCAGTTTAGCTCTACTTCCGAATATTACGATTCTTCGAGGCGGCTTCAGCGAAAAATTTACGTTTCAGATGACATCGGAAGAGCGGGAAAAGGCGGCAGCGAGCAATGGAAGATTGCTGGAGAAGGCTTTTGAGCAGGCTTTGACGACGGGCGCTCAGCTGTTGATTTTGGACGAGAGCGTAACTGCGGCAGAGCGTGGGATGATTTCGACGGATCGCTTGAGGGAGCTGGCAGAAAGCTATCGCGGAGTTTTTGAGATCGTGATGACGGGAAGAGTACCTGACGGCTGGATGGTCGAAATAGCGGACTATGTGACGGACATGGAAAAGATTAAGCATCCTTTCGACCGGGGAGTGAAAGCAAGAAAAGGCGTCGAGTATTGAGGCTGGATCGGCACGGAATTTTGTACAGGATATGAGAGAGCGCTGCTTTTTCCGTGAGGATACGGAAAAGAAATAACGGCACAGTCTCGACGTTGATCTATTTTTCGACGTCGGCGGAATGCTGGCGGTAAGCGGCAGCGGATATGGAATGGCGCGGAAGAAGAGGAGACGGAAAACGGAATGATACCTTTATCTACGGCGATGCGGCCGAGAAGAATTGAAGATTTTAAAGGACAGAAGCATTTTCTATACGAGGGATCGCTTCTCTTCAATTCGATCAAAAACAAAACCTTTGAATCAGGAATTTTTTACGGACCTTCCGGTACGGGGAAGACGACGCTGGCGCGCATTATCGCATCTGAAATGGACGCTCAGTTTTGCGAAATCAACGCATCTGTAGCCGGGACGAAGGAGCTGAAGCAGATTTTGGAGGATGCAAAATTCCGGTTTTACGGTCTGGAGAATAGGACGACATATGTCTATGTGGATGAATTTCACCGCTGGAATAAGCTGCAGCAGGATTCTCTTTTGAAGGCGCTGGAAGAGGGCGTTATTAAATTTATCGGAAGCACTACGGAAAATCCTTATTTTTCCATTAATAATGCGGTGATCAGCAGAGTTCGTTCCCTCTATGAATTTCGTCGTCTGGAAACGGAAGAGGTGGAGGAAATCCTCCTCAATGCGTTGAAAGATGAAGAGCGCGGTCTGAAAAGGCTTCAGATCTCATATGATCCTGACGCAGTCAGTATGATCGCTGATCTCAGCAATGGAGACGCGCGAGTGGCGCTCGACACTTTGGGCTTTATCGCCGAAAATATTTCGGCTGGCCAGAAGATCACAGTGGAACTCGTGGGCGAGGCGATGCAGTCGAAGGTGTCATTTTACGATAAAAGCGAGGATAAGTACAATCTTCTGTCAGCGCTGCAGAAGTCGATTCGAGGCAGCGATCCCGACGCCGCTGTTCATTATCTGGCTCGCCTCATCGAGGGCGGTGCAGATCCCCAGACCATCGGACGACGCTTACTTGTTATCGCTTCTGAAGATATCGGTATGGCGTATCCTCAGGCGATCAGCATCGTCACATCCTGCGTACAGGCGGCTCTTATGACAGGCTTTCCGGAGGCGAGAATCAATCTGGCGCAAGCGGTGATTTTATTGGCATCCAGTCCGAAATCGAATTCCTGTATTCTGGCTATAGACAGCGCTGTTGAAGATCTGAGACAGCGGAAGATCGACGAGGTGCCTCGTCATCTTATGGACTGTCATTATAAAGGCGCATCGGAACGGGGAATTGGCGGCTACAAATATCCTCACGATTACGGCGGATATGTGGAACAGCAGTATTTACCGGATAATTTGTACAAAGAGAAGATACGCTACTACAATCCTACGGAAAACGGCAGGGAAGGCGCGTTTAAAAAATTTCTAAACGCCCTGCGCGGCGGAAGAAAATGATCGAGAGGAGTAATCAGAGAGACCATATGGCGGATAAAATTGAATTTGAGCGAAACGGCAAGACGATTACCAGAGCGGAATATTCCGGATTTTGTTATGGTGTGATGACAGCTCTTGAAAAAACGCTGGAAACGGTAGAAAGACTGAAGAATACGGGAAAAAAGGTCTATACATATGGACCTATCATTCATAACGACGATGTGGTAAACGATTTGAAGAACAGAGGCGTGGAAATCTGTGAAAAAATCGGCAGTATAGAGCCGGATGCAGCGATTATCATCCGTTCTCACGGTGTGGGACAGAAAGAGGAAGATGCGATCAGACAGTCCTGCGGTCTGTTGATAGACGCTACTTGTCCGCATGTAAAAAAAATACATCGTCTGGCAAATGAAGCGTATAAAGAAGGGAAAGAGGTCGTTGTAGTGGGGGATGCATCCCATCCGGAAGTGATCGGCATCGACGGGTGGTGTGACAATCAAGCGATTGTCATCAACGATCCGACGCAGCTCTCTCTTCCGGAGAACCAGCAGCGGCTTACAGAGGCCAGGACATCAGGAAGAGGAATTTTCGCGGTAGCTCAGACGACACTCAATAGAAAAGTGTGGGATTCCTGCGCTGAGGCTCTGATAGAGGAATATCCGGAGGCTGTTTTGAAATGTACGATCTGCAGTGCCACCACGAATCGTCAGAATGCCTGCAGACGTGTGGCGGAGCAGTCCGATCTGATGATCGTCATCGGTGGAAAGGACAGCTCCAACAGCAGAAGGCTATTTGAAATCGCGTCTGAAGTCTGCGAGAAAACTTATTTTATAGAAAATAGATTACATTTACCATTGAAAGATATTGAAAAATATAATAGAATTGGAATATCGGCGGGTGCATCGGCACCCGAACGAATAATTAAGGAGGTTATTTCTAACATGAGTGACGTTATCACTAACAACATCGACGAAGCTAACGAAATGCACGACTTTATGGCAGAAATCGAAAAATCATTAAAGATGCCGCAGCGTGGAGAAATCGTAAAAGGCGAAGTGATTCAGGTAGGACCGCGTGAAGTTTATGTAAACTTAGGCTGCAAAAAGGACGGCATCATTCCGAAAGACGAGATTGCGCTTGAAGCAGATCAGGATATCGAATCTCTCTTTAAATTGGGCGACGTCGTTGAAGCTAAGGTATTAAAGACAGATGATGGCGACGGCAACATCTTATTATCTCGTAAAAAGGTTGAAATCAGCGAGCACTGGAATGAAATCATCAAGGCTTATGAAGATAAATCGTTTGTTACTGCTAAAGTTATCAGAGAAGTTAAAGGCGGCGTAATCGCAGCTTACAAGGAAGTTACCGGCTTTATTCCTATGTCTCAGTTAAACGACAGATATGTTGAGAAGGCAGATGAATTTATCGGTAAGGTTCTTACTGTAAAGGTTACGAGAGTTGATCAGAGGAGAAATAAGGCAGTCTTCTCTCACAAGGCGTATCTCGCAGAGGAAAAGAGCAAGAAGATTGCAGAAATCTGGTCTTCCATCAATGTCGGCGATACGGTAGAGGGTACTGTTATGAGATTCACCGACTACGGCGCGTTCGTAGATATCGGCGGCATCGACGGTCTCCTTCACATCTCTGAAATCTCCTGGGGTAAGCTCAAGCATCCGCAGGAAGCTCTCAAAATCGGCGAGAAGATCAATGTTAAGATCCTTTCCATGAACGAAGAGAAGGGAAAAATTTCTCTTGGTCTCAAGCAGAATACGCCGGAACCTTGGTCGGTAATCAATGAGCATTATCAGGCAGGTCAGGTTGTAGAAGGTAAGGTTGTTCAGATTAAAGAGTACGGCGCATTTGTAGAACTCGAACCGGGTCTCGATGGTCTCGTACATATCTCTGAAATTGCTCACAAGAGAGTTACGAACATCGCTGATGAAATCAGTATCGGTCAGACAGTAGCCGCTAAGATTCTCGATATCGATGAAGAAAAGAAGAGAATCAGTTTAAGCATCAAGGAGACACTTGAGGCTCCTGCAGCAGAAGCTGAAGCAGAAACAGAAGCTGTGGCTGCAGAAGAACCAGCAGAAGACGCAGGAGATGCAGAATAGTACCTTTCTTATGAAAAAACAGCAAATATCGATTTAACGTGTAACGGTATTTTGTTATTTTATCGATGAGTACCTTGTACTGTGCGTTTGTTCTTTTGATTGCGATTGCCGGAGCAGAAATGCTCCGGTTTTTTGATGCGGCATAGATTTGAGAATGCTTTCACGGTGTGATAGCGCCGACAGCAGCTCCATAGAGGAGGGACTAAAGTCATGAAAAATATCGTTTTGATCGGCATGCCGGCTTGCGGCAAGAGCAGTGTGGGTGTGATTCTCGCTAAGACGGCGGCGATGGCTTTTGTGGACACAGATCTGATGATTCAGCAGGAAGAGAAAAAAAAGCTTCAATATATTATAGATAATCAGGGAATGAATACTTTCCTTAAAATTGAGGAGAAGGTTCTCACATCTGTCGATGTGGAAAATTCTGTAATTTCTACCGGCGGAAGCGCCGTTTACAGTGAGAAAGCGATGAATCATTTAAAGGAAAACGGTGTCGTCGTCTACCTGAAACTGCCGCTTTCGGAGATCGATCGGCGGCTGAAAAACATCAAGACGCGGGGCATCGCTATGAAGCCAGGGGAAACGCTGGCAGATCTGTATGATTATCGCGTGCCGCTTTATGAGAAGTATGCGGATATTACCATCGATGCAGTCGATCTTTCGATTGAAGACGTCATTTCGGAGATTTTAAAGCGTGTCTGATGAAACAAGACAAAGCAAAAAAGAAATCCGGCAGAAGAGGCGGAGTGACCCTCTTCTGCCGGATTTCTTTTTTATAACACAACATTTTCGTAAAATGAGTGATTTGCAGTTTTAAAGATTCTCGCGATATTTAGAACTCTGAAGGAGTTCCTCTGCGCTGGCCAATGTCGTCGGCGTGATGTTCATACCGCCCAGAAGGCGGGCAATTTCCGTGATCCTGTCCTTTTCATTCAATTTGCAGATCGTAGTATAATTGCTGTCATCATCCTCGTCTTTTGAGATCTGGTACTGATGATCGCCTGCAGCCGCAATCTGCGGCAGGTGAGTGATGCAGAGAATCTGATGATTCTGTCCCAGCTGTGACATTTTTTTGCCCACTACGCTGGCGGTGATACCGCTGATACCGGTATCGATTTCATCGAAAATCATGGTCTGCGTGGTTCCCAAACCTTCCGTAAGACATTTGAACGCCAGAGAGATCCTGGAGATTTCTCCTCCGGACGCCACATCGGCCAAGGGCTTTAGTTCAGCTCCTTTGTTTGCGTTGAAGAAAAACTCCACCAGATCTGTGCCTTCTGCGGAATAGAGCTTTCTGCCTTTTACATCTGTCAAAGCATCTAACTTTGCAGCGAACTGAACATTCTTAAAATTCAGCTGTGTCAGCTGATCGGTCATCTCTTCGGACAATCTGACGGCTGCTTCTTTACGCAGTGCGGTCAATTGTCCGCACAATACATCAAGTTGTTTTTGTAAATCTTGGATCTGTATCTTCAGTTCTTTTTCTCTGTCGTCGATATTTTCAAAAGTATTCAGTTCCTCTGCGACTTGCTGCCGATATTCGAGTACTTTATCGATGGTTCCGCCGTATTTTCTTTTGAGTTTTTCTAATGTATCAATTCTTTCGAGAACCGTATCTATTTCTTCCGGTGAAAACGTGATGTTATCGCGTGCCTTTCTGATTTCCGCGCAGGTGTCTTCTAATGTATACAGACAGTTTTGAACAGACTCCAAAAAAGCAGCATAAGAAGTATCGTAGTCAGCGATATCGGAGAGCAATGCGGCGCAGCGTTCCAAAGAGTTTTCGTAGAGCAGCTCATATACCTCGTTGAGGGAGGCGTAAATTTTCTCGCTGTTCTGCAGAATGGATAGGCGCTGCGTCAGTTCTTCGTCTTCACCTATGATAGGCGCCGCCGCTGTGATTTCATCTAATTCGTAGCGAAGAAAATCCTGCCTGCGGAGATATTCACCGTGCTCTTTGAGCAGTTTAGCAAGAGTTCGTCTGGCGGTCTGGTAATTTTCAAATGTGAGAGCCAGTCTCTTCTTGACGGGAAAAATCTTCTCTCCGGTAAAGCTGTCCAGTATTTTCATATGATTGTCAGAATTTAGAAGCATCTGATTATCGTACTGTCCGTGAATATCGATGAGAAGCGACGTGACACTGCTCAAGACGGACAGGTTGACGATTCGGCCATTGATGCGGGCGATGCTCTTTCCAGAAGCGTGAATATCCCGAGAAATTATGAGATCTTCGTCTATATCTTCCAGAGAATAGTCACAGTCGGAATTGATCCGCTCTTTTTCCTCCGCCGAAAGGGAAAAAATCAGCTGAACCAGCGCGCGATCGCAGCCTTTCGCAACAAGAGAGGAGCTCCCTCTGCCGCCGAGGGCTGTACTGATGGCTTGAATGACGATGGATTTTCCCGTTCCAGTTTCTCCTGTGATAATGTTGAGTCCTGCTTCGAGATCAATATCGATTTCGCGTATAATAGCGAAATTTTTAATATAGATATGTGTCAGCATCATTTCACCGCTTTCTTTTCTTTTGACCGCTGCGGCCATAGACAGACGAACGAAATATCGGTTTATTCTGCAAATCCGCTGCGGTATCTGTCAGGCGGCTCGAATGAGGGACTCTGTCAGATGGTTTCGATTTTTTGCGGTTTGAAGGCAGTAAAGGAACGATTTTGCCGCTGGGTGCAGTCAGCCTCCTATGATGTCAGAAAATTTCTTGACGATCACAGGAACATGGCCGGGAGAATCTACGACGACAAATACCGTATTGTCGCCTGCCAGACAGCCGAGAATACCGTCAGAGCCTATAGAGTCAATGGCTTCTCCTGCAGCATTAGCGCATCCTGAAAGTGTCTTAAGGACGATAATATTGCCGGAAGAAGCGATAGAGCTGACCGTATTTTTGAATATTTTATGAAATCTGTCGCTGGCACCTGAAGCGGAGACCTGTGGTGCGATAGCATATTTGTAGCGACCGCTGGAGGATTGTGTTTTGATAAGCTGCAGCTCTTTTATATCTCTTGAGATCGTAGCTTGAGTCACATTAAATCCGCTTTCTGCCAGTTTTTCCGCCAGAGCCTCTTGCGTTTCGATTTCATTTTCCGCTATGATTTCCAGGATTTTATCCTGTCGGGAATATCTCATAATGAAATACCTTTCAGCTAAAAATACTGTTGGTTAAGCCATGAATATCTATCATTACCCACTGAATATTATACCTTTTTTTGATAGCTTTTGAAATAGGAAATATTTTTTTGTAATATAACAAGCGCCAG
>CAZGBL010000001.1:11666-36579 GCA_964523955.1 uncultured Oscillospiraceae bacterium | reverse complement strand
AGTTAAAACTGAGTAATTGACAGTTTATAACTACCGATATATAATCATAACAATGACTTCATTTCCGGTCAAGGAAGTGCTGTCCGACATCAGAAGAAAGGAAGGGTCTGTAAATATGATAAGAGAACTCTCGAAGAGTATCAGAGAGTATAAGAAAGTTACGATTGCGACGCCGATACTCGTATCTTTAGAAGTTGTAATGGAATGTATCATTCCCTTCATCATCGCTGCGCTGGTCAATCAGATCAATGCCGGATGTGAATTTTCTGTGATTCTCAGATACGGCGGAGTACTGATCATCATGGCTGTGCTGTCACTGCTGTTCGGCGCACTGGCAGGTTTAACGTGCGCTACCGCTTCCTGCGGCCTGGCCAAGAACCTCAGGAAAGATATGTTTTACAATATTCAAAGATTTTCATTTGAAAATATCGACAAATTTCTTACATCTTCTTTAGTAACTCGTCTGACTACAGATGTTACCAACGTGCAGAATGCCTACATGATGGTAATACGGAGTGCGATCCGCGCACCGTTAATGGTGGTATTTGCCTTTTTTATGGCATTTATCATGGGCGGAAAAATGGCGTGGATTTTCCTGTTTGTCATTCCGATTCTGATCGCAGGCCTGGCGCTGATTATATATAAAACTATGCCGCTATTCAAAAGAGTATTTAATAAATACGATAATCTGAACAGTTCGGTGCAGGAAAACGTTAAGGGCATGCGCGTGGTAAAATCTTTTGTCAGAGAGGATTACGAGCAGAAAAAGTTTAACTTTGCCGCAGAGGATGTCTGCGCTGATTTTACCAGAGCCGAGAGGATTTTGGCGCTGAACAGCCCGCTTATGCAGTTCTGTCTTTATGTGGTGATGATGTTTGTCTTGTCGTTCGGTTCTTATATGATTGTCACTTCCCGCGGCGCGGATTTGAATGTGGGTCAGCTTTCCTCACTTTTATCCTACAGCTTTATGATGCTCATGAGCCTGATGATCCTTTCCATGATTTTCGTCATGATTACCATGGCTCTCGAATCGGGAAAGCGAATTACCGAGATCCTCACGGAGAGAAGTACGATTGTCAATCCTGAAGATCCGCTGTATGAAGTGGCAGACGGCTCGATCTCCTTCGAGCATGTGAGTTTCAAATATTCGACGGCAGCAGAACGAATGGCGCTTTCGGATATCGACTTGAAGATCGAATCCGGGGAGACCATCGGAATTATCGGAGGCACGGGTTCATCAAAGTCTTCTTTAATTCAGCTGATTTCGCGTCTGTATGATGCGACGGAGGGCACAGTCAAGGTGGGAGGCGTCGACGTAAGGCGTTACGATCTGGATGCGCTGCGCAATCAGGTGGCGGTAGTGCTTCAGAAAAACGTTCTGTTCTCCGGAACGATCAAAGAAAACCTCCGCTGGGGGGACAGTGAGGCCACGGACGAAGAAATGATTCGGGCCTGTGAAATGGCCTGTGCAGATGAATTTATTTCTCAGCTGCCGGATGGCTATGATACTTATATCGAACAGGGCGGTACGAATGTGTCCGGAGGGCAGAGACAGCGTCTCTGCATTGCGCGGGCATTGCTGAAAAAGCCGAAGGTTCTGATTCTCGACGATTCTACCAGCGCTGTGGATACGAAGACGGATGCGAGGATTCGCCAGGCGATGCGGCAATATATTCCGGAGACGACGAAAATCATCATCGCCCAGCGCACGGCGTCGGTGGAAGACGCTGATCGGATTATCGTCATGGAGGGCGGTAGAATCCATGCTGTCGGGAATCACGCAGATCTCTTGAAAAACAGCCATATTTACCGTGAGATTTATATCTCTCAAAATAAGGCAGGTGAAAAACATGGAGAATAATAAGATGCGAAAAGGGCTGCCGGGACGTCTTATAAAAACTGTTTTGGGATTTTATCCTGTCATGCTGCCTGTTACGATTTTATGTATCGTATTCAGCGCCATCGTCACGGCGGTTCCTGCTATTTTTATGCAAAAGGTCATCGCCGTCATTGAAGAAAGCTGGCAGGCAGGAGATTGGAGTGCTGTGAGCGGAAAAATCTTATCTCTCACAGGAATTCTGGCCGTCTTTTATATCCTGTCCCTGCTGGCAAGTCTGATCTATAATCAGCTGATGGCGATTATCACACAGGGTACGCTGAAAAAGCTGAGAGAAAGTATGTTTAACGGAATGCAGCGGCTGCCGGTCAAATATTTTGATACGAATAATCACGGCGACATTATGAGTCATTATACGAACGATATCGATACGCTGCGGCAGATGATTTCTCAGAGCTTCCCGCAGCTGCTCGTTGCGGTGATTACGGGGATTTCTATCTTCTGTATTATGTTATATTATTGCCTGTGGCTGACTTTAGTCGTACTTCTGGGCGTGGGGATCATGCTCATTATCACGAGAAAGGTGGGCGGCGGTTCGGCTAAGTTTTTCTTTCGCCAGCAGACTGCTCTGGGTCAGGTGGAAGGCTTCGTAGAAGAAATGATGAACGGGCAGAAAGTGATCAAGGTGTTTTGCCATGAGAAAGAAAGCCAGGCTGATTTTGACGAACTGAACGAACATCTGTTTGAAGAGGCAGAAAGGGCAAATAAATATGCAAATATCCTGATCCCTGTCCTGAACAATATCGGCAATGTTCTGTATGTCATCGTAGCTGTTGCAGGAGGGCTTCTGCTTCTGGGAAATGTCCCGAACATCAGCTTTTCAGGAATGGCCATCAATATCAGCATCGTGGTGCCGTTTTTAAATATGACAAAGCAGTTCGCAGGGGCCATCAATCAGGTTTCAAGCCAGGTTAACGCCGTCGTCATGGGAATCGCAGGGGCGCGGCGAATTTTTGATCTCATGGATCAGCGAGAAGAACAGGACAGCGGTTATGTCACTCTGGTCAATGTCCGCGAGGAAAAAGGCAGAATGATCGAGTGTCAGGAACGTACCGGTATGTGGGCATGGAAAGATCCTCATTCAGAGGACGGCACGATAGCTTACACACGGCTCACCGGCGATGTGAGATTGTCTCATGTGGACTTCGCCTATGAGGAGGGAAAGCTTGTACTGCGTGATATAAGTCTGTATGCGAAGCCGGGGCAAAAAGTGGCTTTTGTCGGCGCTACGGGTGCAGGAAAGACGACGATTACCAATTTATTAAACCGTTTTTATGATATTACGGACGGTCAGATTCTTTACGACGGCATTTCTATCGATAAAATTAAGAAAAGCGATCTTCGGCGTTCGCTGGGTATCGTACTGCAGGATACGAATCTGTTTACCGGCACTGTTATGGAAAATATTCGATACGGCAAACTGGATGCGACGGATGAAGAATGCATTTCCGCTGCGAAGCTGGCAGGCGCGGACGACTTCATCACCCGGCTGCCGGACGGGTATCAGACGCGTCTCTCAGGAAACGGCGCCAACCTTTCCCAGGGTCAGAGACAGCTGCTTTCCATTGCCCGCGCGGCTGTGGCAGATCCGCCTGTCATGATTTTGGATGAGGCCACCTCCTCGATTGATACGAGAACGGAAGCCATCGTTCAGCGCGGTATGGACGCTCTGATGGAGGGAAGAACGGTATTCGTCATCGCCCACCGTCTTTCCACTGTCAAAAATTCGGATGTCATCATCGTATTGGATCATGGCCGCATTATCGAACGGGGCGGACACGATGATCTGATCGCGCAGAAAGGTCAGTATTATCAGCTTTACACCGGCGCTTTTGAATTGGAATAAAAAGGAAAACAGATGGTGAGGAAAGCGCTTTAAAGCATATTGATGAGGGGCTGCCGCACAAAGAAGAAGGAATACATGATTTGGAAGGGAAGCAATAGATTCCTTGTCTTGTATTTCAGACGCTTTGTGCGGCAGCCCCTCATTTTTCTGTTCCGGATCTTCCGCAGCAGCCATGACGTCATTGTCGTAAATTGTAAATAAACGATGTGTCTTTTTAAACCATTTGCTCAAATAATATGAATCGAATAGTAAAATTAAAATAAACGCATAATATATTCTTTATTTTTCTTGACGTGGTTCTGTAAATGTAATAAAATTTTTATAAAGATTTGATTATCAAAATGTTTGAGGAACAATATATTTAAATAAGAGTCTGACGTCTGCCGCCTCTTTAAGCGGCGGGAACTCTGCCCTGCTTAAAACAGATGAGGAGGAGGCAGATGTGTATGAAATCATACAAATATATGGATAAAATATCAGGGTCAGTGCAGATATCAGCTTCCTCTTACGCTGAGTACAGAGCATGTGAAAGAAAGAAGGTTGTATTATATGGGATTGAAATCCGTAAATATCGGACAAAAACATCTGGAAATACCGATCATCCAGGGCGGTATGGGGATCGGAGTAAGCCGTTGCCGATTAGCCGGCGCTGTAGCGAAAGAGGGCGGTATGGGCGTAATTTCTGCGGCTCAGGTGGGGTACGATGATCCCGGATTTCGGAAGGATCCGGAGGGCGTCAATCTTCGAGCCCTTCGCCGGCAAATCCAAGAGGCGAGAAGGCTGTCGGAAGGCAACGGTCTGATCGGAGTTAATCTCATGGCGGTGACGCAGCTTTATGAGGATTACGTAAGAGTCTGTGCGGAGGCGGGCGCAGATGCCGTCATATCCGGCGCAGGTCTTCCTTCTAACCTCCCAAAGTGTGCGGAAGATTCGGATCTTCTGATCGCGCCTATCGTCTCCAGTGAAAAATCTGCAAGGGTTATTTTAAAGTCCTGGGATCGAAAATATCACCGTACAGCGGATTTTATCGTAATCGAGGGCCCTCTGGCGGGAGGTCATCTGGGCTTTTCTCCTGAAGATTTAGAAAATATCGCATCGTTAAATTACGATGAAGAGATTAAAAGAATTCTGTCGGTGAAAGAAACCTTTGAAGAAAAATACGGGCGAAAAATTCCTGTTTTTTCTGCGGGCGGTGTTTTTACGGCAGATGATGTGCGGCATCAGATCGCGTTAGGCTGCGACGGCGTTCAGGTGGCTTCGCGTTTTGTAGCGACAGAAGAATGCGATGCGAGTCCGGCATACAAGGCGGCATATCTTTCTGCAGAGGAAAAAGATATCCAGATTATCAAAAGTCCGGTAGGAATGCCGGGAAGAGCGATTCGGAATGCTTTTATCGATCGTGTCAGCGCCGGTACGGAAGAGATCAGAGGATGTTTCAACTGTCTGAAAGCGTGTAATCCTAAAACGGCGGATTACTGCATCACGCAGGCTCTGATCGACGCGGTAAACGGAGACCTTGAGAACGGGCTGTTTTTCTGCGGTGCCCGGGTTGATGAGATCAAAGAGATTACGACAGTTCACAATCTGATGAGGGAGCTTATGGGAGAACTTTAATTTGAATCATCCAGGTGGATGAAATGGAAAGCGGCTGCGGTGAGAACGATGCAGCTGCTTTTTTGTTAAACTTGTTTCCGGAGAGAAGGAAGCAGCGAAAATCTGACAGCGGGAACGACTTGAGAAACGGCTATATCCGTCCTGGAGCGGAAAAAGTTCGTCGAAGGCCAGGACATCCGATGCGAAGGAGCCTTCGTTTATTTTATGTATACAAAACGCATGATAAAATGAAACGCCCGGATGAGTGTAATAAGATCATTCCCCTAAAACATTGAAATATACGGATTCTTTTCAGAAAAAATCGAGGAAAAATCAAAATATTATTTTAAATAATACTTGCCAAAAAAGGATAGATATTATATACTATATGAGCGTGTTCGGGGAGTGGTATGCCCTTCTGAAGGACACAACCATCCGATCAAATGTTGAAATTTCAATAGATTTAACGTTTAAACGCGATGCGATGATGCGGGAAGTTACTGAGCTATCAGATAATTCCTGCGGAGAATTGTCCGCTCACAGAAGCGGGCGCAGGGATAAAAAACTATTTTTTATGGTCTGAAAATAGGAAACACCCGGAAGAGTGTAAAAAGAAAAATCCCTCGTACAGAAATAGCGAAAACGTACGAAAATCAAGGAGGAAAGCGAATGAGCAGTCAGAAAATCAGAATCAAGTTAAAGGCGTACGATCATAAAGCCCTCGATCAGAGCGCGGCAAAAATCGTAGAGACGGCGAAGAAGACAGGCGCGGATGTATCCGGTCCGATTCCTCTTCCTACCGAAAAGGAAGTCGTAACGATCCTCAGAGCGGTACACAAGTATAAGGATTCCAGAGAACAGTTTGAACAGAGAACACATAAGAGACTCATCGACATCTTAAATCCTGCGCCTAAGACAGTAGACGCTCTCATGAAACTCGATATGCCTGCCGGCGTAGATATCGAAATTAAATTATAAAGACAGTCAGTTACTAAGAATATAGATTTTTCAAAACGGGTGCGCCAGTCCGTATTATCGAGTTGCATGCGGATGATGGCGTACTTACGCAAGGATTTTCCGGGCGGGAAAGCCCGCTGCAGAAAAGTCTCCCAAACTTAGTATGATTGCAGAAGCAATCCGCTGTAAGCGAAAAAGGAGGAAAGAAAGAATGAACACTATTTTAGGAAAAAAGGTCGGAATGACTCAGATTTTTTCCGAAACAGGCGTTGCAATTCCTGTAACAGTTATCGAAGCAGGCCCGGTAGTCGTAACTCAGATCAAGACGTCTGAAACAGACGGCTATGAAGCGATTCAGATCGGCTACGTCGACGAAAAGGCTCACAGAGTTACAAAGCCGCTCAAGGGACACTTTGAAAAAGCTCAGGTAGCTCCTAAGAAGTATCTCCAGGAAGTAAGAGTTGAAAACGCTTCCGAATATCAGCTCAATCAGGAATTTACGGTAGAAATTTTTGAGGCTGGCAAGAAGCTGGACGTTACGGGCGTTTCCAAAGGTAAGGGAACGCAGGGTAATATCAAGAGACACGGCCATCACAGAGGACCTATGGGTCACGGTTCCAAGCATAAGAGACTTGCCGGCGGTCTGGCAGCAGGTACTTATCCTTCCAGAGTATTCAAGGGTAACGACGGTCCCGGCAGAATGGGTCGTGAAACGGTTACGGTACAGAACATCGAACTCGTAAAGGTTATCCCGGAAAGAAACGTACTTCTCGTAAAGGGTTCCGTTCCAGGAAACAAAGGCGGACTCCTCAGAATCAGTTATGCCGTAAAAGGACAGATCCAGTAAGAATTTCGGAAGGAGGAATGAAAAATGGCTAAAGTAACCATGCTCAACATGGCAGGCGAAGCTGCCGGAGAAATCGAACTCAACGACGAAATCTTCGGAATCGAAATCAATGAATTCGCTGTGCATGAAGTAATAAAGAATTATCTCGCCAATCAGAGACAGGGTACTCAGTCCGCAAAGACGAGAGGCGAAGTCAGAGGAGGCGGAAGAAAGCCTTTCAGACAGAAGGGTACGGGCCGCGGCAGACAGGGAAGCTCAACTTCTCCGAATCACATTGGCGGCGGCGTCGTATTTGCTCCGAAGCCAAGAGACTACAGCTACAGTGTTCCTAAGAAGGTTAAGAGACTGGCTCTTAAGTCTGCCCTTACTTCTAAGGTACAGGAAAATGAGATCATCGTTATCGACTCTCTCACATTTGCTGAGCCGAAGACGAAGGAAATGATCAAGGTTCTCGAAAATGTAAAAGCCGCTAAGAAAGCTCTCATCGTCATGAGCGAAAAGGACGAAAACGTCGTAAGATCCGCTTCAAACATCCCGGGTGTAAAGACGACGATCGTTTCCGCTATGAACACTTATGAAATTGTTAATGCGACGAGCTTTATCGTAACGAAAGCTGCGGTAGAAAAGATTCAGGAGGTGTATTCATAATGAAAACCCCTTACGATGTAATTTTAAAGCCGGTCATCTCTGAAAAGAGCATGGACGACGCGGCTGTGAGAAAATACACATTTAAAGTTGCTCCAGACGCAAATAAGACGGAAGTAAAGCTCGCTCTCGAAGAAATCTTCGGAATCGAAATTGCGAAAGTCAACATCATGAATGTCAAGGGCAAGGTCAAGAGAATGGGAAGAAACGTAGGTAGAACGTCTGATTCCAAGAAAGCGATTGTAACGCTTAAGGAAGGCAGCAAGGAAATCGAATTCTTCCAGGGATTATAAAGGAGGAAACGACTGATGGCTATTAAAAAGTATAAGCCGACTACGCCGGGTCAGAGAGGCATGACGGTTTCTGCATTTGACGAAATCACAAAGACGACACCTGAAAAGTCACTTACCGTTACTCTGAAAAAGCATTCCGGAAGAAATGTCAGAGGTAAGATCACTGTCAGACATAGAGGCGGCGGTTACAGACCTAAGTACAGAATCATCGATTTCAGGAGAACGAAGGATGGGGTTCCTGGCAGGGTTTCCGCAATCGAATACGATCCGAACAGAAGTGCGAATATCGCCCTCATCGTCTACGCTGACGGTGAAAAGAGATATATCATCGCTCCGAATAAGCTGAAGGTCGGCGATCTGATCGTTTCCGGGCCTGACGCGGATATCAAAGTGGGAAATGCTCTTCCTCTGAAGAATATTCCTGTAGGTACGATCATTCACAATATAGAACTCAAACCAGGCAAAGGTGGTCAGCTGGTAAGATCCGCAGGCAACGGCGCTCAGCTCATGGCGAAGGAAGGCAATTACGCTCAGGTAAGACTTCCGTCCGGAGAAGTGAGAAAGATCCGTATCGAATGCAGAGCTACCATCGGTGAAGTAGGCAACCTCGATCACGAGAATATCAAGATCGGTAAAGCCGGCAAGAAGAGACATATGGGCATCAGACCTACGGTAAGAGGTTCTGTAATGAACCCTAACGATCACCCTCACGGCGGTGGTGAAGGACGCGCTCCGATCGGACGTAAAGGTCCTGTTACTCCTTGGGGTAAACCGGCTCTCGGTCTTAAGACGAGAAAGAAGAACAAGGCGTCTGACAAGTATATCGTAAAGAGACGCAACGATAAATAGTTGAAGGGAGGAATTGAAACATGGGCAGATCAGTAAAAAAAGGACCTTTTGTCAACAAGAAGTTGCTCGCCAGAATCGAGGAACTGAACGCGGCAAACGAAAAGAAAGTATTAAAGACATGGTCAAGACCGTCAACTATTTTCCCACAGATGGTTGGACATACAATCGCTGTGCATGATGGCAGAAAACATGTTCCTGTATACATTACGGAAGATATGGTAGGACATCGCCTTGGTGAGTTCGCACCGACGAGAACGTACAGAGGCCATGCGGACAAGAAGGAAAAATCTTCTAAAAGAGGTTAAGCGGACAATACCGAAAGGAGGGCTATAGATGGAAGCGAAAGCCATTGCAAAGTATGTAAAGATGTCTCCGAGCAAGTTAAAGCCGGTTTGCGATCTCGTAAGAGGCAAAAACTTGAACGAAGCGCTGACGATATTAAAATTCACACCTGGCAAAGGATCTGAAATAGTGGAAAAAGTTGTAAAATCAGCTGCTGCGAACGCAGAAAACAACCACGAAATGAACCCGGACGCATTATATGTTGCGGAAATTTCTGCCAATAAAGGACCTACGATGAAGAGATTTCAGCCGGGTTCACAGGGCAGAGCCTCAATTATCCTTAAGAGAACGAGCCATGTAGGCGTTACGTTAAAAGAAAGATAGTCTGAACAGGAGGTTTATCAATGGGTCAGAAAGTAAGTCCACATGGTTTAAGAGTGGGCGTTATCCAGGACTGGGATTCCAAGTGGTACGCAGATAAAAATAATTTCTCCGATTATCTTATCGAAGATAAGAAAGTAAGAGAATACGTTAAGAAGAAGCTCTATATGGCAGGCATTTCAAGAATCCTTATCGAAAGAGCTGCTAACAATCAGATGAGACTCACGATCCTCGCTGGAAAGCCGGGCATGATCATCGGAAGATCGGGCGCAGGTATCGACGAGCTGAAGGCTAACATTGAAAAGCTCACGAAGAAGAGCGTAAACATCAACATCGTAGAGGTAAGAAGAACAGAGCTGGACGCTCAGCTCACGGCTGAGAGCATCGCTCAGGCGCTGGAAAGAAGAGTTTCCTTCCGAAGAGCTATGAAGCAGGCCATCAGCAGAACGATGAAAGCCGGCAGCAAAGGTATCAAGGTTGTTCTGTCAGGAAGACTCGGCGGCGCTGAAATCGCCAGAAGCGAAAAGTACAGCGAAGGTAATGTTCCTCTCCACACGATCAGAGCTAACATCGACTACGGCTTTGCAGAAGCCGATACGACTTACGGTAAGATCGGCGTCAAAGTGTGGATCAATCAGGGCGAAGTTCTTGGCAAGGATCTCATAAATCCGGTTCCTGAAGAAAGCAAGTCCGACAAAAAGGGCGGCAGGAGAAGACAGGACGGCGACAGAAGAAACGACAGAAATCGCCGCGACAACAACAGAAGAAACGACAGAAACAATCGCTTTGAAGAAAAGAAGGCTATGCCGATTCAGAGAAGAAAGCTCATAAAGAAAGAGGAGCCGAAAGCTCCGCAGGTGGAAGACGCAGCGCCTCAGGTCGAGGAAACGCCTGCTGAAGCAGCTCCTGCTACGGAAGAATAGAATCGTTAAGGAAGGAGGAACGAACCGATGTTAATGCCAAAGAGAGTGAAGCACCGCAGAGTGCATAGAGGCAGAATGAAGGGTGTTGCTACAAAAGGCAATACTATCACATATGGTTCTTTTGGACTCGTTGCACAGGAGTGCGGCTGGATCACTTCAAATCAGATCGAAGCTGCCAGAATTGCAATGACAAGATATATCAAGAGAGGCGGAAAGGTTTATATCAAAATCTTCCCTCACAAGTCTGTAACTAAGAAGCCTGCAGAAGTTCGAATGGGTTCCGGTAAAGGTTCCCCTGAATACTGGGTAGCAGTAGTTAAGCCGGGCAGAGTGATGTTCGAGCTGGATGGAGTACCTGAAGAAAAGGCGAGAGAAGCTATGCGCCTTGCATCACATAAACTCCCTGTCAAGTGCAAGTTTGCAGTTAAGGAGATTTCAGAAGAGGGCGGTGAAGCGTAAATGAAAATCGAATCAATCAGAGAAATGACACCGGCTGAGCTCAACAGTGAACTTCTGAAGCTTAAGAACGAATTATTCAATCTGAGATTTCAGCACGTTACGGGCCAGCTTGAAAACCCTGTTAAGATGAGGGAAGTAAAGAAGGATATCGCAAGAGTTAAGACTGTGATCAGAGAGAAAGAACTCGCGGCACAGGCATAGCCGAAAGGAGGATGAAACATGTCAGACAGAAACAGCAGAAAGACAAAGATCGGCGTGGTTGTCAGCAATAAGATGGATAAGACAATCACTGTTGCAGTAGAAGACTTTGTCAGACATTCTCTTTACGGTAAGGCTGTTAAGAGAACAAAGAAATTTAAGGCTCATGACGAAGAAAACACTTGCAGCATCGGTGATACAGTGAAGATCATGGAAACAAGACCTCTCAGCAAGACCAAGAGATGGAGACTTGTCGAAATCGTAGAAAAAGTAAAGTAATCTGCGAATCGATCGTGAAAAAAGTGAAATAAACTGCGAAAGGAGACATTAGATGATCCAGACAGAAAGCAGGCTTAGAGTAGCCGACAATTCCGGTGCAAAAGAATTATTATGTATTCGTGTTTTGGGCGGCACAGGCCATAAAGTTGCAAATATTGGAGATGTTATTGTTTGCGCTGTTAAAGATTCGACGCCGGGCGGCGTTGTAAAGAAGAGCGATGTGGTAAAGGCTGTTATCGTTCGTTCCAAGAGCGGCGTAAGAAGACCGGACGGAAGCTACGTTAAGTTTGATCAGAACGCAGCTGTTGTCATCAAAGATGACAAGACTCCAGTTGGAACACGTATTTTCGGACCAGTAGCGAGAGAACTCAGAGATAAGGGCTACATGAAGATCGTGTCCCTGGCACCGGAAGTACTCTAAGGCGGAGGTGTTGAGATGCATATCAGAAAAGATGATACAGTCGTCGTTATCACAGGCAAGGATAAGGGCAAGAAGGGTAAAGTTATCAAGGCTATGCCTAAGCAGAATAAGGTTATCGTCGAAGGCGTAAATATCCAGACGAAGCACGCGAAGCAGACGAGAACAACTCCTGCTGAAATCAAGCATCAGGAAGGACCGATCGATGCTTCCAACGTAATGTATTACGACAGCAAGGCCAAGGCGCCTACCAGAATCGGTTACGTTATTGAAGACGGCAAGAAGTACAGAGTCTCCAAGAAGACTGGCGAAAAGATCGACTAAGATATCTGACCGGAAAGGAGGTAAAGAATTTTGGCAGCTAGACTTAAGGAATATTACAAAAATACCGTATTCAGCGGTTTAAAAGATAAATTTCAGTATAAGAACGCTATGGAAGTTCCAAAGCTTGAAAAGATCACTCTCAATATGGGCTTGGGCGGCATCAAGGATAACCAGAAGATGCTGGAAACCGCCGTACAGGAAATGGGAATTATCTCAGGACAGAAGCCTGTAACGACAAGGGCTAAGAAATCCATCGCTAACTTCAAGCTCAGAGAAGGTATGCCGATCGGAGCAAAAGTTACACTCAGAGGTGAAAACATGTACGTTTTCGCTGATAAGTTCTTTAACATCGCTTTACCGCGTGTAAGAGACTTTAAAGGTGTCAGCAGAAATTCCTTTGACGGAAGAGGAAATTACACGATGGGTATCAAGGAACAGCTCATCTTCCCTGAAATCGATTACGACAAGATCGACAAGATCAAGGGTATGGATATCACATTCACTACGACGGCAAAGACGGACGAAGAAGCTCAGGCTCTCCTGGAAATGCTCGGAATGCCGTTTGAAAAACAGTAGGAGGGAAATATGGCTAAGACATCTCTCAAGGTAAAGCAGCAGAGAAAACCGAAGTATTCTACTCGTGCATATACAAGATGCAAGGTTTGCGGAAGACCACATTCTGTTCTCAGAAAGTACGGCATCTGCCGTATCTGCTTCAGAGAAATGGCGTATAAGGGTGAGATCCCTGGTGTCAGAAAGGCAAGCTGGTAAGCCGAAACCTAGGAAAGGAGGTACTCAAAATGACAATGACTGATCCTATAGCAGATATGCTTACAAGAATCAGAAATGCCAACACTGTAGGTCATAAGACGGTTGACGTTCCTGCATCCAACATGAAGAAATCCATCGCAGGAATCCTGAAAGAAGAAGGCTACATTAGCGATTTCGAAGTGATCGAAGACGACAAGCAGGGCGTCATCAGAATAACGATGAAATATGGTGCTGATAAGGAACGCGTTATCAGCGGACTCAAGAAGATTTCAAAGCCAGGTCTCAAGGTTTATGCTAAGAGAAACGAAGTACCTAAGGTATTAGGCGGTCTCGGAATCGCGATCATATCCACCTCTAAGGGTATCATCAGCGACAAGAAGGCTAGACAGTTAGGCGTAGGCGGAGAAGTAATCTGTTACGTTTGGTAGGGAGGAATCAAAATGTCAAGAATAGGTAAGAAGCCTGTAGTAATCCCAGCCGGCGTAGAGGTTAAATTTGAAAACGGCATCGTTGCCGTTAAAGGGCCTAAGGGCGAACTCACTCAGCCGGTTGATGAAAAGTTGGTAAGCGTTGCAGTGGAAGGCAACGAAGTAATCGTGACGAGAGACAGCGATGTAAAGGAAAAGAGAGAAGCTCATGGTCTTTACAGATCACTCATCCATAATATGGTAGTCGGCGTCAGCGAAGGCTTCGAGAAGAAGCTGGAACTCGTAGGCGTAGGTTACAGAGCGGAAAAGAAGGGCGATACTCTCGTGCTCAACCTCGGTTATTCACATCCGATCGAAATGAAAGATCCGGAAGGAGTCACGACTGAAGTTCCGTCTCAGACTGATATCACGGTAAAGGGCATCGATAAAGCGCAGGTAGGCAACTACGCTGCGGTTATCAGACAGCACAGAAAGCCTGAACCTTATAAGGGCAAGGGTATTAAGTATGCCGGTGAAGTGATCATCAGAAAAGAAGGTAAATCAGGCGCGAAATAGCAGAAAGGAGTGAATAAACATGGCAAAAGCTACTAAGAACGAAAAGCGTCTGGCAAGACATGCCAGAGTAAGAAAGCATATCTCCGGAACTCCTGAAAGACCAAGACTTTGCGTATTTAAAAGCTCAAAGAACATCTATGCACAGGTGATCGACGATACGACAGGCAACACGCTGGTAGCAGCTTCTACTCTCGATAAGGATATCAAGGCAGAGACTGCAAACGGCGGAAACAAGGCTGCAGCAAAGCTCGTAGGTGAAAGCGTCGGAAAGAAAGCGCTGGAAAAGGGTATCGATACCGTTGCTTTTGACAGAGGCGGATTCTTATTCCACGGCAGAGTAAAAGAATTAGCTGACGGTGCTCGTGAAGCAGGATTAAAATTCTAACAGGAGGAGGATAATATGCGAAATGCAATCGATGCAAAGGCCGAGCTCAAAGAGACTATCGTCAACATCAGACGTGTTGCAAAGGTAGTAAAGGGCGGCCGTAACTTCAGATTCAGCGTAACTGTAGTTGTCGGTGACGGCGCAGGCCACGTAGGCGTTGGTCTCGGCAAGGCTGCAGAAATCCCTGAAGCTGTAAAGAAGGCTACAGAAGACGCCAAGAAGAAGATGATTGAAGTTCCTATGGTTGGAACGACGGTGCCACATAGAAACACAGGTATTTTCGGCGCAGGCAAGGTTCTCATCATGCCGGCTGCTCCCGGTACCGGTGTAATCGCCGGCGGTTCCGTCCGTATGGTTCTCGAACATGCAGGAATCAAAGATATCAGAGCGAAGTCTATCGGTTCTAATAACGCCGTAAATATGGCTATGGCTACTATGGAAAGTCTTTCCTCACTTAAGACGGTTGAGCAGGTTGCCAGACTGAGAGGCAAGACGAAGGAAGAAATCTTAGGATAAGGAGAAGAAGAAATGGCTGATAAACTTAAGGTAACATTAGTTAAAAGCACTATCGGATCTTCACCTAAGCAGAAGAAGGTAGTAGAGGCGCTCGGTCTCAGAAAGACAAATAAGAGTGTTGAGCTTCCTGACAGCCCGCAGACACGCGGCGCTATCGAGAAGGTTAAGCATCTTTTGAAAGTAGAAGAACTCTAAACGGGATTGGAGGTGTAACAGATGAAACTGCACGAACTTAGCAAGCCAATCGGTTCTACTAAGAATACGAAGAGAAGAGGCAGAGGTACCGCTACCGGCCAGGGTAAAACCGGCGGCAGAGGTATGAACGGTCAGAAGTCCAGAAGCGGCGGCGGTGTAAGACTCGGCTTCGAAGGCGGTCAGATGCCGTTATACAGAAGAATCCCGAAGAGAGGATTCACAAATGTCTTCAGGAAGGAATGGTCCATCATGAATGTAAGCGACTTGAACTGCTATGAAGACGGTACGGAAATTACGCCTGAACTTCTCGCTAAGGAAGGAAAGGTAAAACAGGTTAAGGCCGGAGTAAAGATTTTAGGAGAAGGAAATCTTGAAAAGAAATTAATCGTAAAGGCAAATAAATTCAGTAAAGCTGCAATTGAGAAGATCGAGGCTGCCGGCGGAAAGGCAGAGGTGATCTAATGAATTCTCTGAAATCGCTCGGACAGGCATTTAAAGTGCCTGAAATAAGAAAGAAGATAATCTTTACAATTCTGATGTTAGTCATCTACAGACTGGGAAGCTGCATTCCGGTTCCAAATATCGACAGAACGGTTCTCAGCGACTACTTCAGCGGAGCATCGGGATTATTCGGACTTTTCGATATGTTTTCCGGCGGATCGTTCAGGAATTTCACTATTTTTGCACTGAGCATTACGCCGTACGTTACGGCATCGATTATTCTTCAGTTACTGACAGTCGTTATCCCTCGTCTCGAGGCTCTTTCAAAAGAAGGCACTGAAGGAAGAAAAAAGATAGCGCAGTATACGCGTTATCTTACAGTTGTACTGGCGCTGGTACAGTCCATCGGTTTGACCGTAGGTCTGTTCCGAAGCGCAGTCGTAGACCAAACCTTTTTCTCGATCGCGGTTATCGTCATCACTCTGACGGCGGGTACTGCGTTCCTGATGTGGCTGGGCGAACAGATCAATGAACACGGTATCGGAAACGGTATCTCGCTGATCATCATGGCCGGCATCGTGGCAAGAATGCCGAGCGCTATTCACCAGGCTTTCGTCAAGCTTCAGGAAGGTACGGTTTCGATTATCAGCATCATCATTTTCGCGATCTTTGCGATTGCGGTTATCGTAGGTATTATCGAAGTACAGCAGGGAACGAGAAAAATTCCTGTACAGTATGCGAAGAGAGTCGTAGGAAGAAAGATGTACGGCGGTCAGAATACGCACATTCCGCTCAAAGTAAATCAGGCGGGCGTTATTCCGGTCATCTTCTCTCTCTCGATTCTCCAGTTCCCTCTGACGATCACATATTTCACAAATTCTGCATCGGGATTTACGCAGTTCGTAACGAAGTATATATCCCCGAGCGGAACGCCTGGAGTATGGATTTACTGCGTCTTAAATATCGTGCTGATCATATTTTTCACCTATTTCTATACGGCGATTACGTTTAATCCTATGGAAGTCGCTGATAATATGAAAGCAAATGGCGGATTTATTCCGGGAATCAGACCGGGCAGATCTACCGTTGAATATTTAAGCAGAGTAATGACAAGAATCACTTTTGCAGGAGCTATTTTCCTGGCAGTGATCGCAACCCTCCCGACGATCTTAGGCAGATTTACAGAGCTGGGAATCGAATTCGGCGGAACCTCATTGCTCATCGCAGTGGGCGTTGCACTGGATACGATGAAGCAGCTGGAATCGCAGCTTATCATGAGAAATTACTCGGGATTCCTGAAATAACAGAGGAGGCAGGTCATGTTAAACATTGTATTATTAGGCCCTCCGGGAGCCGGCAAAGGCACCCAGGCTGAACTCATTGTCAAGAAATACAACATTCCGCAGATTTCCACCGGAGATATTTTCAGAGCGAATATCAAAGGGGGTACGGAACTGGGAAAGAAAGCTCAGTCTTACATGGATAAAGGAGAGCTCGTTCCTGACGAACTGGTAGTAGACCTTGTAAAGGACAGATTAAATCAGGATGACTGCGCGAATGGCTTTATGCTGGACGGATTCCCAAGAACGGTATTCCAGGCAGAAGAGCTTGACAAGATCATGGCTGAAAAGAACCTTTCCATTACGAAGGTGATAAACATCGATGTAGAACCTGCAAAGCTCATCGACCGTATCGCAGGCAGAAGAGTCTGCAAAGCGTGCGGCGCAACATATAATGTAAATACGAAGCCTACTGCTAAGGAGAACATCTGTGATGCTTGCGGAGGCGAAGTATATCAAAGAGCGGACGACAACAGAGAGACCGTTGAAAACAGAATCAGCGTATACAACTCTCAGACAGCTCCTCTTGTAGAATATTATGAAAAAGCTGGCTCTCTGGCGACGATCGACGGCGACCAGGCGATGGACAGCGTATTTTCAGCTATAACGAAGGTACTGGGAGAATAATATGATCATCATAAAGTCCGATGCGGAAATTGAAATGATGAAAGTACCGGCGAAACTCACGGCGGAAATCCTCAGGGATCTTGAGGGTTTCATTCAGCCGGGAGTCTCCACTCACGATATCGATCAATTCGTGGAAAATCGTATCCGAAAAGGCGGAATGATACCGGCTTTTAAGGGATATGGAGGATTCCCGGCCAGCGCCTGCGTTTCTGTCAATGAAGTCATCGTCCATGGTATACCGTCAAAGAAGAAAAAACTTCAGGAAGGTGATATCGTGAGTGTTGACGCAGGAGCTGTCTACGCAGGCTGGTACAGCGATATGGCTCGCACGTATGCGGTGGGAAAGATTTCTCCCGAAGCGGAGAAGCTCGTCAGAGTGACGGAAGAAAGCTTCTTTGAAGGGTTGAAATACTGCGTTGCCGGAAATTATTTATCCGACGTGTCCCATGCGATACAAGTACATCTCGAGTCAAATGGCTTTGGCGTCATACGCGATTACGTAGGGCATGGTCTCGGCAGAGAGATGCACGAACAACCGGCAGTACCGAATTATGGAAGGCCGGGACGGGGACCAAAGCTCGTGAAGGGTATGGTTCTCGCCATCGAACCGATGGTCAGCGCAGGAACTTATGAAGTCGAAGTTCTCGACGACGAATGGACGGCGGTTACACGTGACGGAAGTCTCGCAGCACATTATGAAAATACAGTCGTTATTACAGACGGTGAGCCGCTAGTGATAACACTTTTATAAAGGTGAGAAGCTATGGCGATGATAAAAAACGGCTTAGTTCCCGGTCAGATTGTGAAGTCCAAGGCCGGGCACGATAAAGGCTGTGTGTTCTTTGTCGTTGAAGTTCTGGATGATGATTATGTTCTGATTGCCGACGGCGACAGAAGAAAATATGACAGTCCCAAGAAAAAGAAGGTAAAACATCTGCAACCATATAATAAGGTCAACGATGTGATTTCCGAAAAAATACGTTCGGGATTAAAGATCGAAAACATTGACCTTCAGAGAGAGTTAGAGAGGTCAGGTGCGATCCAGCTGGCTATAACTAATCAGGAGGAGATGGAAATTTATGGCTAAAAAAGATGTAATCGAAGTATTTGGAACTGTGTTGGAAGCTCAGCCAAACGCAATGTTTAAAGTTAAATTGGATAACGATTACGAAGTGCTTGCTCATATTTCAGGAAAGATCAGGATGAACTTCATAAGAATCCTTCCGGGAGACAGAGTAAAGGTAGAATTATCCCCATATGATCTGTCCAGAGGCAGAATTACATGGCGTGATAAATAAGCAAAGGAGGCAGGAAAATGAAGGTAAGATCTTCAGTAAAACCGATTTGCGAAAAGTGCAAGGTTATTAAAAGACATGGCAAAGTAATGGTAATTTGCAAGAACCCTAAGCATAAGCAGACTCAGGGTTAAATTTACACAGCAGAAGTTATAGCAGCAGAAAAAATGAAGGATCTGCATTTTGCTCTGACGGTTTTTCGTCTGGAGTGTGTCAAAAAATGGTGACATATTCCAGAAAATATGATAGAATCTATTTTTGAGTTATAATAAAAAAGTTTCGATAAAAAATCGAAAGAAAGCGGAAAGAGAGGTGTACGCGAATGGCTCGTATAGCCGGTGTCGATTTACCAAACGACAAGAGAGTTGAAATCGGACTCACTTATATCTATGGCATAGGAAGACCAACAGCGAATGATATCTTATCTAAAGCAGAGATTAATCCTGACACGAGAGTTAAGGATCTGACAGAAGAAGAAGTAGGTAAGATAAGAAAGATTATCGATGCGGAATATCATGTTGAGGGCGATCTCAGAAGAGAAGTGAACCTCAATATCAAACGACTGATGGAAATCGGATGCTACAGAGGCATTAGACATAGAAGAGGTCTGCCTGTCAGAGGACAGAAGACAAAGACGAACGCAAGAACGAGAAAAGGCCCTAAGAAGACTGTGGGCAGAAAGAAAAAGTAAAGGAGGTAGGAAATAATGGCGAAACCCGTAAAGAAGACGACAGTCAGAAAAAAGAGAAAAGAACGTAAAAATATTGAACGCGGTCAGGCACACATCCAGGCTACCTTCAACAATACGATTGTAACACTTACAGATATGAGCGGCAACGCTCTTTCCTGGTCCAGCGCAGGCTCCCTGGGATTTAAGGGATCGAGGAAATCCACTCCTTTCGCCGCGCAGAGCGCTGCTGTAGCAGCTGCGAAGGGCGCTATGGAACACGGCCTCAAGACAGTTGAAGTATACGTGAAGGGCCCTGGTTCCGGCAGAGAAGCGGCTATCAGAGCGCTCCAGACAGCTGGCCTTGAAATCACTATGATCAAGGATATCACACCTATTCCTCACAACGGCTGCAGACCGCCGAAGAGAAGAAGAGTGTAATTACGGCATTATTTCAGAAGAAAAGGAGGAATAAGGAAAATGGCAAAAAATACTCAGCCGGTTCTCAAGAGAGCCAGAACTCTCGGTATAGAACCTGGATTCATGGGCATTGATAAAAAGTCAAAGAGAAACCCGAACCAGAATAGAAGAAAAAAGAGCGAATATGCGGTTCAGCTCAACGAAAAGCAGAAGGTTAAGTTCGTATATGGACTCCTCGAAAAGCAGTTCAGAAATACCTTCGACAAGGCTGCAAAGAGACCTGGCGGTACAGGTGAGAATCTTCTCATCATGTTAGAGAGAAGATTCGACAATGTAGTTTATAGAATGGGATTTGCCGCTACGAGAAGAGAAGCGAGACAGCTCGTATCTCATGGTCATTTCTACGTAAACGGCAAGAAGGCAAACATCCCTTCCATGGAACTCAAGGAAGGAGATGTCGTCTCTGTTAAGGAAAAGAGCAAGGATTCTCCTAAGTTTAAGCAGCTCAGAGATATGATTATCACCACTCCGAAGTGGGTTACCATCGATGTGGAAAAGCTGGAAGGCAAGATCGTCGCATTGCCTGCAAGAGAAGATATCGATGTTCCTATCTCTGAACATCTCATCGTCGAATTGTACTCCAAGTAGTAGACTGATGATAGAACTCGTCAGACAAAACGTCATATTTCGCGGGTTATTTTACTGGAAAAATTCACAAAATCAGAGATTTTTGAATTTTCTTTGTAGATCTTGTGCGTTACAACGGAGTTTATCGGGAGATCAGGCAGGAAGTCGCATCCCAGGCAGACTGCGCAGCCGGTATTCATCGGCGAGGTTGATGCGGACAAGGTCAAAAAGGAGGTATTCGAGTGATAGAAATCGAAAAACCAACAATAGAATGTGTTTATTCAGATACAGATAAGAACTACGGAAAATTTATCGTGGAGCCTCTGGAAAGAGGGTATGGCACGACTCTGGGCAACAGCCTGAGAAGAATTCTCCTCTCGTCCTTACCGGGTGCAGCGGTGACTTCGATTAAAATCGACGGTATACTTCACGAGTTCTCAACCGTTCCGGGTGTGAAAGAAGATGTGACGGAGATCATCCTGAATCTGAAAAAACTCTCGGTTCGTTTAAATGGAGATACCCCAAAAAGAGCGATCATCAATGCAGTAGGTCCGAAAGAAGTGACGGCCTCAGATATTATTTCTGACGGCGACGTTGAAATCTTCAATCCGGAACTTCACATAGCAACACTCGACGAAAATGCTACCTTAGTAATGGAAATCAATCTGGCTACAGGCCGCGGATATACACCTGCCGATCAGAATAAGACGGACAGCACTCCGATTGCAGTGATTCCGGTCGATAGTATCTATACGCCTGCCAGAAGGGTAAACTTTACAGTACAAAATACACGTGTAGGTCAGATTACGGACTATGACAGACTCATTCTGGAAATCTGGACAGACGGAAGTATTTCTCCTGAAGAGAGCGTGTCCATCGGCGCGAAGATCATGCAGGAGCATCTCAAGCTCTTTATCGATCTGACAGACAGCATGGATTCCGTGGAAATCATGGTGGAGAAGGAAGAAGATCAAAAGGAAAAAGCGCTTGAGATGACCATCGAAGAGCTGGAACTTTCCGTAAGATCGTTTAACTGCCTCAAAAGGGCAAATATTAACACCGTCGAAGAGCTTACTCACAAATCGGAAGACGATATGATGAAGGTAAGAAACTTGGGTAAGAAATCTCTCGATGAGGTTAAGCACAAACTGGAAGAACTCGGTCTGGGCCTCAGACCGAATGAAGATTAAAGCGAAGGAGGGACTCACAAGTGAAAGGACATAGAAAACTTGGAAGACCTACGGCTCACAGAAAGGCGATGCTGAGAAATCAGGTTACAGATCTTCTCAGAGAAGGTAGAATTACAACTACTATCACAAGAGCTAAGGAAACAAGAAGAATGGCTGAAAAGATGATCACGCTGGGAAAGCGCGGTGATCTTCATGCAAGAAGACAGGCTCTCGCTTACATCTATGATGAAGACGTAGTAACCGAACTTTTTGACAATATCGCACCGAAGTATGCTGAGAGAAACGGCGGATACACAAGAATCCTCAAGCTCGGTAAGAGACAGGGCGATGCAGCTGAAATGGTATTCCTCGAATTAGTTTAATTCAAGAGAAGGAATAATTTATAATTAATAAATAAAAATGAGCCGGTTCACTGCTGAATCGGCTTTTTGTTTAAAGCGGAGCAGAATTCCTGACGAGCCGCGGAGCAGAATTCCTGACGAGCCGCGGGGCAGAGCTCCTGGCGAGCTCACTTGTCAGGGGCGACACGAAGGCTTGCAGCAAGCGCCGGGTGCTTTCGACTCAGCCGGATTGCGGCGGGGATGATTATCCAATCGCCGAAAGTTGGAAATGGAACCCGCCGTTTACAGAAGCGGGGAATATCCAACGCTTGTAAAAGAGAAAATATCTGTTGAAAAAGTCACAATTTGAAATTATTTTCCCTGATTCCTTGACAATCACGCTTTAAAGGAGTATAGTAAGTATAAATTTTAGAATTAGAAGGTATTTCATTATGTGTAATCAGGTTTGGAAAAACTTTTATTACGGCAACTATTATGGTCTGTTTAATGTCTTTACAGGCTATTTTGGCGTACATAAAATTTAACATTTTCCAAACGAATACGAACTTATGGAATCATTGGACAATTTGTAAAATTATTTCGATTTTGAGCCATCCGATTTGTATCGGATGGTTTTTTTCTTCTGATTGTTCCATCGGAGGTCTGTGCGCACATCCGAAATGCGAAGGATCAGAGTGAGATCAGAACAGATATGGCTGAGAAATCCGGCAGAAGCGCCGGTTAATCAAGGAGGTTTGAACAATGGTAGTAATTTTAAAAGATGGCACGAGTCAGTCTGACGTTATGGAGATGATCGAATATCTGGATGCGTTCAACGTGTCCGTCAGTGTCACAGAAGGTGAGCATACGACGATTCTCGGACTCATCGGCGATACGGCATCCCTGGCAGAGGATGACATCCTGGCCTTTGATTTTGTTGAAGATGTAAAGAGAATTCAAGAGCCTTACAAAGCGGCAAATAAGAAATTTCATCCGGAGCCTACCGTCGTAGATATCGGAAATGGGATTAAGATCGGAGGAGGAAATTTCCAGGTCATCGCAGGTCCGTGTTCGGTAGAATCCGAGGAACAGATCATCGAAGTCGCTAAGGCGGTCAAGGCGTCCGGAGCGACGTTGCTGAGAGGCGGCGCATTTAAGCCGAGAACTTCTCCTTACGCGTTCCAGGGTCTGAGAGCGGAAGGAATCGATCTCCTTCTGGAAGCGAAGAAGGAAACCGGGATGCCTATCGTCACGGAAATTATGAATGCGTCTCATCTTCCTCTTTTCGACAAAGTAGATATCATTCAGGTAGGCGCGAGAAATATGCAGAATTTTGAATTGCTCAAGATTTTGGGAAAGCAGGATAAACCAGTGCTTCTGAAGAGAGGGCTCGCAAATACCATCGAAGAATGGCTGATGAGCGCGGAATACATCATGGCAGGCGGAAACAAAAATGTCATTCTGTGTGAAAGAGGCATCAGAACGTTTGAAACGGCGACGAGAAATACGCTGGATCTGTCGGCCGTTACCGTTTTAAAAGAAAAGACGCATCTTCCTGTCATCGTCGACCCGAGTCACGCTACAGGCATCGTTCAGTATGTAGAGCCTCTTTCGATCGCAGCTGTTGCAGCGGGAGCGGACGGCCTTATCATCGAAGTCCACAATAATCCGAAGAAGGCGCTTTGCGACGGTCCGCAGTCATTGACGCCGGCTCAGTTCGATGTTACGATGAAGAAGATTACAAAGATACACAAGTTTATGTCGGAAGAAATGGCTGACTAGCGTGACAGCGCAAAAGGCTGGACGGAAAGAGATGGGAGATAGATTCGTGGAAGAAAATAAGGCGGAGATCGTCAGAGTAAATGCAGGAAAAGGCTATGATGTGCGAATCGGCAGGGGATTGATTTCTCAGGCAGGAGTTATGGCGGGGGAAGTCCTGAGAGGCGGAAAAGCGGCTGTTTTTACCGATTCCTCCGTAGATCGTCTGTATGCGGACCAGGCGGAGCAGAGCCTGCGGGATGCGGGCTTTGAAACGTGCCGCTTTGTCTTTTCCGCAGGCGAGCTGTCAAAAAATATTCAGACGGTGGCGGAGTTTATCGATTTTATGTCGGAGCATCATCTGACCCGAAAGGATGCTGTCATCGCTCTGGGCGGCGGCGTAGCGGGCGATATGGGCGGTTTTGCCGCATCGATCTATCTCAGAGGCATCGATTTTATACAGATTCCCACGACGCTTCTGGCAGCGGTGGATTCGTCGGTTGGAGGAAAGACGGGGGTCAATATCGCCTCCGGAAAAAATCTTTTGGGGGCATTTTGGCAGCCCTCCCTCGTATTGTATGACATAGATACTTTCAAATCGTTAAATAACGATCAGGTGCTGGATGGGACGGCGGAAGCGATAAAGACGGGCGCTATACGGGACGCTTCTCTTTTCGAGCTGATCGAAGAGCATGAGATCGCAGATGTCCTGCCGCAGGTGGTTAAACGCTGCATTGAAATCAAAGGCGCCGTAGTGGATGAAGATGAGAAAGAGAGCGGCCTTCGCAGAATACTCAATTTCGGCCATACGATGGCTCATTCCATCGAAAAAGCGTCTGATTATGAGGTCAGCCATGGAAAGGCGGTAGCCATAGGCATGCTGATGATGACTGCCGCTTCACAGGCCGCCGGATTGACGGAACAGGGGACATATGAGCGATTAAAGGCGCTGGTTGAGAGGAAAGGATTTGAAACGTCTTATTCCGGCGCGGATCTTAAGACTTTGTGCAGGCTGGCGTCCGGCGATAAGAAGACGTCTGGCGACAAAATCAGTCTGGTGTATATTGAAAAGATCGGAACATCGTCTGTTCACGATGTAAAGCTTGCAGAGCTGGAGCATTTTATGAAGAATCAGGAGTGCCTGTAGCGCTATCGGAGAGGATCAAATGAGAGACAGCATCATTTGG
>CAZGBL010000001.1:8839-11566 GCA_964523955.1 uncultured Oscillospiraceae bacterium | reverse complement strand
AGATTTTTGAGAAAACCGGCCAGACAATTTAGCGGGAGAAATCACGAGCTTTTCGTGATTTCTCCCGTTATTTCTAATATTTTAGGGGAATGATTTCCGTAAGAACTGCATTTTGCAGCAGATCCGGATGAATCGCAAAAAATATTTTGCATGAGAAAACAAGGCTGATTTTTTTCTGAACCTATGACATAATAGTATTTACGGAAAAGACGATAAAAGAGGTATCTTTTTAGAGACACAGGTATGAATACAGTCAGGAGAATATATGGACATTAAAGTTTATCCCGGTAAGCTGAAGGGGACGGTAACGGTTCCGCCCTCAAAATCTATGGCTCACCGGGCGTTAATCTGCGCTTCTTTAGCAGAGGGCAGATCTAAGGTAAGCGGCATTTCCGATTCAAAGGATATGGAGGCCACGATCAGCTGTATGCGGGCGTTAGGTGCAGAAATACAGCGCTCCGAGGACAGAAGAACGGTTACCATAGATGGAATTCGCAGAAGCAGAGCCGGCGACGATGGCAGCGACGCTGAAAGATGTAAAAACGGCGGGGGTGCGGACGGCTGGCCAGAAAAAAGTACGGACGAATTCGGACAGGCTGAGGCAACACTGGATTGTTATGAAAGCGGTTCTACATTGCGTTTTGTCGTGCCTATCGCTGCGGCGTTGGGAGCGCATGTTTTATTTGAAGGCAGAGGAAAACTGCCGCAAAGGCCTATGACTCCGTTGGCAGACGAAATGAAGAAGAAAGGTGTGGAGTTTCTGCCGGATGGAAGGGATTCCCTTCCCTTTGAAATAAAAGGTCAATTGGAACCGGGCGTCTACGAGATACCGGGAAATATCAGTTCGCAGTATATTTCCGGATTGATTTTTGCACTGCCGCTTCTGTCGGAAGACAGCGAGATAAAGATAAAAGGAAAACTGGAATCGATCGGATACATAGCGCTCACTTTACGGATGGTGAGAGATTTTGGAATCGAAATAGAAGAAACTGCGGGCGGTTTTAAAATTCCGGGAAGGCAGGCCTATCGCGCTGCGGATGTGACAGTGGAGGGCGATTATTCTCAGGCGGCTTTTTGGCTCACAGCAGCCGCCTGCGGATCGGAGCTGACGGTTACAGGCTTGAGAGAAGACAGCGTACAGGGGGATCGGGAAGTGATCGATCTGCTCGAAAGGTTTGGCGCAGATGTAGAGCGAAAGTTTCCATCGGTTGTCGTAAGATGGCCTGAAGGCGATGGAAAATCGCCGTTAACGGCGCTGGAAGCTGATGGAGGCGATATTCCTGATGTAATTCCGGTGCTGTCGGTAGCGGCGGCGTGCGCCCGGGGAACCAGCAGATTTTATAATGTTTCCCGTCTCAGAATTAAGGAATGTGACCGGCTGTCCGCTATGGCGGATTGTTTGGCACGGCTGGGCGTGAAGACCCGGGAAGAGAAAGAGGAACTTATCGTTACAGGCGGAAAATTGGAAGGAGGCTGCGAAGTCAGCGGCTACAACGATCATAGGATCGTCATGTCTATGGCTGTCGCGGCGCTTTCCTGCGAACAGCCTGTGACCATCATAGGTGCGGAGGCTGTTTCAAAGAGTTATCCGGATTTTTTCGAGGAATTTAGAAGACTGGGAGGAAGAGCGGATGTCATCTCAGATAGGTAATATAATGAAAGTTTCCGTGTTTGGCGAATCCCACGGAGAAGGAATCGGCACCGTCATCGACGGCTTTCCTGCAGGCGTGAAAATCGATATGGAGCAGCTTCTGGCATTTATGAAGCGCAGAGCGCCTGGCAGAGACAAGACTGCTACGGCGAGAAAGGAGAGCGATCTGCCGCAGATTTTATCCGGAGTTTTGAATGATACCACTTGCGGCACTCCCATTGCGGCGGTGATTCAAAATACAAATCAGCGCTCGAAGGATTATAAAAATGTGACGACGGCAGCCAGACCGGGACATGCGGACTATACCGGTTATCTCAGATATGGCGGTCACAATGATATTCGAGGCGGCGGACATTTTTCTGCTCGTCTCACAGCGCCCCTGGTATTTGCCGGCGGATTATGCATCCAGTATCTGCAGCAGCGCGGCATTTATATAGGAGCTCATCTCAAGTCGGTAAAAGATGCAGAGGACGCAGCATTTGACGCTGTGGGGCTGACGCCGGAGCAGATTCTCGCACCGGGGAAAAAGAATTTTCCGGTTATCGATGATTCTGCGGAAGAGCGCATGCGTGCTGTCATTGAGGCTGCGCGTCTGGACGCCGATTCTGTGGGAGGCGTTGTGGAGGCTGCTGTGTACGGAATGCCGGCAGGTATCGGTTCACCGATGTTCGACAGTATCGAAGGACGTCTTTCTTTCGGATATTTCGGCATCCCCGCTGTGAAAGGCGTAGAGTTCGGCGCAGGCTTCGATGCGGCGAAGCTGTTTGGCAGCGAAAATAACGATGAATTTTACATCGATAAGGACGGTGAAGTGAAAACTCCGACAAATAATCACGGCGGCATTCTCGGCGGAATTTCTTCGGGTATGCCCATAGTGGCTCGGCTGGCGTTTAAGCCGACGCCTTCCATCGGAAAGCCGCAGCATACGATCGATTTTGTGAAGAAAGAGGAGACGGAACTCAATGTAGCGGGCAGACATGATCCTTGCGTGGCGGTGCGCGCTGTGCCGGTGGTGGAGGCTGTGACTGCTATTGTGATGACAGATCTGCTTCTTGAACAGGAAGGCTGCTGACAAG
>CAZGBL010000001.1:4286-8739 GCA_964523955.1 uncultured Oscillospiraceae bacterium | reverse complement strand
CGGGAGTGCGGCTGCAGCAGTGCAGTACAGTGCGATGAGAAATCGGCGGCGGAAAGACCAAGATCGACCGGAGAAAAAATAGAGATCGGAAAGCGATACAGGAGGAATCGGAATGAATCTCGATGATATAAGAAAACAGATCGATGAAATTGACGGGCAGCTTTTGGAATTGTTTTGCAGACGGATGGATTTGGTAAAAGGCGTAGCCGCTTATAAGCTCGAAAACGGAATGCCGGTACTCCGACCTGAACGGGAACAGGCGATTTTGGACAGTGTATCGAGTCGAGCGGGCGAGGAATACGGCTCTTATGCGGCGGCGCTTTTTCGCTGCATCATGGAGGTGAGCCGAGAAATGCAGCATCAGATTATAGAGGAGCGTGAGATCGGCGAAAGGGTACCGGAGGATTCATCAGATGCAAGAGGCGTTTTGAAACAGATGAGCCAGATTTCACGAGAGGAAAAACTAAATATAGAGCAGAAGCGGAGGCAGGAACAGTAAGTGAAGGATATCATTCGTATCGAGAATCTGATCTTTGAGTATCCTGCGGCAGAAGAAGGGGAAAAAGCCGTTCGGGCATTGAACGGCATCGATCTCCGTATAGAAAAAGGTACGTTTACCGCAGTACTCGGACGCAACGGTTCCGGAAAATCAACTCTCTCAAAACAGATGAACGCGCTTCTTATTCCTGACGAAGGCGACGTTTTTGTATGCGGCATGAATACGCAGGATGAAAATCTCGTCTGGCAGATTCGCAGCAAGGCGGGAATGGTCTTCCAAAATCCGGATAATCAGCTGGTATCTGCTATCGTGGAAGACGACGTAGCCTTCGGGCCGGAAAATCTCGGCGTGCCTGCCGATGAAATCAGATCGTTGATAGACGATGCGATGAGGCGGACTGGTATTTATGAACAGAGAAAAAAATCGCCTCATATGCTGTCCGGAGGCCAGAAGCAGCGTGTGGCAATCGCCGGTGTGGTGGCTATGAGGCCGGAGTGCATCATCTTTGACGAACCCACCGCAATGCTGGATCCGAAGGGAAGAAGAGAGGTGATGGAAATCGTCAAGCTATTGAAGGCAGACGGAATCACAGTAATTTTCATCACCCACTTTATGGAAGAAGCGGTAGAGGCTGACCGTGTCATCGTGATGGATGGCGGCAAGGCGGTTTTGGACGGTACGCCCGCCGCGATTTTTGCAGATCCGGACAGACTCCGGGAGCTGGGTTTGACAGTACCGGCAGCTATAGACATCAGAGAACGCTTGCAGAAAAAAGGTTTCGACATTCCACAGGATATTATTACCATAGAGTCCTTAGCGCGGTTTTTATGCGAAAACGCTGCGTATATGGGCGTCAGGGATGCAGCTGCGTATATGGATGTCAGGGATGCAGCAGCGTATAAGGCTGACAGGGAAACGCGTGAAGGCGAACCGATCCGAGAGGCAGGCAGGGTTGATTCAGACAGAGAGAAACGTATGGAGGACGCGGGCGGAGAGGAGCGCGAGGATGCCGATCATCGTTGAAAATATCAATTATGTATACAGTAAGGGACAGCCGGACGAGTCGTATGCACTCCGAGATGTCTCTTTTTCGATAGAGGATGGAGAATTTACCGGAATTATAGGCCATACCGGATCAGGAAAATCCACTTTAATACAGCATTTGAACGGATTGCTGCGCCCTGTTTCCGGAAGGATTACCATCGATGGATATGAGATAACGGCGAAGGACGCCGTTTTGCGTGACGTCCGCAGAAAAGTCGGGCTGGTATTTCAATATCCTGAGTACCAGCTATTTGAAGAGACGGTAGCGAAGGATGTGGCTTTCGGACCGAAGAATATGGGATTTGACAGCGAGGAAACCGAACGGCGGGTCAGAGAGGCTTTGAGCCTTGTGGATTTGGATTATGAGTCCTTCGCTTTAAGGTCTCCCTTTGAACTGTCCGGAGGTCAGAAACGACGTGTGGCAATCGCAGGCGTGTTAGCTATGCAGCCCAGCGTTTTGATTCTCGATGAGCCTACTGCGGGGCTTGATCCGAGATCTCATACTGAGATCCTGGATATGGTGTGCAGGATAAAGGAAAGTAAGGGAACCACTGTAATACTGGTGTCCCATAATATGGACGACGTCGCCAGGCTGTGCGATAAGGTTCTGGTCATGGATCAAGGCCGGCTCGCGCTTTTCGGAACGCCCCGCGAAGTTTTTTCGCAGGCCCGTCTTTTGAAAAAAATCGGGTTGGGCTTGCCGGAAGCGTCGGAACTCATAGAGCAGATGCGCAGCCTGGGCGCGGAAATCGGAGAAAACGTGCTGTTTCCTCAGGAAGCGGCCGATGCGATAGAACGCTATTTAAAATGCGGTACGAAGAATCGGAGCGAGGTGAGATGACATGCTGAGAGATATTACGTTGGGGCAATATTACCAAAGCGATTCTGTCATTCACAGGCTCGATCCCAGGGTAAAGATCCTGGCGGTGATCGTCTATATCATCATGCTGTTTATGATAAAGGATTTTCTGGGGTATGGGATTACAGCCGCGTTTGTCATCGGCGTGATCTGCATTTCGGGCGTGCCGTTTCGGTTTATTCTGAGGGGAATGAAGCCCATCGCCGTTATTTTGACCATTACTTTTATCATAAATCTGTTCATGTATCCGGGTACGATTCTCCTTTCGCTGGGGCCGTTAGAGATTACGCGACAGGGCGTGAGACAGGCCTTTTTTATGGCTTTTCGTCTGCTGATGCTCATTTTTGGAACATCGCTTTTGACTTATACGACGAAGCCTATGCAGCTGACAGATGGGTTTGAATCGCTTCTCAGCCCATTTTCAAGATTCGGTTTTCCCGCCCATGAAATCGCTATCATGATGTCCATCGCGCTGCGGTTTATTCCCATGCTGATTCAGGAGGCTGATAAAATTATGAAGGCGCAGCAGGCGCGGGGAGCGGATTTTGAAAGCGGAAATCTGGTGCAGAGGATGAAAAGCCTGATACCGTTGTTGATTCCGCTGTTTATCGGCGCTTTTCGCATCGCTCAGGAGCTTGCTATGGCCATGGAGGCGAGGTGTTACCGCGGCGGTGTTGGGCGGACGCGTCTTCACGTCATGCGGCTTTCCGGAAGGGATGCAGGCGCAGGGATCGCGCTGGCGATCTTTTCCGCGGTGATTATAGCGGAGCCGTATGTGCTGGCGGCGGTGAGATAGAACCTGTTCGATTGCCTGAAGGTCAGGCAGGCGGCATTGTATGTTTGCCCCATTGCTCCTGGCGTTCAGCCGCAGGCATGGGACGTCTCGCTGCATGAATTCTTCTATGCCAAAATAGAGACGTTTGCCGCAGAAGGATCGAAGGATCGAAGGATCGAAGGATCGAAGGATCGGAGCGCGCGGGCGGCAGAGAGGATGATGGCCTGGTTACAGCAGAAAACAGAATTAAAAAATTGGTCCGGAAGGGGAAGTATTTATTATGAGACAGAGAAAGTTAAAGGGATTGGAGGATAAGCTGCGCGTTTATTCCGGCGGCGTAAAGATCGATCCGGCCGTGCAAAAAGGACGCTGGAACGAATTTTTCCAGCGAGAGCAGCCGATCTATTTGGAGCTCGGCTGCGGTAAGGGACAGTTTATATTGTCACTGGCGAAAGCGTATCCCGACCGCAATTTTATCGCAGTCGAAGGAAATCAGAGCGTCATGCTTCGGGCGCTTCAGAAGGCCGCACGATTTTTTTGCAGGTTTGAGCCTTCTGAGCTGTTGTCGGAGGATGGCAGCGAACGTCCTTTTGAAGAAATTGTACAGGAGGGTGTTTTTGCGGTGAGGAATATTTCGGAGGTAAAGAAGAAGCGTGAAGGGATAGAAGAATACAGCGGAGCGGAAGATGACTCAGGCGTTGAGCGTGATACGTGTCCGGAGCATGAGGACGCCGTCGGCGGGGATGCCGGGAGCATTTATGCAGTGGCTCCGAACCTGGTCTTTGCAAATATGTATGTGAGGGAAATAACGGATGTTTTTGCGGAAGACGAGCTGTCCGGCATTTATCTGAATTTCAGCGATCCGTGGCCGAAGGAAAGACATGCGAAGCGGCGGCTGACGCATACTCGATATCTCAAGGGCTATGGCAGGGTTCTTAGGCAGGGAAGCGCTCTGGAATTCAAGACGGATAACGAAGGCCTTTTTCGCTTTTCAGTGGAAGAATTTGATCTGAATGGACTGGATAAGGAGGAATATTCCGAAAATCTTCATGCGTCGGAATATGAATCGAAAAATTACATGACAGAGTATGAAGAAAAATTCTCTGCCAGAGGAAATCCGATTTATTATTGCCGCATTCGATATTAGGCAGAAAAACCTTTTTCAGTTTTCGCTTGCGCATGCTGACTTTAGTGAAAAAAGTTTGCGCGCTGATTTTTGTAAAAAAGCATTATGCGCAGATTTTTTGCAAGAACACTGCGCATGGATTATGAAAAA
>CAZGBL010000001.1:0-4186 GCA_964523955.1 uncultured Oscillospiraceae bacterium | reverse complement strand
GCAGATTTTTTGCAAGAACACTGCGCATGGATTATGAAAAAGCATTATGCTCTGATTTTGACGAAAAAATAATGCGCACAGATTTTGGCGGCATGTTATACTTTTTGTTAAGTGTAAAAAAAGACCTGTAGATAAAAATGTGAGGGAAAATATGAATATATCTGAAAAGCTGGCCCAGGAATTCGGTATAAAGCTCACAGCCGTAGAGCAGACCATCGCCTTGATCGACGAGGGGAATACGATTCCTTTTATCGCCCGTTACAGGAAGGAAGTTACCGGAGGTCTTTCTGATGTGACGCTGAGAGATCTGGATGAGCGTCTGAAATATCTCAGAGGATTAGAAGAGCGTAAGAGCGAGGTAATCAAACTCATCGAAGAACAGGGAAAAATGACGGAACAGCTGCGGGCGGATATCGAAAAGGCTGAAATTCTGCAGCGTGTGGAGGATTTGTACAAGCCGTTTAAGCAGAAAAAGAGCACCCGGGCGTCTAAGGCGAAGGAAAGAGGCTTAGAACCTCTGGCAGACATCATCTGGGCGCAGGATAAAGAGGACGGCGGCCTTCTCGCCGAGGCGGCCGCTTTTGTGAACTCTGAAAAGGAAGTAGAGACGCCGGAGGATGCGCTGGCAGGAGCCTGTGATATTATCGCGGAAAGGATCGCAGACGATCCGGAAATCACAGAAAAGATGCGTGATTTTACGCGCCGGACAGGGATTCTTTGTACGGAAGCTGCCGATCCGGAGGAAACGACGGTCTACAATATGTATTACGAGTATTCCGAGCCGGTGTCTAAAATCCCTAATCATCGGATTTTAGCCATAAACCGCGGAGAAAAAGCAAAAAAACTCAAGGTAAAGCTGCAGATGGACACTGAAGCTGTTCATCTGCAGCTTTGTGAAGAGGTTATTAAAAATGAAAACAGCATCAGCCGAGAGAAGCTGGAAGAAACTATTGCGGACGCATATAAGCGGCTGATGGCACCGTCTCTCGAGCGAGAAATAAGAAACGAGCTCACGGAACGAGCGGAGAAGGATTCGGTGAAAGTCTTTGCGGCGAACACGGAAAATCTGCTGATGGTACCGCCAGTAAAGGACGCGAGAGTCCTCTCTATCGATCCGGGCTATCGTACGGGCTGTAAGGTGGCAGCGCTGAGCGATACAGGGAAGCTGCTGGCGTATGCGACGATCTACCCTACGAAGCCGAAAAACGACGTCGCCGGAGCGGAGCGGATCATCACAAAGCTCATCGATAAATTCGACTTAAATACGGTGGTCATCGGAAATGGGACGGCTTCCAGAGAGACGGAAATGTTTATAGCCGACTATATCGCGAAGACGGGCCGCGATATCAAATACACCATCGTCAGCGAGGCGGGAGCGTCTGTGTATTCCGCATCTAAGCTGGCCAGTGAGGAGTATCCTGATTTGGATGTGACGACGAGAGGAGCGATGTCCATCGGCAGGCGTCTTCAGGATCCCCTGGCGGAGCTGGTGAAAATATCGCCGAAACACATCGGTGTAGGTCAGTATCAGCACGACATCAATCAGGGGATGCTGGACACTGCTCTGACAAACGTAGTGGAAAACTGTGTGAACCGGGTGGGCGTAGATCTCAATACGGCTTCGCCTTCCCTGCTGTCGTATATTTCCGGTATCAATTCTGCTATCGCGAAGAATATCGTAGCATATCGCGAAGAAAACGGAGCGTTTACAAACAGAAAACAGCTTCTGAAGGTTTCAAAGCTGGGCGAAAAGACATTTAAACAGTGCGCGGGATTTATGAGGATTAGAGACGGTGAAAATCCTTTGGATTCCACTGCGGTTCATCCGGAATCCTACGAGATAACGGAGCGGATGCTGGATACGCTGGGACTCACAAAGGATGTGATCGTCGGCGGCGGCGCAAAGGAAGTGGAAGAGAGGATCAGAGAAAAATATCCTGTTATGAGCAGCCGGGACGCTCAGAGAGATCAAAAAGACGTCAAAGCGGCCAGGAAACAGGAAAAGGGAGCCGTTAAACCGGCAAATGGTCTGGCGGCATTAGCCGTTCTTCTTGAGGATGAGGAATTTAATAAAAAAAAGAAGAAGAGCAAGAAGGAGAAGCAGGAAGAACAGCGCAGAAAGCAGGAAAATCTGAAAAAAAGCATACAGCGGATGGCGGAAGATTTGGGCGTGGGAGCTATGACGCTGACAGATATCGTGGAGGAAATCAAAAAACCTGCGCGAGATCCCAGAGAGTCCATGCCTCCTGTGATTTTCCGTCAGGACGTTCTCAGCTTTGAAGATCTGAAATCCGGTATGGAATTGATGGGAACCGTCCGAAATGTGGTGGATTTCGGAGCTTTTGTAGATATCGGAGTGAAGACAGAAGGTCTCGTTCATATTTCCGAAATCAGCAATCGTTTCGTCAAGCATCCTATGGACGCCGTCAATGTGGGCGATACGGTAAAAGTGCGCATTCTCGATGTGGATCGGGAACGCCACAAGATATCTCTGACGATGAAGCTGTAGGCGAAACATATAAGTGAAATCATTGTTGTTGACAGAGTCTTATTCACGGCTGGATTGCCGCGAGTAAGGCTCTTTCCTTTTTGCTGCAGGAAAGACAAATACTAGTGGAGAAGTGCAGTTCAGTATGAATTCAATATTAATGAGTGAATTTTTATGAATATAAATATAAAAGAATAAAAATAAATGAAAAGAGTAACACTTCTGGAACACTGATATAGATATAATCAGGTTCATAAAATAAAATGAAATTAAACAGAATGAAATCGATTTGCAGGAAAGCGGTTGAAACAGGGATCGGACAGAAAATTTGACCGTGCAGCGGAGATGTGAGGGAACGATCCACCAAGCTGCGGATCATTCTGTGAATATGACAGTGGAGATTTGTATGATGTACCAGGAGAATGTTTGTATGTGTGATGCTGCCGCAGAGGCAGCCGAACTCAATAGACCTCTCACCGCAGAAATAGGGGGGGGTATTGCAATGTAGCTGATTTCAAGGGTTTGGAATCGGCGGTTTTCGCGTACATAAAGGAATATGATAATTCTAACGCAGAGTTTATCGGCTGCGGAGGAAGGGATTTTGTCCCACGGACAAAATCCCTTCCTCCGCAGCCGGGCTCTGCGTTTTTTATGGCCGGAAAAGTCTGGCACAAGCAACAAAAAATACTTTCTGTCGATGGTTACATCAATAGTATTTTTTGCTGCCGCAGACGCTCGATTCAAAGGAGAATTCCTATCAGAGGGGATCCGGAGGTCTGAGCAAAAAAGAGAGATGATTTAACACAGATCAAAGATATTCCTCTCAGGCAGGTAGTAGAGTTATTTCAAAAGCAAAAAGAAAGGCAGAAAATGAAAAAGAGAAAATTCAGAAAAATGCTGGGCGTATTGCTCTGCATGTCTGTCCTTTTCACACAGGCGGCGCCGATTTCCTTTGCATACGCAGATGAATCGGGCAGCACAGGAGCCGGAACAGAATATGAAGATTCTTCCGATTCTGTATCGAACGTCGCGGAAGGGACAGACGAATCTATCGGCAGCTCTGTATCAGCCGGCGACGCTTCTCCGGCTGACGAACTGCAGGACAGTAATGATGAAAACGGCGGATTGGATTCCGTCGACGGGGAAGGCGCCGATATGGACGGAGCCGGCAGCGATGAAGACATTGTGAATGAAAACGATGAAACGGATTCCGTCGGCTCGGACAGCGACGATGATTCGGACGTCGGTCTCATGGAGCTTGAGGGCGAAGAGGATTCTTCGGTGGATATCTCCTGGTACAGCGATGGAGCGGAGACGAAAACGGCGTCCCTTTCCACTGCGGCTCAGCTGAGAGGGCTGGCGGCTCTGGTAAACGGAACCGCAGTCAGCAGCACGGGCGGCGCTGTCGCGGCAGAAACGTTTTCCGGCTGGACCATCACGCTGGCGGACGACATCGATCTGAGCGGGGATGTAACGGACGCAGAGTGGACGCCGATCGGCAGCAGCTCAACTGTGACATTCAAGGGTACGTTTGACGGCGCAGGCAAAAAGATCAGCGGTTTGGTGGTTACAAAGAGAAGCACAGCTTATATGGGATTTTTCGGATATCTGGGCGCGGGCGCTGAGGTCAGAGATCTCAGTCTCTCAGGAAAAATCGATGTGACGACGACTTCTTCATCTGCAGAATATGTCGGAGGG